>NZ_JAANAT010000001.1:2400000-2770756 GCF_011089895.1 Mucilaginibacter inviolabilis
TGTAAAACAAAGCGATAAGACCTTAGTAACTTAAACTTACCACAATTGATATGCTGGCCAAAGCCCTACATTTCATTGATCACTCACTCAGTGTTGGCAATAGATTACAGAATATTGCATTTTATGCCATACTACTGCTTATGATATGGGTTATTATCATACAGCTAAAAATCAAACAACGCAAATCTCATCAATAGGTAAAAGGAACAGCCCTATCCCTCCTAAGATCATCACCTATTACAATTATAGTTACGAATACCACCAATAATAAACTCAAAGTCATACGAAGTACATATTAATTAAATTCCTGTATGGATGCATTCAATTTTTATAATTTGGCTTTCTTTATACTATAAATATATTCTTATGCTGATCCGTCTTGCCACATTAAATGATGTTCCTCAGATTATGAAACTGATTGCGGAAGTTGTACCCATAATGATAGCATCCGGGAACCTTCAATGGGACAATAATTACCCTAATAGCACTGTGTTTACTACAGACATCAACAAAAATCAACTTTGGGTAGCTGAGGTAGAAGGACAAATTGCAGGTGTTACTGCTATAACAACAGATCAGGAACCAGAGTATGCTAAAGTTGGCTGGGATATTACAGAGATAGCCTTAGTTACGCATCGCCTTGCTGTAAGTCCCCAATATCGCGGATTAGGTATTGCTGCTGCTTTATTATTACAGGCCGAAAACGAAGCACAGCTTCGGGATATTAAAATATTACGCATTGATACCAATACCAGCAATCAGGCTACTCAAAAACTATTTCCTAAACTGGGTTATTTATATGCAGGTGAAATCGATCTGAGTTTTAGACCCGGGTTAAGGTTTTGCTGTTATGAAAAACGACTTTAGAAATATTGTATAAACCCAATACTCTACGCTCTTACAAATAAACCACCCCAATTCATATAAAACTTTATAAACAGACGAAAATATATACTACCCTTTTAACTGAGGAGTAAATTTTAAATACTTATTAACATTTCTTCGATTTATCAACATTATAGTAATAAGTAACATATAATACTCATATATTTATTTTAATAATTGCTGATAGCCCGGGGCTTCAGTTACCCCAATTATAAAACTTAAAAATGGAACCTGTAATGATGTTTGTAATTACCGCTATTGTTGCTGCAATACTTTTAGTTGTATTCAATAAACAACAAGAAAACAAGGTAAGCAACCACCTGTACTCCAATGATGTACAAAAAATATACCTACTCACCGCGGCTGAATATAAAATTAATGTCTTAGAAGAGAATCAGCGACAACTAAACAATATTACTGCCGATCTGGGTATAGAAACACCCAATATCTCCACCGAACTGGGTTTGCTTACTACTGCATTTAAGAGCGGGGAAATACCGCTTGATGAGCTAAATTTAAAGCTTGATTATTTATTGGAAACCCTTGATAACAACAGCTCATTAATGATTGAGGCTTATTAATTTCAAGAACTGCATAAATAATAATTCAACAAGCATAAAAAAAGCCGGATTATCCGGCTTATATCAAAAAAGAATACTTTTATTTTAGCTTATACTAGTTACGTTTAAAGCTGCCTTTGTTTGTGGTGCTACCATTTCCACCGCCATTAAAGCCAGGCCCTTTGTCTTCAGCAACATTAACGGTAATCCGCCGGCCATAATAACTTGCACCATTCATGCATCTTATAGCCTCTTTTGCTTCATTATCGTTAACCATCTCTACAAAGCCAAAACCCCTACTCTCTTTTGTTTCGCGATCTTTAATGATCCTGAGCGATTTAACCGGCCCAAAATCACCAAAAACAGCTGTTAATTCGGCCTCATCTACTTCTAAAGGAAGCCCTGCTATAAATACTTTCATTAATCTCCTTAAAATTTATGTAAAGGTACGAAAAAAGGGTCACATTCCGGGCAGCAATGTAAAGCATAAGCGGATATGTTAGTATTTTTTACCTTCAAATTACGTAACAAAAAATATTTGAAGATTATTAAAAAAACCAGCAAAAAAATCGGCGGGAGTTAAATTATTTAAGTTGAAGTTCAAAACTGCCCTCAACCCTGTAAAAAGGAGAATTGGCCTTATCATCTTTGGCTAAAAAGGTAAAGAATGTTCCTTTAGCTATCAAATTATCATTATTGTATTTTTCAATACTGATCTTTCCGGAATCGTCTTTGCCGCCGTATTTAGTTAAAGTATATTGCACTACGGGCTTTTTCTCATCCAATTTAAAAAGGAATTGACTACCGGCCACCTTACTGTTAACATTAGCAGCAGCAAAACCTACAGAGCTGATGCCAAAGCTCATGGTATGAGCTTTATTAATAGCAGTAATACCAAAATACCTGCTATCACCACTATGTACATTGATAAAAGCTACGGAGTCTGTAGCGGCATCAAAAGTATAAGTAGAATCTTCAATGGTGATCTTCAGCGTACCCTTACCTGCTAAAAAATTTCCAGGAGTGTTAACAACGCTCATGCTTGAGGCACTATCCGCAGCGGCGATTGACTTAGTGGAATCTATACTCTTTACATTGTCATCTTTTTGGCATGACGAAACAGCCACCGAGATGAACAAAAGAGCAGAAAATAACCATTTAGTAAACCTTATACCGTTCATAGATTAATAGATAGCTAAAATTAATAATAAATAGCTTTAGTTTTATCAATTTAGTGAGTTTAAACAAAAATTTAACATTTTTTTACAATTAATGAGCTTTATTATTAACCTCGTAAAAAATATTGTAATTACATATCCATAAAAAAGATAATTGTAAATAATATCTTTAAAATACTTCGCCTACGTTAATAAACAAGCCTCTGGACCCTTCGCGACCGAAGCCATAATCAATAGCAATATTAGTTTTGGATACTTTATTGAGTTTGATCCGTAAGCCGGGGCCAAAGCCGGGCTGTATACTTTGCAATCCCGAGCCGGGAGCAGCCGAGAAAGATTGCGCGTTTAAGAAAGCTACACCACCTAATAATCCGTTGCGGGTAATTTTAAACCGGTATTCACTCTCCAGGTAAACCATTTGCGCTCCCCTGAACCGTCCCTGGATATATCCCCGTCCGGTGGTGTTATTGGGATCGTAACCGGTAGCGGGCAAATCGAGATAGGCCGGGCGCCCGTTGAGCACCAGCCAATCGTATGACCAAAAAGCCAATACATTATCAGACTCTGCCGGGACTTTATAATATTTACGCACATCAATAATCAGGGAGCGCCATGGAGCAGTGCTCCCCAGAAAAGAGTAATTATCGCGATATTGCAACGATGCATAAAAGCCACGGGAAGGGTTTATAGAATTATCACGGCTATCAAACAAAGCGTTAAAGGTAATACCTGTTGAAATGGCCCGGGCAATGGGTCCGTATCTTTTATAATCAGATTCGCCGCCGTTAAGTTGTCCCCGCTCTGACATGTTCCAGCGATCATCAAAAATATAGCCTAAGCCCGCGTAAAAGTTACCGGCTATTTGTTTCAATACCGTTTCAGAAAAACGAAAAAATGAGTAATCAAGCGGGTTTTCATTCCCAAACTTAGAATGGCTCCCCAGTCCATAAGTACTTTGCGGATACTTGTAAAACCTGAAATCGCCAATGAAATCATACTTGTTGTCTTTTGTCCATATGTTTGACAACAAGGGTATGATCACCTGCTTTTTTTGCGTATAGGCCGGATTAATAGTAATGGTAGATATACGGGTGTTAGGGGCGGTTCTAAAAACCACATTACCCGATAAGGTGACAGCCAGATCTGTTTGCAGGGTATAGCCTACTGCGGGTACAATGGAAAATACCGGTTTTGTAGTTACCGAATCGGCCTTGCTTTCTTTGTAGTTTTTATCAAATAATGATTTGATAACATCAAAAATATCTTTTTCAAAAGTGGTATCCGGGTGAGCTACAATTAAGGTATCTTTAAATTTTGGATGTCCGATAGGGATATATCGCGTATCCTGCGCACATACTTTTTCATTACTGGAAAAGAAAATTGCCAAAGTAAAAATAAGAACAAGTATTTTTTGTATGCGCATTATGATAGTACCAGGGTAGATGAATGGTTATCAGGTGCAATAATAAAAATAATAAGCCAGAAGGCCGTTTTAATAAACTAATTTGACAGCTATCAAACAAAGTTTACCGTTAAATTTTGTATTATAAAACCTTATTTCCGAAATGTAAGACGCGCAAGCGGATATATAGTTACAAGAATTTTGTGCCGGTTAAATTATAACAGGGTAACAATCGCTCTAGTTGTAAATTAACAACCTACTTATCAGCCCCTTATTATAAATTGCCAAAAAAATTAGCATTTCATAAATTTATTGCCGATATTTGTTAGTGATTATTCCAATTGTCATTCATATCATATTTCTCGGATTAAAGACTTTTGGAACAGCAAAAACTAAATAGCGAAAGTGTTTGCTCTGTTCAGAAATCCTTGCTATTGTTCCCAAAATCCTTACTCCAAAAACCCTTGTTCACCAATTCAAACATTAATTAATGAAAATTCACACTTATTATTCAAAATCGGCGGCAGTGTTAGCCAACCGTATTGAGCAGTATTTCAAATACATTGAGGGCGCATCCCCTATGGGGCAAAAACCAGATAACGGAAAAGATCCCACTTCAACAGTACAAAAAGTGTGCGATCGGAAGTCAGAATCTGCCACCATAGCTGGCATGGCGTTGTTCCTTGGCTTTAGCAGCAAACAAGAGTTTGAAGCTTATGAGATTAACGGAAAACATGCCCATGTACTAAAACGTGGCCGCCTGCGCTTAGAAGCCGCTTACGAGTCGCGCTTATACCAAACACCTACCGGAGTTATATTCGCGCTTAAAACATTAGGCTGGAATGATAAACCAGAGGTACAAAAGCCTTCCAAAACTGACAATACCCTCCAGGTGGAGATCCGGAATACCGGCCTCCTACCCGCGGGCAGCGAAAAGGAAGTGATGCTTTGATTTCGGATTTCGGAATGGAGATTTCGGATTTTGGGGATTTAGGAATTTTCAACTTTGACTAAAAATCAAAATAAATCCGAAATCGAACATCCCAAATCCGAAATCTCAAAAAACATTTTGATTTAACTAAATTTATTAGTATTTTTGAGTTCATTTATGCCAAATGGCATTATATACATATAAAGCATACTGCGTCTCTGCCCTATGCTTATAAGATAAATCTTAACTCCATAATCATGATGAATGATATCAATGCGCCCCCGTTTAACGGCCTGGGAGGATCGGTACTTTTTGGGCAAAACTATTTCTCCAGCGCCCAGGTGGTTGTAAACCAGGGTGGAACCAGTTCGGGCAAGACTTATGCTATTGAACAGGTTTTATTCTGCCTGGCCTGTCAGACTTCTAAACTAGTGATCACCATAGTGGCGCAAGATGTGCCAAATTTGAAAGCCGGAGCCCTGCGCGACGCATTAAACATCTACCAGGAATCAACCAGCTTACAAGATATGGTGAAAAGCTTTAATAAAACCGACAGGCTTTTTGAGTTTAATAATGGCAGTGTCATTGAATTTAAAAGCTATGATAATGCCCAGGACGCTAAATCGGGAAAGCGCGACTATCTGTTTGTTAACGAGGCCAATGGTATAACCTGGGATGTTTACCACGAACTGGCTCTGCGTACCAAACAACGTATCTTTATTGATTACAACCCTAATACCGGCTTCTGGGTACATGAAAAGCTGATAGGCCAGTCCCATGTGCAGTTAATTATTTCTGACCACCGGCATAACCCCTACCTCGATCAATCTATGCGAGATAAGATCGAATCATTAAAAAAGGATGATATAGAACTATGGAAGGTATACGCCCGGGGCATCACCGGCAAAATTACAGGCCTGATATTTAACAACTGGTATCTATGCAATCAGATACCCGAAGATGCCCGTTTGATAGCCGCAGGCCTTGATTTTGGTTTTACTAACGATGAAACCGGCTGCCTGCTGGTATACCGGCAAAATGGTGAGCTCTGGATAAATGAACTGTTTTACGAAACCGGCTTAACCAATGCCGATATAGCCGACCGACTTAAAGCATGTGGTGTAAGCAAAGCAACGGAGATTATTGCCGATAGTGCCGAGCCCAAATCAATAGAAGACCTCAAACGTATGGGATGGTACATTACCGGCGCTAAAAAGGGTGCCGATAGCATCAAAAACTCTATCGACATACTTAAACGATACAAAATAAATGTAACCCGCAACAGTGTTAATCTACGTAACGAGCTTAACCGTTATAAGTGGCGTACAGATCAGTCCGGCAAAACCATTAACCAACCCGTTGACAAATGGAATCACCTGATAGATCCACTGCGTTACGTGGCTTTAAACAAGCTGAAGGTCAATAACGAGCACAAACTAAGCTCGCGTTTGCCTTTTATTCCTAAACCTCAATCAAGAACCGGAGTTTTTGAACAGATGATTGGTATAGCGTGCGACTTTAAAAGCTAAGCTATTAACAATACTACCAAGCAACTTAAAAGGTTTTTTAAGACTGTATAAGCCATATATAGTCGCCAAATTTTCAAATTATTAAATCACATACAAATGAAAAAGTTAATTACAATTTTATTAGCCGTGTTTGCTTTTACGGCCAATGCGCAAACCACTGTAGGAAATTCCGACAGTACAGGACATCAGCTTGGTGTATCCTATACCTACTCTTTACCAACAATAAATGCACTTGAAAGCTATGCCAAATTATCAAAGCAGGTTTACGTAACCGATAAACTAAGAGGCGGCTTGTTTGCCTGGGTGCCATCGGCTATACCTGATAGTGGTACAGTATTCCCCGCAAAAGGCGGTGGTTTTTGGCAGAGGCGTTTTGATAATGCCGTACAAGCCACATGGTTTGGTGCAGTACCAGATGGCGTTACAGTCGGCTCATCTTTTTCTGGAACAGATAATTATGCAATGTTACAGCAAGCTATCAATGCTTCTGCGCAAAACCATTGGTTATTAAATTTAACAGAGGGTCAATATAATATCAGCCAGCCGCTTATGCTAGGAGATTATGGTTCTTTCGAGATGAATGGTACAGTCGAAGAATACTCGGCAACACAGGGCACTTTAATACAGTACACCGGCAAAAAATCTAACGTAGGTATTATTACATTCAAAAACAGGGCATATGTAAGAGTAAAGTTAAAAAACATATCACTGGAATGTCTGCCTGATTCAGCAGCATATGGCGTATTATTTAATGGGACAAACTTTTCACAACCTTATCTCGAAAGCATCATAGTGCGCGGAGCTACTACATCTTACGGAATACTTGGTCAAGCAGGTCGGAACGGAGAGTTCATAACATTTATGAAATGCGCCGGCGCCGGCGGGCAAAAGTTTTTTTACATGGATAGTACCACCGGGCAATCATTTTCACATTTATTTATTCAGCCGATGGGTCAGGTACGCGCAGGTGGAACACTGTTTGAAATTGGTGGCAGCAACTTAGGCTTTGATATACATGTTATTGACGCAAACTTTAGCTGTACTCCTGATACAACGGGTAACCCTACTACCTTGATCACTAACCACGGTATAAGCGGTAATATAAATTTTGAAGGAGGCAGAACCGAAGGGGTACAACAGATACTATATAACTATAACGGTACATTTAATATGCAGGGAGTAATTACTTTCAAAGGGATGGAGCTGCCGTTAAGGCCCGATAAAGGAGTATCTGTTATTGCCAATTCAACAGGCAGCAATTCCAGGTATATCGTTAACTTTGAGAATTGCAATATCAGTAGTCTAAATTTAGGTAGTCTGTATATCAACGCTACAGCAGGAACAATAAATACGGGCGATCAATCACAGTATAATTTTAAGAACTGCAATTTTGGTGGATTTAACAATCTCGATGTTGTACAAAGTGCCAGCAATGAGACCTCAAATATTACATTTCTTGATTGTTCATTTAATAGAAACCCCTATGGAGGTACAGCAATAACTCCCCCTTATATTATATCAAAAAGATATGGTGCTCCCCATAATTTTGAAACTACTAAACGTTTTAGTGAGGCAGGCTCCACATGGGTTCAAAGCGGTATACCGCAAAACTTATTGATATACCCGGAATGGGGTTCTACAACAGGTTCGAATCAAACGCCACCTAAACCATGGGTTATGACGGGCAGCACTTCGTTTTATAATGTTCAACGCGGAGTACCTGTTAATACACCTTCTGCTGCAAAGCTTTCCTTTATGGGCTTATCTTCCGTTTATCAGGATATCACGGCTGTCCCGTTAGGAGGCTCTCAGCAATACATCACCTATCAAGCTTTAGTTGCTGTTAGTGGCACTTTTACCTTTGATCTGGAAAACTCAAAAAGCGGAGTTATTTATGATAAAGTCACTTTAAATACTTCAAATGGCACCTATCCTAATACAATTTCCTTGATTGCTCCGTCGGGCCCAACTGATAGTGGTTATGTAAGACTTAAAATAACCAATAATGGAGGCATAGGCAGCAATATCGGGATCTATCATCAAATGGTAACAAATTTACCAAACGGATCTTATGTATTACCCGATGCCGGCACAACTAAAACCTTTACAGAAAACTGGGGAAGTAATGTTGAAATGTCAAGGGTAACAAGCAGGTTTAGTTTACCATATAAATATGATAATTACGGCATAAATGGAACACTGCCCAATGACAGTTCCGATGTATATATCAGTAAATCAACCGGATCGTTAAACTGGACCGCCTTTAGCAAACACTATCAAACCCCTCCTTCTATCCTTACTGCTACCACACCTTCTTCAACAGCCTACCCCGCAGGTACTATAGCTTATAATAGTAACCCGTTAAATAACCTGAGTGTGGCATGGATATATAACGGCACATCATGGCGCAGTATAGGAGCTTACCAATATACACCATCATCTTCAGCAGATACACATGGAGTAATTGGAGACCAGGCTTACGACAATAATTACTTTTATATTAAAACGAGCACAGGTTGGACAAGGTCGGCTTTGACAACTTTTTAACTTTTATTCACAGCATAAAAAAGCATCTAAAAGTTTGTAGGCGTATAAAAAACGTTTACAAACTTTTATCTACTCCACTCATCAATAGACTCGAATTGATAAATCCGAAATCGAACATCCGAAATCAAAATAAATCATGATCCAAAAAACACTCCAAACAATCACCGGCAAATTGGTGGTAAAAATCCCCACGGAGCTAAACGAGGTAACACTCGGACAAATAATGGCTATGCAACAAAAACCGGATCTAAGCGATATTGAAGCCATCAGTATACTTTCGGGCATTGCTGTTGATGAATTACATAACGTAAAAAATATCCAGGATTTCCAGGTATTCACCGAAACCATAATGGCCTTATCGCACCAGATTAAACACTTGTACAATAGCGAAGTAATACCCAAAGAGGTTGTTTTTATTTTACATGATGCACAGGAAAAGCAGACGCGAAAATGTGTAAAAGTAAGTCGTGATCTTTCTGTTGAGCCGGCTGGGGCGTTTATGGCGGCCAGAGATATTATAGCCGATGAGATTAATAACCACATAAAACAGTATGGCGATGAAGACTGGCAGGAGCGTTTTAACCCCTCATTAAGTGCCTGCTGCCAGGTGTTGGCCCATTACTTTTTTTGCAGGGCCACCGGGCAAAAGTACAATGAATACCAGGCCGAGGAATTTTGTAACGAGATTAAAAAAATGCGGGTAACGGAGGCACTGCCCATCGCGCGTCATTTTTTTTCCTGTTATCCCAACTTATCGAGGCCGAAAACAAGCTGCTGGCATCGGCTCCTACTGCGCTGGAAAAACGGGCGGGTATCCAATCGTTCGAGAAGTTCAAATACATCAACACCATCAACTCACTGGCCGGCGGCGATATAACCAAATGGGATACCATCCTGAACATGCCTTACGAACGTGTACTCACCAAACTCCTGCTCAACAAAACCGAAGCAGAGTATCAGCGGAGGTATAGTGAGGTGGTGAGTAGTTAGCGGTGAGTAGTGAATTTTATTAAAATGTTGGATTTCCCAGTATTCTTGATACTCACCGCTCACTTAATCAACTCAATCAACCACTCACTAATTCAATAAATCACTAATTCAATAATTAAACCCTATGCGCAACCAAATAGAAGCTATCGTACAAACCTTAACAGGCAGCCCCACGTTTGCCTATGGTACCCAAACAGAATTGAATACTCTTGCTGATGATATAGCGGCCTTTCCGTGTGTATTCATGTACCCTTTGCAACCCATAGAGGTATCGCCCCAGGTAAACGGTTCGGTAGATAATGTGTTTACCGCCTATATCGAATTCCTGTACCAAACCGAGTTTGGACAGTACACTGCCGAAAACGAAACTTTTGTAAACCAGGCTTTACGCCTGGCCAATGAATTCATTGTAAAAGCATCCAAATACCGCGATGGTGACGGCCGGTACTTCCGCATCAAAGCAGGCAGCAAGGCCAAATGTCAGCCGGTTTATAATAAGTTTGATGCCAACACTACTGGTATCGGCCTAACCATTTCTCTATCAACCATGTACGGTATTAATTAGTGATTTAGTGAATTATTGAATTGAAAAGTGTATTAGTTAAAACTCCAACTGTATTATTTATCCATTAATTCACAACTCACCATTCAATAACTCACTAAATCACCAATTCACTAAATCACTAATTCAAAATGAACCTCTCATGAGCTTAAGAGCTATCATAGAAGAAACCAACTGGACAACCGTTTACCCCGACCAAAACGGGGGCGAAATTGATACCGCCGACGTATTGGTATCCATCATCGATACCAATACCGGGCAATACACAAACGGTAACAACTGTGTGGTAACCTACCAGATCAACACAGATGGTTACTCCAGTACCGAAACTGTAACGGTACCCGGTCAGTCGGTAAAAATATACAGCGGAGTAGTGCGCGAAAGCCATTACAGTCCGCAGGGTGACCCGATATCCAGCACTTATACCACGTTTTCCATTGTTTCCTTACAACCGGGAGACGGGCCGCCACCTACCAATCCGTCGGTATGTGATCTGAAGATAAACTACGTTAATGTAGATAAACCTGAATCAGCCGTTGGGGCAGCCGACGCACAGATCACCATTAATGCTTCATCCAGCTACGGGCCTATCCAGTACAGTAACAATTTCGGTGCCTCCTGGCAGTTATCACCCACATTTACCGGATTGAGCGGCGGCCTGGTTCAGCCATCGGTCAAAGATAGTAATCCGCTGGGTTGTACAGCCCAAACCGCTGTTACCATACCCACCACATCGGGCTTATTGATCGATGATCCCTCAGTGAACCTGGGCGGAGGCCATATCTCCCGCTGGAACGCGGCCTTTAACCCTATTGTGTTCACCTATCAGCGTAAGGATTTTGGCATTATCAGCATTACCCAGGACAACGAAAAGGGTTACGCCAAAATAGCCGTAAACACCACCCTGCTCGATCCCCAAACAGCCAAATACAAAGTTATTACCGGCGACAAAGTATATGTAAGCGCCGGTGCATACCAGGGTGTTTACGTGGTTGATAAAGTGGGTAATTACAACGAAATTACCATTACCACACCTTACAATGGCAATGCCACAGGCTATATCAATATCAACAGCATGCGGCCGTATTATCATGTAATTACCCGTATCACCTACCAGGATAAGCTTACCGGGCATCAAAACACCATTACTGCCATCAATCGGCCCAATAACGAGGGCATCATCAAAGCCGATCTCTCTAACTTTTTACAAAGCTTACTGCGTCCGGTTGATAACAGCGATTTTACGCTGATCAATTTCAGGGACGACAACCTGAGTGCTAGTTACCAGATTGAATACGCCGAGCATTATGACAATGGCACGACCGATGGTTTTACATCGTCCTTTACATCGCTACCCAATCCCTTTTACGTGATGTATGCCGCCAAGCAGTTGGGCGATCGTTATGGTGGCAACCTGGCGGCTTATGTGCCTTTTAAAACCATGAACAACCCGGCACTCCTGGCACGCTGGGTAACTGATTTTACCGAACCCGCTTACTCCATCGACTATCCTTTTGACATTGGCTTTATTTACAGCGAGGATTTGCTGGGCCTGCAATTATATTGCGAACTCACTTTGTTGGATATTAACCGTAACCCGCTTGCCGGCGGGCAACAAACCAGTTACCTGCTTAACGAGGATGGTTCCTGGTTATTGAATGAGGACGGCAGTTCATTCGTCATTGCTCATCAAACTCAGGCAAACACACCTTTAGCCGCCCAGCTGGGACTTAACCGGCTGCGCATCAATGGCAGTTTCCCGCGGGAGGCTTTTTATATGAACCTCGCCATCAAATACAATGATGATCAGAACGTTACCCATACGGTTACCCAAACACAAACCATCCGGATTGATGATGCTGTTGACGATAACTCTGTTTACCTGCGCTGGATAGGTTTAAGCGGAAGCTGGGAATATTATCGTTTTGTTTTTAATCAGGAATTAAGTCTGGACGTGCAGAATGCCGTGATCATCAAAAATTTTGTGAGCGACTGGGAAAACCAGGAAGGCATTGAACAAGTGATCAGCAAAACGGCCGGGCAAAAAATGAAAGTAATGGCCGAAGACCTATCGGTTAATGATATCAAAGGTCTGCAGTCTATCAAATACTCGCCCAAAGTGCAGATGCTGGTGAACAAAAACCCGGTAAAATGGCAAACCATCGTGATCAATACCGCCACCTACAGCGAATATGAAACCCGCAACGGCCAGGCGCCATTCAGCGTAACGTTTAACATGCCATCAATTAATATACAAACGCAGTAGTGAAAGTATTTAGTCGTAAGTCATGAGTTCTAAGACTTGATTTTATGACTACGACTTAGTACTTAAGACTCCCGACTTTATACTTGACCATGAACCAACTACAACTATACCTCAACAATCAACTGGTTGATCTGAGCGACGATAGCCCTATCGCCCTCACCTTCCAGATCAATAACCTGGCCGAGGTGAAGAACCAGCAGGGCAATACCAGCAATCAGTTTAAGCTGCCTCTTACCCAGCGCAACCGGCAGATCCTGGGCTTTCCGGATGATGTCGCGTTCACTACCAACCTGCCCTATGATAATTACGAAGCTAAGATCATACAGGATGGACTGGAGATAGTGCCATCGGCTATAGCCCAACTTAATCTTATTGAGCAGGATACCGCCAGCGTAACGGTGCTCAGCGGCAATGTTGATTTTTTTGATGCGCTGGATGTCAAGATCTATGACATGGGCGATACCACTACCGATATAGGTAAGCAAAACGCTTTTGGGCCTTATCAGCATACATGGGATCTGAATACGGTGGCCTATTCGCAAAAAAACACCAACGGCTTTATATGGCCCGTGATTGATTACGGCCGGATAGCTACCGACTTTTCAAATAATCCCCAAATTGATGTGCGTTACCAGCGTCCGGGCTTTTTCCTGAAAACGGCTATCGAGCTATTCGCGCAAACGGCAGGGTATAAGATCGATCAAAGTTCGTTTCTGCTGATGCAGCCCATGTATGATAAGCTCATCGTACAGTTTGCCAATGATAGCCTGGCACATGGTACCGATTACCAAAACTCCACAACGCTTGGTGTAAACGCGTCGTTAGGTAACGATTTGAATGTATCGCATCCCACCGTTCAAAACAATATCGGCACGGTGGTTTTCAAAAACATCATCAACAGCGACTCCAATTACCAGGCATCAGCAGGCAGATATGTGGCCAAAGCGATTACAAAAGTTACCATTACGGTAAAAATACCTTCCTTTTATTTCTACGGTAAGTTTGCCGGTGATTATGCCTCCAACCTCGATATCAATATCATTTACACCGACCCTGCAAATGGCGAAGTAAAATTGGCCACTCAGAATTTCGATCTGAAAGATAATATTGTTATCGATAAACAATCGGGCTTCCTGAATTTATACGCCCATAAAAACACTACCGATCCGGTCACTCTTTCGGCCGATGCGGAATTACCCATTGGCGGGAAGCTGCATGTGGGTTACGAATTTAAGGGATTTACCGGTTCGCGGTTTAGCATGCCGGGCACTGCGGAGCTAACTATTAAGGCCGATAACCAGGATACTTTATTTGGGCAGGATATCCAGTGCGAGCGTATTTTCCCGGATATTACCCAGAAGGATCTGCTGAAAGATACGCTGCAGCGTTTCGGCATTATTTGCCAAACCAATAACACCACGCGCATGATTACTTTTTCGTCCTTCCGCGATATTGTGAATAATATACCTGTGGCCACAAACTGGACGAGCAAATGCGTTGACCAGGGTAAAACCGTTGCCTTTCAGCTGGGTAATTACGCCCAGGTTAACACCATGACCTATAAGGAAGATGACGCCATTTTGCCCAAAAACTTTGGCAACGCGCAGATCAATGTGGCCGATAAAACCCTGCCTTTAACCACCGCCCTGTTCGAGAGCCAGTTTGCCCCTACCCTTAACCGGCCATACATTGGCGGCACCATGGCGCAGATATTAAAGATTGATACCTCGCAGGATGCCGATGCCGTTGATTTCAGCATCAACACACAGCCGCGTTTACTGATAGATCAGAAGATCGACCTGCGCCAGCAAAACGGGGCGCCCTCGGTTACCTTTACCGATGGCACCAACCGCATTACGGTGAATGATGTGATTTCCCTGCCCTATTTTTATAAACCCGGCGGCGAGCATAGTCTGCTCTGGGAAGATCTGCGGATAGCCTACTATCCCGAACTGGAAAAAATATTGCAGCAAACCAAAAAGGTGGCACGCTACTTTCTGTTAACACCGCGCGATATCCTGGAGCTTAACCTCCTTATCCCCGTTTACCTGGAGCAGGATGGCTGCTATTACTACATCAACAAAATTGACAGCTGGCGCAGCGGGCAACCTACTAAGGTAGAACTGGTAAAACTGGGTTAAGAGAACAAGCCGTGTGTGATTTCCTCCACCGAGTCGTCTCCATAAAACAGAATGGTGAACGAGCCCGGGATTTGGGTAATAACCAATATATCCTCGCGTTTGATGTGGTTTTCGTTGATAAAGCGGGTAAGGCGCTCATGCGTACTAAAGTAATCGGATTTTAAAACGATCATATGGCTGAATTTTTCAATAGGATGATGAGCCCGCTATTTTGTTACAGGTTTTGAACTGAGGTATTCGATCTTATCGCCGCAATATTATCCACAACTTTAATTATTATTTGCAATTGAATATTCTATTGTTTATTTTTACTAAAAAATTTAGCAAATCCCAAATCACTACTTTACCTAGCCTCCAATGTCAGACAAAAAAAATATATCATATTTAGTATCGCAGGAGTTTTGATATTATCATCCATTATGGCTTTCTACAACCGTCAATTAATTATGGCTTGGTATGATAATGCCAAAAACAATCCTTTTAAAACGGGGGATAAGGTTTACATTGCTGATTATTTTCCTCTTAGCAGCAGTAAAAATGACCCACTACTTTTTTTCAGGTTGGCTAAATCTACATCTTCTTCTGATATGAAAATTGTTATGGCTTCAACTGCTGTAATAGGTGATAGCCTTATTAAATACAAATCCTCCTATATTGGCACTTATATAAAAGTTAAATATGTTCCCGGGGTAGTACATGGAGAAAATGTAATAGTACCTTTTCATTCTATACATCTTGATGAACGGGTAATAAATAAACTCCCCAAGGGAGGAGACATTCTGCCTAAAGTATATGCTTATGTAGACAGTGATCTTTACATCGTTTTACCATTAGTAGCAAATAAAGAACGAAACACTTATTAAAACTCTCGTTTACTAAGCCAGGTACAATATAACCAACAATCCCCTCTGCTGGCGCACGTGTGTCGCCTGTGCTTCTAATAAATAAATTTCCCATCAACACATGTATGTACTGACTAAGCGAGTAATTAAGAGTACACCTGAACAAACCTCTAAATGATATTCTATACCTTGATAGATACTCTTAGTAATCTTACTTCAGAATATCCAATAATTATTAACAATATTTGATTTATTCAAACTATTATTTATTTTTACCAATAAAATTAGCAAAACTTAAATCATTACTTTACCTAACCTTCAATGTCAAACAAAAAGAGATATATAGTACTTAGTACCGCAGGAGTTTTAATATTACTATTCAGTTTAGCGTTATTTAATTTCAAATTAATCGAGGCTTACTGTTACAGACTAAAACATCATCGCTTTAGCAAAGGTGATAAGGTTTATGCTTATAAATATTTTGTAAGTGATGTTTCTGTGTTAAAATTAGAATTAATGAGGCTAGTAAAATCAAAAACCTCATCAGATTATAAATTAATTTCTTCAGGAAAAGCAATCGTTGACGATAGTCTGGAAAAATATAAATCTTCCTATATCGGTACATATATAGACTATAAGTTTTTTCCTTATATCTATAAAAACAGACAAGCTATACGGTGCATTTATTCCATCGAGCCCAACTGGAAAGTAGTAAATAAAAATGATACGATTCCTGATAAATTGCCGCAGAATTTTGAGTTTGTAGATAATAATTTCTATTTAAGCTGGAAAATAGCTGTAGAGAAAGATTTAAATAAATTCCAATAATTAATTCATACTAATCACATACAATGAATAAACGTTTGTTGTAAAATATGCCAATTGGCATTTAAAACATTATATTTATTATGGACAACCAACACAACAGTCCCGGTATTACCGACGATGACATTACCAGAGCAAATAAATACAAAGATGCTTTAGACGCGTTAAAGAATTCTATAAATGGCGTAAATAGTAAGCTCCCTGAATTTGCCGACGGCTTACAGGCTGGACTAAAGGCTATTGGCGAAAAACTACCTGAAGTAGTTGACGCAATGGTAAAACTGAATATCCAAAACAGGGAACTTGCCGCATCTGGCCAGCAGCCTAAAAATGTCCTTAAAGAATTAGCTTCATCCCTCCTTTCCTGGAACTCTCTCGTATCTGTAGGTATTACCTTACTTACAAGTTATAGTGGAGTCATTATTGATTGGGTAAGCGATATGCTCAAAGGACAAACAACCTTATCAGCTTTGGCAAAAGCAATGAAAGATAATGCTATTATAACCGAATCGCTTATACAAACCCGATTAAAAGGCAACCAGATGGCACAAGGAGAAATTACCTCTTTAAATGCATTATACAAGGCGACTCAAGATCATAATCTTTCTTTAACTGAGAAAAAAAGGGCCATCGTTTTATTGAAAGATCAATGGCCCGACACTTTCAAAAACATTTCTGACGAGATTATTTTAGCTGGTAAAGCTGCAAATGCATATAAGGGCTTAAAAGAACAAATTTTAGCAACAGCTTATGCAGAAGCCGCAAAAACCAAAATCACAGCCAATGCAAGCCGGGCTTTGGAAAATGATTTAAAAAAGGCTGAAGAAAGAAAGAAAAATCTTGATATAATATCTAACCAAAACAAGGCGAATGACGATTATAAGAAATATCAAAAAAATCCTATAGTTGGTGATGAGGGATTTGCAAGCGTTGGATATGAAAATGAAATAGAAAAATTCACAAAACAGCGTGCTGCCAGCGATAAAATCATTTATGATTTATCAACAGATACTCATTTGCTAAATGCTCAAAATGAAAAACTGTATGAACAAATAGAAGAAAGGGTAAAGAAATTCGGCACAGGTGTTTTAGGTAATAAAACAACCGATGAGCAAAACAAACCTGTCAAATCCCAGACCCATCAAAAGAAAACAGCTGATTTAAAAATTGAACAAGATCAAACCCGCGGCGCCGATTTACTCGAAGCCCAATCCATCACTTTTGCCAAACAGATTGAACTGGATAAGCAGCATTACGATACCGAGCTGACTTTATTAAATGATCAGTTGAGTAAAAAACTGATCAGCCAGGATGATTATAATAAGCAGGCCGAGCAACTGCAGGACAAATTCCATCTGGCCATTGGCGATAAGGTACAATTTTTTAATAAAAATGATTTTGACGAAGCCAAAAAGAACATGCAAGACATGTTTACTGCGGCCGAGCAACAAAGACTGACTATAGATAACGACCAAAAGATCGTTGATAAAGCCATCCTTCCCGGTCAAAAACTGGATGCCGAAAAACAGCTGATCACCGATAAGTACAACTATGAAATAAGCCTGGCTGCCGGCAATGCCGATAAGATCAAGGAGCTGGAAACAAAAAAACAGGAAGCTCTCACTCAACTAACCAAGCAGTATGAGCAACAACGTAATGAATTCATTCAACAAGCGGCACAACAGGTTTCCAACTCGGCATTTTCCATCCTGCAAAACAATATCAAAAACCAAAGCGATGCCAAAATAAAAGGCCTGGAAAAAGACAAAGCTGCCGAGCTGAGCAATAAAAGCCTCACCAGCACCCAACGCCAGGCCATCGAAGCCAAATACCAAAAGCTGGAAGCCGCCGAAAAGGTAAAAGCCTTTAAATCGGAGCAAAAGTCATCCATACTGCAGGCCGTTATCAATGGCGCATTGGCGGTTACCAAGGCTACATCACAGGCGGGTATCCTGGCATCATTTGTTATCCCGGGTATTATTGCTTCTACGGCTATACAGGTAGCCACCATTGCGGCCCAAAAACCGCCGCAATATGCCCAAGGTGGTCTGCATTACCAGTCGGACGGGCGCGGCGCTTTGCTGCCCGGTTACAGTCGTACCGATAATACCAATGCCTACCTGCGTTCGGGCGAGGCGGTCGTAGTATCCGAAGCCATGCGCAATCCCTGGGCACGTAACCTGGTAAGCGCCATCAATGTGGCCCATGGCGGCAGGGATTTTTCGATACCCAACCCAAGCCGGGGTTACGCCATAGGCGGCATATTTACCGATGGCGGCAATGCCAATCGCTACTACAACCAACCGGTTAATGATGTAAAAGAGCTGGCCAACACCCTGGCCTACCAGATGATCAATAACTTCCCCCCTGTGTACGTAGATGTTAAAGACATCAACAACCAACAAAACATTCTGGCCCAAACGGTAAACAGGGTGAATTTGTAAGCCCCCTAGCCCCCTGAAAGGGGGAACTATAAAGCATTAAAACATCATTTGCAATTCCATGAATTGGCAATCCCTGCATATTCGTATTCTGCCTGATCTTTAGCGTCGTCGATTGTTTCATGCCAGGTGTCAACAAATTCTATCCAATCACTATTACAATAAAACAAATAGTAACCATCTCCTGATTTGTATTGACAAATAGCTAATCCATAAGCGGCTGCTTGTAATTCACTACTCACAAAATGTTGGGTATTACCAGTTGGTAGCCACAAATTAACAACGGCATAACAAATAACCCTGGCTTTGCCTATCATATCAGGAACTTCAATCTCAAACATTTACAATAAAGTTAACATTCAAAATGAATATTCAACTCGCAAATAGCTTATTTGATGAAGGCGTATTTACGGCTATGTACAAGGCCGGTTTCATCACCACCAAAATATTTACCTATCGCGAAATTTATCTGTGGGTTGATGCTCAGGTGCAAACACGCGGCCTCAGCAAAAACCAGGCGGTACTTGAAGCCGAAATAAAGTTCGGCAAAGATGAACGCACTATTTGGCGGGCGTTGAATTGCTTTTCGGAATAATGTCTGAACCCGAATTTCTAGAATTAAAGAATTCACAGAATTTAAATACAATTCGATCAATTCAACCAATTCTTTTAATTCAGGTTCAGATACCCACTGACAAAACACTGTCACCACGCCAATAAATAATTGTTCCGATATTTGAATATCAATTCGTCTGAACCGGAATTCATGGAATTAAAGAATTCACAGAATTTAAATACAATTCGATCAATTCAAGCAATTCTTTTAATTCAGGTTCAGACACCCACTGACAAACTACTGTCACCGCACCAATAAATAATTGTCCCGATATTTGAATATCAATTCGTCTGAACCGGAATTCATGGAATTAAAGAATTCACAGAATTTTAATATAATTCGACCAATTCAACCAATTCTTTTAATTCGAGTTCAGACAAAATCACCCGCTGACAAACCACTGTCACCACCAAACAAAAAACAAATTACGATCTTTGAATTATGCCAATCATCATATTAAACACAGAAGCAAATCTGCTTCATATTTAATAACAGGCACAATCCACCATTAGTCTGAACCGGAATTTCCGGAATTAAGGAATTCACAGAATTTTAATACCATTCGATTAATTCAAAAAATTCTTCCAATTCAGGTTCAGACAACCCTCACACCTAATATCTCAACAACATGAGTTACAAAATTTATTTACATGATACCGAAACCGACTGTATAGGTTCGGGCACCTTATCATCGGCCTATATCAAACAACAACTGGAGGCAGCAGCCGGTGCCGATGTGGGTGTACACATCAGTTCGGTAGGCGGCAGTGCGTTTGATGCCATCGCCATTTATGATCTGCTTAAAAAATATCCCGGCAAGGTAACTACTTATATAGATGCGCTGGCCGCCTCGGCAGCTTCGGTTGTGGCTATGGGCGGCCAGCAGGTGGTGATGAGCAAATATGCCCTGCTCATGATCCACAAACCCATGGTAGGCTCTGGCGGTAATGCCGATGAACTTTTAAAAGATGTGCAGATGCTCAACGTTGTACAATCTCGCTTGGCACAGATCTACATGGATAAATCGGGCCTGGACGGCATTACCATCAACAGCCTCATCAATTCCGTTACCTGGATGACTGCCGACCAGGCCCTCAACCTGGGTTTTATTGACCGTATTGACGATTACAATTCGCCCATTACCAACAGCGCCCTCATTCAAAAATACACCGATACCGCCCCTGCGGTTTACCAGCGATGCATTAACAAAATCTTAAACAATAAAAACAACATGAACATCGAAAACAGAGAACTTATCGAGAAAACCACATCGGTTTTGGATAAGATTATGAACTTCTTCAAAAAAGTGGTGAACAAGCAAACCATTACCGACAAAGGCACCCTGCACCATGCCGGTGACATTGACCAGGGCACCGAAGTATACCAGGACGAAGACATGACCACCCCTGCCCCTACAGATACCTACACTACCGCCGATGGCAAAAAAGTAACCGTGCAAAAAGGCCAGGTGCAAAAGGTAAGTCCCTGCGAAACCGATATTGATGACGAGGACGATGATGACGATTTGCCTGAGGATAAATTTAAATCGACCAAAAAGCCTGCCGATGTGGAAAACCGGGTACAGCAACTCAAAGCCAAACTATATGCTCAAAACGCGTTACTGAGCGAAGCCAAAGCAGCCCTGGAAACTGCCAACAACAGCCTGCAAAAAACACGCACGGAGGTTAAAAACGAAATCAAATCCACCTTCAGCCCCGAGGGCTCCAAACGCAGCAACAAAGCCAAAGCCGAAGCAACCCCATTCTTCGCCCCGCAAAGCGAAATAGCTAAAAACGCGGTTAAAAAAGCGATAGCCCCCTAACCCCCTAAAGGGGGAACTAAAATCACCACCTTAACACAATACAGATCCTTTCCCTAAAAGTAAACATTCAAATCAAAAGGTCCTCCCTTTAGGGGGTTGGGGGCCACTTTCCCTAAAAGAAAAGCAAACATTCAAATCAAAAGCTCCCCCTTTAGGGGGCTGGGGGGCAAACCTTTTTATGGCTCAATTTACATTCACAAACAACACCTATGCCGGCGAAGCGCTGGCCGGGTTCATGGCAAGCACGCTGCTGGAAGCCGATTCCGTAAAGCGTGGCCTGCTCACCGTAATTAACGACGTCAAATCGCGCAAGGTTATCCTCGATGTTGATGACGACGTGGTACTACAAAACCCATCCGGTCTGTTTACTGATCAGGGTACCACCGCCCAGCAAACCGAAAGCTACCTTGATCCCGTGGTGTACGAATTCATGAAACAGGAACAATGGGACAAACTGGCCCAGTCATGGGAAGCACAAGCCCTGAAACCCGGCGCCTTTATGGACTATGAAGGCATAGTCGACCTGTCGGACTTTATGGTACAGCGCTATTTAACCAAGATCCAGATAGCCAACGAACGCCTGTATTGGCTGGGCAAAAACGCTACCAAAGAAGCCGCTTTCACCGCCGACTTCGCGGGTTTATTGCCAACCATAGCCGCAGCATCCGGAGTTTACAAAGTTGATCTGGGCAAATCGGCCACATCTATGGCCGCAACAGCTATTGATGCATCAGGTATTGTAACTGTAGCTGATACTGCCTCTCTGCGTGATGGCGACGTTGTAACCATAACAAATGTAACCGGCAGCAGTAAAGACACCACTAACGGGATACCAGGTATCAACGTTCAGGGACAATCGTACTTTATTAAAGTAGCCAGCGCTACAAGTTTTAAACTGGTACGTAATTTTAACGAAGTAAATACTCGTAAACCAGCCACTTTCACCGGTACATCAACCGCGGCTACCGTTAGCTACATCAATGCCAGCAATGTATTAGGCGTATTAGCCGGCATCTATGCGCAATTGGATCCTGCCGACCGTAGCCAATCTGACTTTAACCTGCAGATCCCTCTACACGTAGGTTATGCCTATGCACAGGCACAAGCTGATAGAGCCGTTAATGTGCTCAACGCTTTTGCTGATCCTAAAAAGATGGACTACCTGGGTTTACCACTACAATTAATGAACCACTGGCAGGCCAATACTATCCTGGGTGCACGCTCATCCAACCTATTCTTAGGCGTCGATTTATTGGGCGATGCTTCAGAACTATCAACCGTTTACATGAAGCCTTACACCAATGACAATGTAGTACGCATGAAGGCCCGCATGAAAGCCGCCGTAAACTACAAATTCGCCAACGAATTGTTCTACCTAAGCGCATAAGCGCGCTGCGCAATTACTGAATTATTGATTTAGTGAATGAAAAAAATCTCTATAACAATTCAATAATTAAAACCCTAAACCCAATCACTAATTCACTAAATCAATAATTCAATAATTAGCTCCATTCACTAAATCAATAATTCAATAATTAACACACATGTCAATTTATAATAAAATAAATGCAGGGTTTAAGCTGGGTACAGCCGACCCGATCACTGCAGGTATCGAGGATGTGGTTTACATCTTTAACCAGGACGATGTTACACTTACCTATGATATTACCAATCCGCTTATCGTAACCGGTTTAACAGCAGTTAGTACTGCTAAGGTTTATAAGTTTGAAGGTACCAACAACAGTTTTGGCACTACCTCCAAACTGGCTAAAACCCAAGTTGGGCCACGCTATACCGAGGAGATCGACTTTAATATCGCGGGGCTATCTGTTGATATCAAAACACAATTAACAGCTATGGGCTACGGCAGGGTTTGCGCCATCACAGTTAACAACTACAAATCGAGCGACTCGGCCATCGAGCTTTTCGGAGCCGTGAACGGTTTGATCCTGACCGATGCTGAACGTAATGCCGCGGATGAAACACTGGATGGAGGCTACAAGCTAAAGTTGACCAATCCTGATAAGCTAAAAGAGCCCTACCCTCCACGCGCGGTATCTATTGCACCGCAGAGCGGCACTGCAACTTACGCCAGTACCATTGCCGCATTAGAAGCTTTGGTAGCCGCATAATCATCGCGTCATTCGGTCATTAGTCATTATAAAATGGCTAATGACCATCAAATTCATCAACATCAACTAATGACCTAATGACTAATGATCTTATGACAAAAAAATATATCCTAAAGCCCGGCAAGCACCAATTCGCCCCGGGCTCCGCGGCAGCGCATAGCAATGATAATATCAGCGATGCAGAAGCGGAATGGTATTTAGAGAGATACCCGCATATAGTAAGTCTATTTGCCTTCCCAGCCTCTGAAGTGGAAACATCTGAACAGGAAGTAGATATAGAAATCAAAAAATCGCAGAAAACAAAAGGGGTTAGTTCGCTAACTCCCCCTTCAGGGGGCAGGGGGGCTCTATGAAAACATACCTTCCGCAAATTGAACGAAGAATATTGGTACGACCCAACCAGACATATGGCATTCTGAATTATGACCTGGACAATGCCTATCCGCAACGTATGCTGGAACTGGTTGCCGCTTCGCCAACAGCAAAAGATTGTTGGAACAAGAGAGCAAAATTCATAACCGGCAATGGTTTTGAAATAAATGCCCTCGGCAAACAAATCGTAAACGAAAAAGGGCTGACTTTAGCTAAATTATTAAAAGCCCTGGCAACTGATAAAGCCCTGTTTACTGGTTTTGGCATCCATGTAAACTACAACGCCAACTTTAAAATATCGTCAATAAACTACGTAAAGTTTGAAGACATACGCTTGGGAGATACCGATAATGAAGATACCGCCGATAAATATGCGCTATATTCAGACTGGGGACGCAAAACCTGGAAAAACATCATGCGCAGCAAGATTACCTTCCTGGATAAGTATAATCCCGATCCTGTAGTAATTAATCACCAGGTAACTGATGCGGGTGGCTGGGAGCATTATAAAGGTCAGCTTTTATACTTTAATCCTGAAGTGGATGATTATCCTTTGATTGAGGCGGATTCTGTTTGGGAAGATTTTGAGACCGAAGCCGGCATCAAGATTTTCAACAATCGCGAAGTTACAACAGGCTTTTTACCATCAACCATGCTATTTATGCAGGCCCGCCGAGAAGAAGCCGATAATAGTCGCCCTGATGCCGACGAATACGGCGGACTAAACTCACCATCACAATTGGAAAAAGATCTCGGAGCTTTTCAGGGTACAAAAAGTGCTCAGAAAATAATTGTTATCGAGTACGAAGATGAAAATACAAAACCCGAGTTTAAAGCCTACCCCATCCAAAATAACGACAAGCTGTTTGAAACTACCGAGCGGTCGGTTGAGGCTCGTATCATTAAAGGCTTTTCAGTACCAAAGGAGCTCATCAATTCCGAGAAATCATCGGGACTGAGCAACGGCAGCGAAAAAAAGGAGGCTATCATTGAATTTAATGACCATACCTCGCCAGACAGGATGGAACTTTCTGAAACCTTTGCCGAGCTATTCAGTCACTTCCATATCAATATAAACCCGGCCGATAACTGGAACATCATACCTGTACCAACGTTAATTGCCGATGATAATATTGGTGTTAAGGCCGGAGCTAATATAAATGATCTGTTATTATCAAACATCCCATCCAAAAACAAAATAGCTACCCTGGTACATGCATTTGGCTTTAAACAGGCAGAAGCCGAAGCCATGTGTTCTTGATGGTTGATAGTTCATGGTTCATAGATCATGGGCTTAATCATCAATCATAAAAAACTATAAACGATGGTCTATGAACCATGAACTATTAACCATGAACAATCATCTATGATCTATTTGATTAATAAAACTACTTTTCAGCAATACGAGGATATTACTGTAAATATAAAACCCGAACGCCTCAATGTGTTTATCAAAAAAGCCCAGGATCTGGATCTGAAACCATTTTTAGGGCATGCGTTCTATTATGATTTCCTAACTTATTTTAATGAAGATGGCAGTTTGAAAGATGAAACACCGCAGCATTATAAAGACCTGCTTAATGGCGCGGAATATCTTGATCAGTATGGTCATATCATATTGTACGAAGGACTACTCCCAACACTCGTTTATTTCACTTTTGCACGCTTCATTGAAAATGATGCGATACATTATACGCCTACCGGTCCGGTGATCAAGCATCATGAAAATGGGGATCCGTTATCGGCATCAGCCATCGTAAAACTGGTACAACAGCAACGCAGCACCGCAAATGCCCATGCCAACGAGGTGGAAAAGTTTTTGTGGGAGAACAAAGAAAACTTCCCGCTTTGGAGATATAACGAAAAAAATAACAGTGCCAGACAAGCCGGCCCGCGCATAAGAGGGATCGATAAAACAGATTTTAACTATCCCGGCACTTACAACAATTATAATTTATCAATAACTGAATTTTTAAACTGATGGCAAACGATAAAAAAATAAGCGATTTACCCATAGTATCGACCATTAGCGCAAACGACAATTCAGTTTTAGTAAAAAATGGCACCGATTATCAATTTGCTTTCGATACGCTACTCCAGTTTATTGGCTCGGAATTAAGCGTGGGCGCAAATATCACCTTTGGAAGTACGCTCCCACCTAATAATACAGGCAAAAACGGCGACATCTTTATAAACACAACCACAGGCTCCTTTGCCCAAAAGCTCACCAATACCTGGACAGTCGTTTACACCCTGCCTCAGGGAAACAATACAGTGGATGGCACTGTTCTATACGGCAATAGTAACCCTGGAACATTGATAGGTAATAATAATGACACGTTTATCAATACAGCTAGCGGTATTTTCTTTAAGAAATCGACAGGCGTATGGAATCAGGTATTTTCTATGCAAACCGGTCCGGCTGGTCCGCGGGGTAACAGTGTACTTAACGGATCAGTAGACCCAACGGCAGCTATTGGTCAGAGTGGAGATTTTTACTACAACACTGCTACACAATATATATTTGGCCCTAAGTCTGCCAGTGCCTGGCCAACCGGCACCCGCTTAAAAGGAGCAAATGGCAACACCATATTACATGGCACAACCACTCCGTCAAATCTCAATGATGGTGTTGATGGTGATTTCTTCATCAATATAAGTACGTATAATATATTCGGACCTAAAGTTGGTGGTATATGGCCTGCGCCGTTTTCTTTAATATATGACCTAGGATATACACCAGAAAATTCGGCAAATAAAAATCAGCCCAATGGCTATGCAGGGTTAGATGGCACAGGAAAAGTTGCGGCATCCCAGTTACCAAGTTATGTAGATGATGTATTGGAATTTGCCAGCTATGCTACCTTACCGCTAACAGGTGAAACCGGCAAAATTTATGTCACGCTTGAGACTAATCTTGAGTACCGTTGGAGTGGGTCTGCCTATATCCAATTGGTTGCCTCACCAGGTACTACGGATAATGTACCGGAAGGTAGTACCAATAAATATTTTACGGCGGCGCGGGTATTAAATACATTTTTAACAGGTATTAGCTTTTTAACTAATACCGCTGTTCTGGCCACCGATACTATCCTTCAGGCTTTAGGCAAACTGCAAGCTCAATTCAATTCACTATTGAAAATACCTGCAGGAGGAACAACGGGGCAAGTTTTAGCGAAAACAAGCAGTATCGATGGTGATACTCATTGGATTGACATGTCTGAAGGTAGTACTAGTGAAACAATTGATCCTTATCCAACTTTGCCAACGAATGCTGGTAAAGATGTAGAAGTATTTGGCACAAGTATCTCAGCTGGCTATGCTGTTAATCTACCGGATTTCCCATTTGGAGCATTGTTTGGCCAGATGACGGGAATGCAAACCTATAATAACCGGGCCCAATCGGCAACTAACAGCTTTTCGGCCCTGAGGCAATACTATGCCAACATGCCTGTATCGGGCAACAAAAATATAATCAGTTTAATTGAAATGGGGTTTAATGATTTCCAGAATACTGATAATGCTAAAAACTGCTCTAAGATATTCGGCTGTTTAAGCTCCGCTTTAGTAAGCAGTTTTACCGAAGTTATATACGCTGGAAATTTTAATTTCATGCAAAAAACGGGAGCATGGGCTGATTATGACACCAGTATACATGGGGGTAAAGCTGCTTATATTCCCCAAAATCAAGGACCTCCTTCAAAAGGTATATCCTCTAATGTTGCAGGCTCTACTTATACAATTGGAGGCAAAGGAGCACCTTTAGTTATCGGAACTTATGCAGATGATGGGTCAGGTACGAACCCGCTGGGTGGTTTCACCGTTTCTGTAAATGGTAAAGTCATATACACCTACTCCCCAACAGGGAAAACGAACGGACTTACCGACAATAGCAATTATGATAATAGCATTACACCGTATCCTATACTAATTAAAAGCCAGTATCCGGATTTTACAATTACGATTACTACACTTGATAATCTGCCTACTATCATTGATTACATTGCCTTTTTGGGAGATTGTAACATATATCCACCTGCTTTTGTAGCCCTTATACCAGAAAGATCGGATGCTGCGTATGCCGCAACATCGGGACTTGCCAGTAAAGCAAAAACAGCAGAAGCAAATATGGCTATAAAAAACGCAGTTGCTCAGTTTGCGGGCTATCCGGTAACCATATACGATCCGAATAGCGACGGATATGATCCGAATAATATAGATGATAGTGCCGATGGTGTTCACCCGACAGCTCTGGGTCATCAGTTATTTTTAAAAAGCCTGTTAAATAAAACATTGCCGGTTGTTGGTTATCCTATGCCTGGCTTACCTGATGGCTCTACCGAAAAAGTAGTAAGTGTAGTGGCCACCGGCCCCGTATTAAATTATGATGTAGTAAACATTTTTGTTGCACCCACTAATTTGACTAATGCAGATTGGACGACAGGTGTGGCAGCGGTTACAGGAGCTATTGGTCAGGAAAGCGCGGATACTAATTACAGGTATAAGTGTATAGGTGTAAATCAATGGATACGTCAGTTGATTATATCTCCTACCATTTTGGATTATTATATAGGAACTATTGACGATAGCGGAGGCGACAAAACGAGCACAGCCTTACAAACAGCATTCCCTTCGGCATTAGTCGGGCAACATGTTCGGGGGGTAAATAAAATGTATGAAAAAATTAACAGTACCGACTGGATTAAAACAGCAATAGCAGTAGCATAAATATGGGAACAATGTATAAAACAGGAGGCCAATTATTAGGTGTAAATGGCTCTATATATAAATTCAACACATCATTGACTAGCATTATCAAACCGCTTGACCCGCAGCCACCAAACGGCGTTAGTGATATGTGTATAGACACTTCTACTAACAGATTGTTTGTAATTCCACCTGGAACAGGTGGTCAGGTGTGGGTATATAGTACTATTACATTAAGCCGAACAAACGTTATTTCCGGTTTTTCGGCACCTCGGTTTATTAGAAAAGACCCCAATCCGGCTAATAACAGAGTAACTGTGTATGACTTCAATAACAATGGTTTTATGTTTATTGACTTGACAACATTGGAAGTAAGTAACACTACATTTTCAAGTACTGTAATAGATGGCGGGTTTGATTATGACCAAAACATCGGACGTAATCAAATATTGGTTTCACCGAGGCCAAACACTGTTAGTATTTTAAACGCTACCACATTTGCAGTTGTACAACAAATAATTGACCCTCAAATTATAAACTCAGGAAAGGTTAGGCGTAATGCTCATAATGCTGATGAAATAATTGTATTTAATGGAGGTTACCTTAACGTAGTGGTAATGAATATGGCAAATTTGTCTTATACATTTAAAACATTTTCTAACGGGGCATTCGATGCAGATGCAGACCCCAATTTGCCCAATAACATAATATATTCAGCGATATCAGCTGGTTCAGCCAAATACACAGCGTCCGATTTTGGATTTATAGAAAGTTTAAATTTTCCGTCTGCATTTGTGGTGGTTGCTGACCCAACAATCGCTAATCATCAATTATTTTTTGGAGGTGGCCCAATTCTGTATGCTGCAATATTGGGCTAAGTAAGAATAGTTGGCATTGATTTTAAAGGTTATTTAATTTATATATATTTGAGCAATGCCAACCATACAAACCAAACCATCTATCTCTATATCCCAAAGCCTAAAGAACAGTTATTATCACTCCCTAAACGGATTTAGGGGAATTTCTATAATACTTGTTGTTATTTATCATTTACATTTATTTAACGGTGTTATTACCAATTATATTTTTAATGGTAGGTTAGGCGTAGGTATCTTTTTTGTGCTAAGTGGCTTCTTGATAACAACATTATGTCTTAAAGAAAAAGAATTAACCAGCAATATTTCATTGAGTAGTTTTTATGTTAGAAGATTATTAAGGATATTTCCAGTTGCTTATCTGTATATAATTGTAATTATTACTCTAAATGTAGTTTACAATTTAGGTATCCCGCGTTTTCAGTTTGTTGGTGCTGCTTTATATGTTATGAATTTTAGTTATTTCAGAAGTCATAACTTCACCTATGTATTAGCTCATTACTGGACGCTCTCAATTGAGGAACAATTTTATTTGTTGTTTCCATTCATATTGAAATTTAGTCGAAAACTATTCTTCTACACTATAGCCTTTATAGTTTTTGGGTTGCCTCTAATTTACAGCATCCAAGAAATGTGTTCTACCATAAATCAAGGACTTATATATTATTTTACCCATTATTTTATTAAATTTCAGTGTATAGCTGTTGGATGTTTGTTTGCATTATTGGCGTCCAATAGGTTTTTTGACCATGAATGGATTATAAAAACAAAGATTATAGGTAATGTATTAGCTATATTTCTGATATTCTATCTTAATTTTGATGATTTCTACAGTCTTAAAACGACGTATATTAATCTTATTATATCAATTTTAGTTGGTTATTTAATTATCACTAATCTTTTGGTTAGTAAAGATTGGTTATTCAGGTTTTTGAATACTAAGATTATGTCATTTATAGGTATTTTATCTTATAGCATTTACATTTGGCAAATGGTATTTACTTCATTCGATCCTAAGTTACCTCATATATTTTCAAAGCTACCATACAATATTCCGGGGCTAATTATTGTCCCTTTATTGTCCTATTTCTTTTTTGAAAAGTACTTCTTAAATCTAAAAAGGAAGTTTAGTAGAGTTAAATAAAATCATAAAAAAATTACATGCCGTTTTATTTTTGGTTACATGTAGCTTTTGCAACTTTAATCCTCAACCTTTTTAATCAAGTTCAATTGCTCGATTAAACATCTTCATGTCTGAATAACAAAAATCAATAAAATCGTTTTGCCCACATTTTATTACTTTACTACACCAATAAAATAAGCCAACCTTATTATCTGTCTCAACTTCTCCGTTAGCAGATGCTCATTTAATCATCGGGAATTACTCCCCTAAATCATTCACAATGAAACGATACACAATTTTTATCGGGGGCCTTGTCATGCTCTCTTCATGCATGGTTCAACGGCAGCACAAACTCGAACATGCGGCTCTTGATAGTGTAAAAAAACTCAACGTTGCCGGAGCTATAACCGATAGTATTTACTCCTTAAAAAAATAAGCTATGCAAAAAACAACTTCAAACTTTCTAAGCCTAAACACCCAGGACTTCATTAAGGGCTTAATAGTAACTATAATCAGCGCGGTATTTACCCTTGTTGCACAGTCTGTTCAACAAGACCGGCTTACATTTAATTTCACCACTATATGGCATACCGCTGTAGCGGCAGGCATTGCTTACCTGGGTAAAAATCTGTTTACTCCGGCAAAACCTATACAATAATGAAGATTAGTAAAAATGGCATTACCCTCATCAAAAACTTTGAGGGCCTGGTACTGCATGCTTATAAAGATATTGCCGGAGTATGGACAATTGGCTATGGTTCCACCAGATATAAGAACGGTGAAGCCATAAAACCAGGCGACAAGCTAAGTAGCGAAGTAGAAGCTAATTTGTTATTACAAGACACCCTTGGCAAATATGAAACCGCGGTAAATAGCTATGTTCTTGTTCCGCTTACACAAAATCAGTATGATGCACTGGTATCATTTACCTATAACCTGGGTACAAACGCGCTGTTACATTCCACCTTGTTAAAAAAATTAAACGAAAAAGATTATGCTGAGGCCGCCAATTGGTTTACCCGATGGAACAAAATTACCGACCCGAAAACGGGTAAGAAGATAACAAGCGACACATTAACAACAAGGCGCGCAAAAGAAAGCTCATTATTCAGACAACCATGACAACTATAGAACATCGCGAAATTAAGGGCATTACCCTTAAAAATATCCTGGTGACTGTACTCAGTACCATCAGTATAGTTATGTCGGTTATGACGACCTATTTTCAATTGAAAAGTGACATTAAAGATGTGCGTTCCATTCAAGAGACGCAATCCCGCGTCAATGAAATAAGATTGAAGATTTTAGAGGGCCAGGTGGCCGTATTACAACAAGATGTAAACAAACTTAAAGACAATAGAAAAAGATGAGCTTAAACACTTTTTTAAAAAAAATCTGGAATCAGATCGAGGTTCTTTTTGGTGGACTCCCATCAGAAATTAAAACAGCATTGCATATTGGCATCACGATAACAGAGAATATCAAAAACTTTATCGACTCCCCTACTGTAGATATTCTCACTTCCATTATTCCTGGAACTGTTGATGATATGATCAAAGATAAACTCCGGGTATCTCTCCCCATTTTCTTAACCGAATTAAAACTGGTTGAAAGTTCTTTAAACTTAACTCAACCAGACCTTATTGTAAAAGCCGCAATCTCGGTTATACAAACTATGGATAAAAACATTAAACCGGGAATTCTTCATCAGCTATCTATACTGGTGGCACAACTTGCAGCCGATGGAAAGTTAAGCTGGAGTGATGGCGTACTTTTATCGCAATGGTATTATGAACATAAATTCAAAGCGATTGAAGAATAAAATTAAGATTAATTTTTGAGGTGTGCCCAGGAGCGGATTCGAACCGCCACATCCTTACGAATGCCACCCCCTCAAGATGGTGCGTCTACCAATTTCGCCACCTGGGCTTTTTATTAAAAAATAGTAGCCTTAAATAATTACTTAAGGCTACTTAATCAAATCAGGCGTGCCCGAAGAGAGACTCGAACTCTCAAGAGACAATTCTCAACGGCTTCTGAGACCGCAACGTTTACCAATTTCGCCATCCGGGCTTATTGTTTTGATGCTTCAATATTGCAATAAAGCAATTTTCGACACCAATTAATTAACAAGCGTGCAAATATAATCGTTTCAATCAAATTGCCATCTAAATAATATAAAAATTGATAACTAATTGCCATTTGCCTCTTTTTCAATTAATTTCGGATAAAACTGTATTCTTTATCCTATTCCATGAAAACAAGATATCACCTCATTGTCAGCATTTTATTCTCTCTCCTATTGCTATCAACAATTTCAAGATCTCAAAGCATCATGATTTTACAACAAGACAAGCCTACTAGCATTAGAGGTTTATCTGTTGTAAATGATCAAACAGCATGGATCAGTGGCAGTAAAGGATACATTGCCCTAACCAACGATGGAGGAAAAACATGGAATTGGCAACAAATAAAAGGTTATGAAAAATCCGAATTTAGGGATATTGAAGCTTTTTCAGATAAGGAAGCAGTAGTTATGAGCTCTGGCACGCCGTCATTAGTATTAAAAACTATCGATGGCGGTAAAAGCTGGCAGGAGAAATATCGAAAAACCGATACCACTTACTTTTTTGATGCTATGGATTTTGCTAATGAACGACATGGGTATATACTTGGAGATCCTATCAAAGACAAGTTTTTGCTAATGGAAACTAAGGATGGTGGTGAAACGTGGGCGAATGTATCTAATCCTCCTGTTGCCTTACCGGGTGAAGCGGCTTTTGCTGCCAGTGGAACTTGTTTCAGGATATATAACGAAAGTTTATTTATTGTATCGGGAGGTAAAAACAGCAGAATAATCTCCACTACAAATAATGGTGCTGAATATAATTATGTCAACCTTCCCATTATCCATTCAAAATCCAGTCAAGGGGCATTCTCTTTAGCAGCAGGAAAAAATAAAATCGTGGTGGTTGGTGGTGATTATGAAAAGGACAAAAGAGCAGACTCGGTAGCCACTATTTTCTCCACGCATCCGCCTATTTTTAACAACCCAATCCAGGGTCCATTAGGTTTTCAGTCATGCGTAGAATGTATTAAAGGTGATATATTTCTTTCTACAGGCACTTCCGGAAGTAATATAACTATGGACGGCGGCCACACCTGGAAGCAGATTGACAGCACAAGTTTTAATGTTTGCGGCAAAGCCAAACACGGAAAAATGATTTTACTTGCAGGAAATGGAGGCAAAATTGCCATTTTAAAAATGTAGTTTATTGGCAATGAATACCTTAAAAAATACTTATAAATTAATTCAAAAAAAGACTTGCGCCATATATCAAATACTCCTATATTTGCACCACTTTAAACGGAAACGATAACACTATCGAAGAAGTTAGAAGAAAGATGATTCCGTAGCTCAGCTGGTAGAGCATAACACTTTTAATGTTGGGGTCCTGGGTTCGAATCCCAGCGGGATCACATTCGGAAACTGAAAAGCGCACTTAGGTGCGCTTTTCTTGTTTTATCACAACAAGAACGGCACTTTTTAGTAATATTCGCATCAATTTAGATCAAAGTTTATCAATAAAAATGGTTACCATTTCAGTTACCTATTTTCTAAAACCTGCGAAATATAACTAAAAACGCCCTTTTTACTAACGAGTTCGAGTCCCAGCGGGATCACCTCCAGGGACAAATCAGATAAAAATGGTTTGTCCCTTTTTTATTTATCGATAATTTACTCTAAGTCAATTTTTTATAAAGTAGTTTACCTTTTAAATAGCGGTTCGACCTGGAAATTTCGCCTGTTGAATAATAGCCTGCGTTTTAAATGGAAGTCGAACCGACAATCAGGTATCAAGTATTTGATTTTAAGTATCTCGGATAAGAATTCTTCAAAATTGTACCAATAGCCTAACTGTTGGTACTCGAACCATTTCTTTTACTTCTGAGATATTGTGCAACTGCTATATCAGCGATTGTCTGCAAAAATTCCAAGATTTCTTTCGCCTGTTTATCATTAACAATCACTCCATCTTTTGCAAGAAGCTCTTTTGCTCGTTGTACTGTCATTACGTTAATCGACTCATTTTTCATTTAACAAATTGAGTTGGTAATATCTATTGCCACTTTAAACGAAGTAGACGTTATCTAATTCTACAGCCTTTTAAAGCTGTTGTAAGTGGCGTACTTCGTTATGATTTATTTCGTTAATTTAGCCAAAATTTGACAAGTCATAAATTAACAGGTCATGCATTTTGGTGAAAAAATTAGGCAATTGAGGGAAGAAAAAGAGCTACTGCAGCGACAACTAGCAGCAAGCCTTGAAATCGACACTCCAATGTACAGCAAGATTGAAAGAGGTGAAAGAAAAGCAAAGAGAGAACAGGTACTTGCCTTGGCCCAATTGCTAAATGCCAATGAAGACGAACTATTGACTATTTGGCTGTCAGACAAAATTATCGAAAATGTTGGGAATGAAACGGCTGCATTAGCAGCACTTAAACACGCCGAACAGGAACTAAAAAAGAAATCAAAATAATTGAGCAATGGCTATAGAAATCAAAAAAAACGGCAACAAGATTTTTGCCCCATTGATCGGCAAAGAATTAATCTGTACTCCGGAAGAAGAAGTCAGGCAGGAATATATTGTTCACTTAGTGAACCAATATGGCTATTCTCTCGATCAAATGGCTCAGGAGGTAAAAGTCAATAACTCCAAAAGAGGTCAAGGGAAAGCCAGAGCTGATATTGTTATTTGGAAAACAAAAGAAGATCGTAACTCGGATAACAGTCCAGTAATAGTGATTGAATGTAAGGCCGAGCAAATTACTATCCACGAGGAGGATTATTATCAAGGCTACAATTATGCTTCTTGGGCTGGCGCAGACTTCTTTGTTACTACCAATTTAAAGGAAACAAAATTCTTTAAAGTGGTCAAAGGTAAAATGCCAAAGCATTTAGAGGAAGTGGTGGAAATACCTAATGTTACTCAACTATTTGATGAAAATAAGATTGAAGAATTATTAACCAAGACTAAAGAGTTTACTCGGGACGAGTTTAGTAAATTGTTGTTCAAATGCCATAACATCATAAGGAATAACGATAAGCTATCACCAGAGGCCGCATTTGATGAAATAAGCAAGATTCTATTTATGAAAATTCGCTATGAAAGAGAACAAGCTAAAACAAAGGCGCTGTTTTCCAGAAAAGAATTTGAAGAATTGAAATACGCTTATGAAAAAATCACTGGCAAAGATTCACTTCCCTTTTACCAACACTTTTTTGAGAAGACAAAAGAAGTTTTCAAAGCAGATGAAATTTTTGATCATAATGACACTATAAAAATTCGAGAAACCAGCTTTCTGCAAATTGTGAAGGAGTTAGAAAAATACAATTTATCTAATACTTCTGATGATATAAAAGGTATAGCCTTTGAAGAGTTTTTGGGTAGAACATTTCGTGGAGAGTTAGGTCAGTTCTTTACCCCACGTACCATAGTGAATTATATGGTGGATGTACTTGACCCAGAAGAAGGTGACATAATTTGTGATCCTTGTTGCGGCAGTGGAGGTTTTTTGATTAAAGCATTTGAATATGTGAGGGATAAAATCGAAAAAGATGTCCAAACTCAAAAAGAGAAAATCAAGGGACGCTACTTTGGTCTGGACTATGAAAGGTTGCCGGAAAAGAAGCAGGAAGAAATAGCAAAACAAGTGGATGAGTTATTTGCCAAGCTCAATTTCGAACTGGATATACACAATCCCAAAGGCCGTTTAAAAACCCTTTCGTATGACTGCATTTTCGGCACAGATGCTAACCCAAGGATGGCTCGTACCGCAAAAATGAATATGATTATGCATGGTGATGGTCATGGTGGGGTGCATCATCATGATGGATTACTCAACGTTAACGGTATATTTGACGGTCGATTTGATGTCATATTCACCAATCCTCCTTTCGGTTCCAGAGTCAACAAAACGTTAAAGGTCACTCCTTCTGATGTTCCCAATGAGGATAAAATAAGATTCTATGAAGATCGTTACGGCAGCCATTACAGGCAAACGGTAGTAAAGCAAATACAAGACTGGGCAACGTATGACAATGGTCACGGAAAGAGCCGTGGAAAGGCTTTATTAGACATTTTTGATGTAGGCGCATGGAGTGGCTTGACAGAAGTGCTTTTTATGGAAAGATGCCTCAACCTTTTGAAACCAGGTGGAAGAATGGGTATTGTATTGCCAGAAGGTGTATTGAATAATAGCGCCCTGCAAAAAATCAGAGAATACATTGAAGGAAAAGCTAAGATAATCAACATTACCTCCATTCCGCAGGATGTATTCATTGCATCAGGTGCTACCGTAAAACCTAGTTTGCTATTCCTTAAAAAGTTCAGTGAAGACGAATTAGCAACCTATCAAAAAATCACGGAGGATACCACCCAAGAGATCAAAGACAAGTACCAGGCCAAACTGGATGAACTGAAAGTGACTTTCAAAAAGGAAGAGAAGAAATTGAAAGACAGTAAATCAGCCAAAGAGTTTCAGGCGTTGAAAAAGAAATATGCAGAAGATGTTAAGCAAATAGAAGACCTCATTGCTGCGGAGATTAAACCGGTTGTAAAAGAGCGTTTCGATTACCCCATTCCCGTTATTGAGGTTGAGAAAGCAGGTATATCCAGTACAGGTGCACCCTGCGAAAATGAGTTAGAAGAAGTGGCGATAGAGTTCAGGGCATACCGAAATAAAAACAAACTATGGGTTGAGCCAAAGAAAGAAACACAATACCCTGTAGATGATGAAGGTAACATTTCCCGACTGCAGTTGATTGACGGAAACATTGTAAGCGAACCTGAAATATTTTATCAAGCATATGCCCACTGAGACCGCATTTAAATATCTCAATGAAGTACGCTTCATGACCATGTCAAATTGGAGCGTGGGTGCAATTCTGAGCGACAAAGTCCTATATAAAGATGGGTTCAAATTAGAGCCTATCGGAAATCTCATTATCCGCAACCGTGAGAAAGAAATACTGGAAGATGATAAGGCATATAAGCAAGTAACCATCAAACTGTATGGTAAAGGTGTGATACAGCGAAGTGATGAACTGATTTTAGGCAAAGACATTGGCACAAAGAACCAGTTCCGTATTTCAGAAGGTCAATTCATTATGAGCAAGATAGATGCTCGTAATGGAGCGTTCGGTATTGTACCTGCCGAATTGGAAGGTGCAATCACTACACAGGATTTTTTAAGCTACAACATCAATACAGAAAAGATACTACCCGAGTTTTTCAACCTTATCACAGGCACAAAACACTTTGCCGAATTGTGCCAAAAAGCCAGCTCAGGTACTACAGGCCGCCAACGGGTAGATGAAAAAGCATTTTTAGGATTTAGAATTCCTGTTCCTCACTTAGATATTCAGAAAAAGATTTTTGAAAGATATGATTCGGCAATCAAAAGAGCAGAGGCTTTGGAGGAAGATTCTATAAATCAACATCACCAATTGATCACGTGGGTGAAATCAAAGCTTGGAATTAATCAGACCAATATTAATCGAAAGAAGGGGTTCAATATTATTAATTTCAAAAATCTGAAAAGATGGGATACTGATTTCCTGTTCGGAACAGAGAGTCAATTACATAGTAAATATGATTTAATTGAGTATGGGCAGATATTCAAGGCTTTACGCAATGGGATTTCGGCTAGAAACTATTCAAATGAAGGTGTGAGATTTATTAGAGTATCTGATGTAAAGTTTAATTCTCTTGATGATAAGGACCTTAGGTATATTAATAAGTATGATGAAAGTGACCTTCTTAAAAAATCAACTTTACTTATTACTAGGAAAGGTACTGTTGGACAAGCTTTTTTTCTTAAAGAAGAAAATCAATTAACTGCGTCATCAGAAATTTTCATCATTTCTATTGATGAATCGCTAATCATGGGGGACTACTTAGCAGAGTTAAATTCTTTTGATTTTATACAAAAACAGTATGAAGAAAAATATACTGGAACTATAATGCCAAGCCTATCTCAGCAACGGCTAAAAGAAGTTCGTATCCCGCTTCCTCCTATGAGCGTCCAACGAGAAATAGTAGCAGAAATACACAAGTTAAAGTCTAAGATTAACTCTTTAAAAGAACAGAAATCAGCATTGCTAATAGATGCATCAAAGCAATTTGAATCAGCTATCTTCAACATAGATTAAATGAAAAAATCAGTCATTGCCATATATGGGCCATCAAGTCAGGGAAAATCGGAAACGGTTCGTGAAACAGCTAATTTATTGTTAGCAGCTTTTCCAAACCACATTTTGCAAGCTATCAACACTGGTGCAGATTTTACTTATATTATTGAAATCAATGGTGTAAAAATCGGTATAGAAAGCCAGGGAGATCCGAATAGCAGAATGTTTCAGAGTCTTCAAACATTCGAGGCTCAGGGATGCGATATTATTATTTGTTCGTGCCGCTCCAGAGGCGCGACAGCAGATGCTGTAGAAGATTTGCACCGCCACCATCAATACGAGATCGTTTGGTCAACCAATCACCGCTCATGGCATAAAAATCAAACGCAATTGAATCAAATAGCTGCCGGTGAAATTCTGGAATTAATGAAACTAATCATGAATGGACAGTTATGAAATTACTCAAATTAGACATAAATAATTTTAAGCTTTTCGAAAATCTCTCAGTTGATTTTCAGGACAGTGGTCATATAGCAGTTTTCATCGGTAAAAATGGTTCTGGGAAAACAACGTTAATCGAATCATTGACACAAATCTTCGCTACGCTTTTAGGCACAAAGGATTTTAAGTCATTGGAGAAAGAAACCTTTACTTTCCAATTTTCTATCACTTATTTATTAAGAAGGGAAAAAATCACTAAAACATCCATGTTTGGTGAATCCTTTGTAAACTACATAGGTGTAGAGGTATCATTTGAAGATAAACTACACATCAAATTATTTGAGGGTAACGATATTATAGAGGGCTTACCAAAGATAGAAAAGCATTTGCGTAACAAGGGCGAAGAGTTGGCTTACATTCTGCCCGAAAATTTTGTGGTTTACTATTCTGGTATTTCCAACAGTATTTATGAAATCTATACTAAGTTTCAGCGGGAGCTAATTACTGGAACACTTACTGGAGAAGTTCAATTCGATCAGCCTTTCTATTATTTCCTACCTCAGAACCTACCTGCTATCTTGATAGGATTGTTGAGTTATGAATATGGTGATGTACCAGAGGCATTACAAAAACAATTTGGCATTAGTGGCTTCTCAACTATTCAGCTCAATTTCAAAAAGCCAAGTTGGGCAAAGTCGAAATCTACGACTGAGGACTTTTGGGGAGCAATGGGAGAATTGAATCAGTTCATGAATATTTTGAAAGGGGCAACTAAAGCAAAATTTCAGTCAGACTCAATCACTTTTAGTATATCCGATAAATCACAACTCGAAGATATTTGGAGTTTTTACGGGACAGAAAAAAGGCTTTTTGAATACTTGGTTTCCTTACAATCGAATGACTTTCTTGAAAGCATCGATCTGAACCTCATCAAAAATGGAAGAGAGGTAAGCTTCAACAACTTGAGCGAGGGTGAAAAGCAACTGTTGATTATTACGGGTTTGAAAGAACTACTGGCCGCTGATAATAGCTTGTTTTTACTAGATGAACCCGACACTTATCTCCATCCTGAATGGAAGCGTGAATTTGTATACAACCTATTCAAGGAAGACGAAGATTTATTCAAGAATTTCTCCATCATAACCACCCATTCTCCAAATGTTCTTTCTGCGTTAAAAAAAGGACAACTGAATGTTCTTGTAAATGAAAATGGCAAGTCTAGGACGAAGGATATTTCTTTTAATCCCTATGGTAAGCCAGTTGATGACATATTAACAGATTTCTTTGATTTAGACGGACTGCGCTATAAAAAAGTGCAACAGCAGCTAAATGATATTTGGGACTTTATCAGGGCTAATAATTATGAATCAGCAGAGTTTAGGAAACTATTCGCAGAACTTGAAAAGGATCTCGGTAAGTCGGATAAGGCACTAACAGACATAAGACTTGAAATAACAAAAAGGAATAAGCTCAATGAGAAAAATAAATAAGGATTCTCCATTGGCTTCCTTTACGGATTTTAGAGAAAAGAACCCTGGAGCCGATTGGAATATTGACTTTAGTAAACCTGGTTGTGCAGGACATCCTACCTATTTGGAAACAAGAGCAACCATCCTAATTAGTGAACAGGATTGTATTTGTGGATATTCTGAAATCCCCATAGAAGATGAGCGGGACTGTCATATTGATCATTTTCGAAAGCGAAATATGTTCCCTGAGCATACTTTCAACTGGGATAACCTTGTAGCTGCATGTAATGATGAAGATTTTGGTGCAAAATACAAGGACAATAAATCAGGTATTAAGAAGTCTGACTATGCAGGTTTTTTTGATCCTGTTGTAGATTGTGTTCAGGATTATTTCTATTACAATGAGAGAGGTGAAGTAGAACCACATCCAACATTATCCGATCCTATGTTGCAAGCTAAAGTTCAAAAAACAATAGAAGTCTTCAACCTACAAGATAAAAGTTTGGTAAACAGAAGAAAAACAGTAATAGAGCAAATAAAAGCATATGCAGAACTTACAAAAGAGGAGGTTTTTGATGCTTTGAAATTTGGTGGATTCATAAGTTTAATTCAGCAATACACAAGTGTTTAAATATGGAAAGACTAGTCCAAGGAAATAAAACCTACAGCTATTATGAATATGGCAAAGAGCAGGAGTTTGAACAGACGGTTGTTCAGCAAGCTAACCATATTTTTGGCAGCAATAGTATTTATATTGATATTAAGAAACGAATTGGCGATAGCATCATCACCATCCCGGATGGCTACTTAATTGATTTTTCTTTTGAAACCGAACCACGTCTATACATCATCGAAAACGAGCTTTCAAGCCATGATCCTTACAAGCACATAGGTTCACAGCTACTCAAATTTGCAATTTCTTATAAAGCCAGTGGAAGAAAAATAAAAGCCTTCTTATTGGAGCACTTAATAGCCGATCCCCAAAGCCTCTCATTTGCGGAAAACAGCCTTATAAAAGCAGGCTACCGCAACATTGATGATTTTCTGGAAAGCATCATTTTTGAAAAGCCTGTTGCTGCTATTGTGGTGATTGACCAAAGCACACCAGAGCTTGAAAATGTTTTAAGTCAGCTCACTATGGATACCGATATCATTGAGTTCCAAACCTTCATGCATGAAAATGAAACGATTCACAAATTCACGCCATTCAATGCTGAAATAAGGGAGCTTGCAGAGTCGCCAAAAACGAATTTAAAGCCAGAGGAATTGGACACAGTGGTCGTACCTGCTCGTGAAGAAGGGTTTGAACAAGAATTCCTAAACAATAATTGCTGGTATTCTATCCGAATTAATTCAGCTATGCTTGATAAAATAAAGTTTATTGCCGCCTATCAAGTGGCTCCAATCTCTGCTATTACACACTATGCTGAAGTGGCCGCTATTGAAAAATGGAAGGATACGAATAAGTATATTCTATATTTTAAAGATAAAGCTCAATCCATTGATCCCATACCTTTAGACAAAGACAAAAAGGGACTTGCTCCACAAGCGCCAAGATATACAGCAATTGAGAAAATATTGAAAGCAAAAAAACTATCCCAAGTGTTTTAGTCATAGCATTTTAATAGGTAACTTTTATCCCTGCTAACAATTTCAAATCGTCAACTAAATGGTTCGAGTTTTGTACCAACGGGTTCACAAAAAGCCTCACAAATGTGAGGCTTTTTGCATTTGAAGCATTTTCACAACCATTTTTCGTCCTCCCCTGATTGACATTATTTAGACCTTCAGAATATAGTTAACTACTACTCCAACAATTGCTGCTGACGAAAAACTAATCAACGTGCCTACTAAAATATATTCCGTTTTCTTTTGCTCCCGGTCGTCTTTATCACCAAAACGAAGTATAGATTTAGCTGCCATTAAAAAACCCAAAGCTGTATATTGATTACTGATAATAAATGTCAATATCAAAACCCGCTCACATCGTCCAATCCACATACCGGCTTTGTTCAAACCACCGGCATTCATGGCTGCCTCTTTTTGCCACTTTTCGGTTGCTTTACCTATAGCAATTCCCAACGGACCAATTACCACATAATAAGACAATACCAATGTCCAGAAGTGAGATGAGTTTAGGTATTTAACTACCCATGTTGTTACCAAATGACTGTTAAAATAAACAGCTATCCAAATCAGAAAAATAACAGCAAGGTGCAGCAATTGATCAAGCAAAAAATAAATAAAACTATTACGGCGATGACTTTTCCAGATATCTATTACCAAATGACTTCCCATTACAATCAGAGGAATATACCATTTGCTCCAATCCCACAAGAATACATAGGTTAGTACAGTTACCACCAATACATGATAATACAATTGAGGCGCTTTCTCTTTTTTACTTTCCTTAGCTTTTACCCAACTTTGAGGCTGAAACAAAAAATCACCCAGTAGATGCGCCATCAGCAATCGTAATAAAATACCCAATTCCATTATGTAAAATATTGTTTGTTTAAATCTGTATTGATATAATTAATACCCTTTTCAACTTCTTTCCACCTTGCCGCTCTTAAGCTCTTGGCGACGGCCGGCTGACTCATTTTTAATTCTTTTGCTATTTTATCCTGCGTACTATCTTCTATACTTAACAGCTGATATATGGTCTCTGCCTGGCTTATCGTCCATCCGTTTACAATCATGTTAATGTACATCAATATTACCTGGTACGTATTAGTTTTGGCCTCATCAAAGGTAGTGAGCCTAATGACCTCCTCTTTATCCATTTTATCAAAGTTCCTTCCCGAAAAATGAAATGCTTCTCCATCTGAGTCCAAAACATTTTTACCAATATACGCTATTTCACCAATTCCAATGGAAAGCCTGGTACCCAGGCGGGAGGGACTATGCTTGTCAGAATTCATCTTAAACCAACATATCAATCGTATACATTTATTTAAAACCTCATTGATGTCATTCACTATAAATTGATAGCTATCTCCTCTGAATATTGCAGCATCCAGGGGCTGCTTCACCATCAATCTTAATAACTGCTCGGTATCGATAACTAATTTACTTCGTTTTTGGTCTGACAACCTGGTAAAATTTTTAATATCTCCGGTAACAACTGCATATATCTTCATAACACCTGTATTAACACATACTAAATTATAAGTTATTTTATTTATATCAAAATAAAATAACCAATTTAAGTTATATTTTTATTATATAACCAATTATAGTTATAATTATCAAATATAACCTTCTATTCAAAAACAATCGCCCCATGAAACCACGCTTGACTGCTTTACACATATTAATAACTTTGTGATATGTCAGCTTCTCAGAACATTAAAGTAGCCGTTGATGCGGTTGTATTCGGATATACTTCAAAAGAAGGGTTATCGGTACTATTGATCAAACGAAACATTAAACCCTATAAAGATAACTGGGCCTTACCAGGTGGATTAGTTGGTGATAACGAGTCACTCGAAGATGCCGTACAACGCGAACTAAAGGAAGAAACAGGTGTCAGCATTAACTACCTGGAGCAACTGTACAGCTTTGGCAAGCCAGATCGCGATCCGCGCAACCGGGTAATATCTATTACTTATTATGGTTTGGTAAAGCCTGATGCTTTTGAAATTAAAGCCGATACCGACGCCAGCGACGCTGCCTGGTTCAACATTAAAAAACTACCTTCATTAGCCTTTGATCATGACCAGATCATTACCGTAGCCCACGATCGCCTCAAGAATAAAATGCTTTACCAACCTGTTGGCTTTGAATTGCTGGAAGAAAAATTCCCTTTTTCTGAACTGGAAAAACTATACATGGCTGTTCTTGATCGCTCTATCGACCGGCGCAACTTCAAAAAGAAGGTTGTTAAATTTGGCTTTTTAGAAGAAACCAATGAAAAACAAGCGCTTGACGGCGCCGGCCGGCCAGGAAATCTTTTCCGTTTTAACGAAGAAAAATACTACCAGCTTCAAAAACAAGGAATCAGTTTTGAGGTTTAAATCATCAAAATTAATAAAAAAGCAAAAAATAATTTGCGTATTAAAAACGCATATTTATATTTGCGTATAATTAACGCAATTAGTTATGAAAACAGGAGTAATAATAGCACGCTTCCAAACACCATACCTGCATGAAGGGCACCGTCAATTAATAAGTCAGGTACGGAACAGCCACAACAAACTAATCATATTGCTTGGTGTTAGCCCGATAACCGGCAGTCGAAAAAATCCGTATGATTATCATACCCGCGAAAAAATGATCAAAAAGGATTATCCGGAAATAATTGTATTGCCGGTAAGCGACCATCCGAGCGACAAGGTATGGTCCGAGACACTGGATAATTTACTAAAAAGCGTTTTCCCGTCAGAGCATTTTTGCTTGTATGGCAGCCGTGATAGCTTTATCCCCTACTACTCAGGCAAATTTGAGACAGTTGAATTACCCGAGCATGGCGACTACAATGCCACCGAACTGCGTAAACAATATGCCGATAAGGTATTTGATTCCAATGATTTCAGGGCTGGTATCCTATACGCTTACTATAATCAGTACACCAAGGTTTACCCTACGGTTGATATCGCCATGTTTCGCAATAACAAAACTGAGATACTGTTAGGCAAAAAAGCAGTTAACAATAAATGGCGTTTCATCGGCGGTTTCTCCGATCCAGAAGATGCCGATTATGAAAGCGCCGCTAAACGGGAACTAATGGAAGAATGCGGTGAAATGGAGATCACTGAAATGACTTACGAAACCTCCCGCAAAATAAACGACTGGCGCTACCGCAACGAGGCTGACAAGATTATAACGCTGTTATTCAGCTGTGATTTCATAGCTGGCTCCCCGGCAGCACAAGATGATATCATCGACCTTAACTGGTTTAAACTATCAGATCTGCCACAAATGCTTACAGATGGTTTCATTAGTGATGAGCACCACGAGTTGTTTGATTTTATTATTAATAAATACCTAAAAAAATAAAGCCATGAAACGCGAAAATCTGATTCTTTTGGCTGACGCATATAAATACGCCCACCATAAATTTTACTACCCCGGCACTACTCAAATATACAGCTACCTGGAAAGCCGCGGTGGTTGGTTTGATGAAACCATATTTTTTGGTCTACAATATTTCTTAAAAGAATATATACAAGGACAGGCATTTACCCAACAAGACATTGACGAAGCCGATAGCTTTTTGCAGCAGGTATTTGGCCGCGATGATGTATTTAACCGTGCAAAATTCCAGTATATCCTGGATAAATATAATGGCCATCTGCCCATAAAAATAAAGGCTGTTGCCGAGGGTACCGCCGTGCCAACCGGCAACGTATTGATGACCATCGAAAACACTGATCCGGAATGTTACTGGCTCACCAATTTTTTAGAAACCCTGCTGATGCAGGTATGGTACCCATGTACCGTGGCTACGCTAAGCAACCAGATCAGGAAGGTGATCACCCAATATTTTCAGGAAACCGCTACCGACGATGCCGAAGCAGGGATAGATTTTGTGTTGAACGATTTCGGCTTCCGTGGTGTAAGTAGTGTAGAAAGCGCCAAACTAGGCGGTGCGGCCCACCTAATCAACTTCAGCGGGAGCGATAACCTGGCTGGCAGCAGTATGGCTATTAATTATTACGATACTAAAAAAGTTTATGGATTGAGCATCCCGGCAACAGAACACAGCATTTGCACATTGCTGGGTAAAGAAGGCGAGCTGGAAGTTTTTAGACATGTATTGAAAAGCTTTCCTACAGGTACCATCGCCTGCGTATCTGACAGCTATAACATATTCAGGGCCTGTGAAGAATACTGGGGAACCGAGTTACGCGACGAGATCCTGAATCGCCCGGGCACCCTGGTTATCCGCCCCGATAGCGGCGATCCCATCAGGACCCTCCTGGAGATATTTGAAATACTGTTCAGCAAATTTGGGTATACCGTTAACACCAAGGGTTACAAAGTTTTACCACCGCAACTGAGGGTGATACAAGGCGATGGTGTTAATTACGCTGAGATCAAAAACATTTACAAAACACTAAAAGAAAACGGCATCAGCGCCGAAAACCTGGTGCTGGGAATGGGCGGAGCCTTATTGCAAAAAGTTGATCGCGATACCCAAAAATTCGCACTTAAATGCAGCAGTGCGGTGATCAATGATAAGGAAGTAGCTGTTGAAAAAAGCCCTACCGAAATGGACGCTCAAGGCAACATTACCGAAAGCTTCAAAAAAAGCAAGGGTGGTCGTTTGAAACTGGTGAAAATAAACGGCATCTTTAAAACTGTCAAAGAACAAGACCATACAGAACTGAGCGACCATCTACAAACCGTTTTTGAAAACGGGCAGTTGATAAATACTATCAGTTTTGAACAAGTAAGGGCAAACGCCAATTAATATCGATATGAAGAAGTTACTATTTAATATATCAGACTATGAATACCTGGCCGAAAGAGTATTAGCCTCCGGCATGTTTGAAAAAGGCGAACTGGAAGTAAGCCATTTTACCGATGGCGAACGCTATCAGCGTATTATTTGCAATATCGAGGACCGTGATGTGGTACTACTGGGTGGTACCGTCTCTGACCAGGCTACATTGGAATTATATGACCTGGCCTCATCATTGGTGAGTTACGGCGCCAATTCATTAACATTGGTTATACCCTACTTCGGTTACTCTACCATGGAACGCGCGGTATTAAGCGGTGAGATAGTAACGGCCAAAACAAGGGCAAGACTCCTATCATGTATCCCCCGCTCCAACCGGGGCAACAAGGTTTTATTGTTTGATCTTCACTCAGAGGGCATTCAATACTATTTTGAGCACGGTTTGTATCCTGTACACGTTTACTGCAAGGATATCGTGATAGCAGCCGCCCGCGAATATGGAGGCGGTAATTTTGTTATGGCCAGTACCGATGCTGGTCGTGCCAAATGGGTAGAATCATTGGCGAATGATATGGGTGTAAACGCAGCCTTTATACTCAAACGCCGTCTCAAAGGTGACCATACTGAAGTAAGCGCCATTAACGCCGATGTAGCCGGTAAAACAGTAATTATTTATGATGATATGATCCGTTCTGGTGGCAGTATCATCAACGCTGCTCAAACCTATAAAAACGCAGGCGCAGGTGATATTTATGTAATCACCACACATGGGCTTTTTGTAAATGATGGTATCAACAAGCTTAAAAATTCCGGGCTTATCAAAAAGCTTATCTGTACCGATTCACATGTGAACACACAATATATAGCGGATGACTTTACCGAGATACGGAGTTTGGCAGGGCTGATCAGTCAAAATATTAGCTAATTAATTCATGTTACTTTTTTAACTTTATGGCAGCACCACTTAAACCTAAACACCCATGCCCGCCAGCACCATCAATGAAGTTATCGATGCCCTGCAAACTATTATCACCGATAGTATTGCCGCTAGTAGCCGCGTAGGGTATTTTGCAGCCCTGTATTATAAGGTTACAGCGGCCGTTCGTGATGGCATTACCAAAGGCCAGTTTGAAAATGGCCCCCGTATGGAAAAGTTCGATGTTATTTTTGCCAATCGTTACCTGGATGCGTTGAGCGCCTGGAAAAACAAACAACCTATGAGCGATTCCTGGCGTGTGGCCTTTGAAACCGCCGAAAGATCATCGCCATTGGTATTACAACAATTGCTGCTGGGGATGAATGCTCATATCAACCTCGATCTGGGTATTGCCGCGGTTGAAGTATCCAATGGCAATATGGATGGCGTTCAAAAAGATTTTGATGCCATCAACACCATCATTTCGGCGTTAACCTATCAGGTCATCAGCGAGATTAACCGTGTATCGCCGCTGCTTTCCTTACTTGGCCTGCATTCCTCCAATTACTCCATCATTATCCAGTTCAGCATCGGCAACGCCCGCGACGGCGCCTGGTGTTTTGCCGAAGATTTGCTAGCCAAACAGGGTACAGCTTATGCCGATTGCATCACCGCCCGTGATAAAACCATTGCTCAATTGGCGCAAGGTCTTGCCCATGCCACAGGTCTCATGCGTATTACCCTTTGGCTCATTCATGTTTTTGAATGGAAAAGCCCATCAAAAATCATCAGGGAATTACATGAGTACCAGAAAGAAAAAATAGTAGTTAATACGCCATCGGCGATACCCGCCTGATAAACTCATCTCGTGTTTCACCGTAACAATTCCGTAGTTTTAATTATCCAATTATTGTATAGTACCAATTTTGCCCTGCTTTGTCGCAAAGCGCCCCTTTAATTGTCGGATATACCCATTTAGTAATTGGTGTGGCAGCTGTACATTTGGATATAAAATTTACAACTATGAAAAGCACCATCAACAATAAACTCACACACATTCCATTAATCATTATGGCTATGATGACAGCAGGTAGCGCAACACAGGCACAAACAACAGAGCAAGGTAAATATGCCAACGTGAATGGCATCAAAATGTACTATGAAATACACGGTACAGGCAAGCCATTAGTATTGATACATGGAGGCGGTTCAACTCTAAGTACATCCTTTGCCCGTATCATCCCTATACTGTCCAAAACCCACCAGATAATTGCCGTTGAACTGCAGGCTCACGGTCATACCAGCGATCGCGACGCTCCTGAAACTTTCACCCAGGATGCTGATGATGTAGCAGAACTTTTGCGTCAGCTTAACATATCCAAAACCGACGTACTGGGCTTTAGCAATGGAGGTCAAACAACTCTTGAATTAGCTTTGAGACATCCCAACCTGGTGGACAGGCTCATCGTAGCATCAGCATTTTACAGTCGAGATGCCGTGCCTGCAGGCTTCTGGGAAGGCTTCAAAAACCCAAAATATAGCGATATGCCACAGATTTACAAGGACGAGTACCTCAAAATAGGTAACCAGGCAGAGCTCACTAATATGTTTAATAAAGACGTTCAACGAATGAGCGTATTTAAAGGCTGGACCAAGGAACAAATTGCCTCTATACAGGCTCCTACCCTGGTAGTCATTGGCGATCATGACCTGCCAACTCCGGAGCACGCCGCCGAAATGTCCCGCTTGTTACCTCATGGTCAACTGGCTATACTACCCGGTCACCATGGCGAATATTTTGGCGAGGCCTATTTTCCGAATGCCAGCAGTAAAAAGGTTGAAAGTTTCAGCTTGATTGTGGAGGATTTTCTCACAGCATCCAATTAAAAAATATCGAAGATCGAACACCGAACAAGGAATACCGAATAATGAACTAAAAAAATCGGTGTTCGATAATCAAAATCCTGCATTCAATAGTAAAATAAATTATAAGAACATGTCATTTCAAGCATACCTCACCACCATCAAAGCTAAAACCGGCAAAGACGCTGCAGACTTCAGAAAACTGGCCGAAGAAAAATGCTTTACCAAAAATGGCGAACTTACTGCAAAAGCCGGCGACATCACCAACTGGCTTAAGGCCGATTTTGAGCTCGGCCATGGTCATGCTATGGCGATCTACGCTTTGCTCAAAGGCATCAAGAACGAGAGCAGCCAGTAAAACGGCGACCATCATATACCCTACCACCATGCCCGTTTTTCCGCGGGCATTTTTTGCTGGGGTAAAACTTTTTAAACCTTAAACTTTAACACTTTTCTGGTCGAAAGCGGGGTAAAAACGACCCAAAAATCACTCAAAACCATCGATTTTAACACTTTTTAACAAATTTCAGCATGGTTTTGAGCAGTTGTTAAAACTTTAAAAAGTATTATTTTATTGATTATCAAATAACTACATACAAAACGATTAGTTTTTAGGCTTTGTTTCCCTTAACCAAACAGCCCGGTTTTCTCTTTTTTAGAAGAAAAAACCGGGCTGATGTATACATATAAAGATACCGAAAATTTGTGGGAATAACAAAGGATTACCCATTAGGTTATTAAATAAAATATGTCATTGCGAGGAGGAACGACGAAGCAATCTCCTCGCGTGCCTCTACTTGGGATGAGATTGCCACGCTGCACTCGCAATGACATGGTTTTGATATTCTTTTCCCGTCAGCAGATAAGCTTCGGGTGAAAGCGGGCAGAACGATGGTGGGCCGTGCGATTGCGGGGGCATTGCGAAACTTACCTGAAGCACTGGATAATGAGCGAACGCAGTGGAGGTAAGGTTTAGCAGCCCGTGGTTCTGACTGATTTGCAGGGCAAAGGCCTTGAGCGCAAAGAAGCATTTCTGCTGAAGCGTTTTTGGTTACTTTTGTCGCGACAAAAGTGACTGGCCCTCCCGTGGCCAAGAGCGGGTATACGCCATGCAAGCTGACGAATAGATCCTTCGTTCCTCAGGATGACAAAACAAATAGTAAAGCTTATCTTCCATTTTTCCACATTCATTGTAGCAACCGCCGGGTTTGTCTAACTTTCGCCCCTCAAATTAATTTTGAGACCTCCTGTACATGAAAGTTATCATTGCCGAAAAACCATCTGTAGCCCGTGAAATTGCCAAAGTGTTTGGCGCTACCACCAAAAAGGATGGTTATATGGAAGGTAAAGGGTATACTTTTACCTGGGCCTTCGGTCACCTTTTACAGCTGGCACCCCCACAGGAGTACGGTTTTTATGGCTGGAGTGTCCAAAATCTGCCCATGCTGCCGCCTAAGTTCAAGCTCAGCATCCGCAAGGTAAAAACCAAGAATGGAATAGTCGACGATCCTTCTGTAAAAAAACAGCTGGATACCATCAAAGCCCTGTTTGACGAAGCTACCGAGATCATTGTAGCAACGGATGCCGGGCGCGAAGGTGAACTCATCTTCAGGTACATTTATTATTACCTCAAATGCAAAAAGCCCTTTAAAAGGCTCTGGATATCGTCGCAAACTGATGAAGCCATTAAGGAAGGCTTCCGCAACCTGAAACCCGGCACCGATTATGATACGCTGTTCAATTCGGCGCATTGCCGTTCCCAGTCGGACTGGCTGGTGGGCATGAACGCCACGCAGGCGCTCAGTATTTCGGCAGGTACCCGGGCGGTGCTTTCGCTGGGCCGGGTGCAAACCCCTACCCTGGCCATGATCTGCTCGCGCTATCTCGAAAACAAGAACTTCGTGCCGCAGCTGTATTACCAGGTAAGTATCCAGGTTGATAAGGACGGCCAGGTTTTCAGGGCCATATCTACGGAAAGTTTTAAAACTACCGAAGAGGCGCAGGCCATAGTGGATAAGGTAGAAGATGTGCCTTCTGGTTTTCCCAATGGCGGACATATTGTAAGTGTGGAGGCCAAACCCCGCAAGGAACCGCCGCCGTTATTGCACGATTTGAGCAGCCTGCAGCAGGAAGCTAACAAACGCAAAGGTTTTACAGCCGATCAAACTCTTGGTCTGCTACAAACCCTGTATGAGGGCAAGCTGGTTACCTACCCACGTACCGGTAGCCGCTATATTGGCGACGATGTATTTGCCACTGTACCGGCATTGATCGAAAAATTTAATGAACACCCCGAGTTTGGCAAACAGGCCGCTTTTTTGGCTACCGTAAAGCTGAACAAGCGGAGTGTGAACGCAAAAAAGGTAACGGATCACCATGCGATACTGCCCACCGGCGAAAAACCATATCAATTATCTGGCGACCTGCAGGCCATTTATGATCTGGTGGCCGCACGCATGCTGGAAGCATTTCACCAGGAATGTATTAAGGAAATCACCAAGATCACCGTACAATCGGGCTCCCTGTTTACCGCCAGTGGCACCGTGATCAGTTCGGCTGGCTGGCGTTCGGTGTTAAACGACCCTGACGAGGAAAAAAAGGACGAAGAGAACGCGAGCCTGCCCAAAGTACAGCAGGACGAACGCCTGCCTATTCCGGAAAAGGCCCTTTTAGAGAAACAAACCAAACCCAAGCCCCTATATAACGAAGCCTCTCTGCTAAAAGCACTGGAAACCGCGGGCAAGGAAATTGAGGACGAGGAACTGCGCTATGCCATGAAGGACAGCGGGCTGGGCACACCCGCCACCCGTGCATCCATCATCGAAACCCTCATTAAACGTGATTACATCACCCGCGAAAAAAAGAACCTGGTCCCCACATCAACTGGGCTCAGCGTGTACAGCGTGGTCAAAGACCAGAAAATAGCCCAGGCCGAACTCACCGGCAATTGGGAAAAACGACTGGAAGAGATCCGCTCAGGTGCTTCGGTGGATGATTTTCAGCAAGAGATCAAAACCTATACTCGCAACATTACCCAGGAATTGCTGCAAGCCGGCAAAAGCCTGATGGCCCAGCGCAAGGAAGCAGCCGTTGCCCAGCCTACTGTAAAAGAGGCGAAGTAAGCTCTATACAGATATTGTCATCCTGAGCGAAGCGAAGGATCTATTATTGAACTGACAAGCAGCGGAACAGATACTTCACTACGTTCAGCATGACAAAACTGTTTTAGGTAATTTTTTCAGTCCTAACCTTGCGCTCGTTTGTAACGAGTGCTTATCTTGGAGCGGCGATTGCATGGCCCATGCGTTTTAAACGCAAACCCATATTAAGCACTCGTTACAAACGAGCGCAAGTGGAATCTATTATTAAACTGGCACGTAGCAGAATGGCGGACAGACCTTTGCGCACGCCCCTTCGACAAGCTCAGGGTGACAGGCCTTCTTATATTTTAAGTTCCCTCCCCACGGGAGGGATGCAGCTGTTAGTGCGGTGGTAGGGAGCGGTTTATACAAGCGACAGAATTGCCTAAGAATAAATCCCCTTCCTCCCCTTCCCGAGGGACGGAATCGCACACATCCCGGCTTTTAAAATTCTATTGTGTTCCCTCTCGGGAAAGCAGGACGGAGACAAGCCGGCATTTGATATTATATCACCCCAAAAGCATATTTTTGATATACAACTAATCCATATGAATGCCAATAAAAAGATCGATAATGATCATATAGGGTTTGCCCTGCTAACTATGTTTTTGGTGTTGTTTACGCATGCCATTGCCTTTCTTTTGCATGAGTATTCGCACTCGTTCCTGGCCTGGATATTAGGATTTAAGGCTAATCCGCTGGCTTTGGATTATGGACCACCAACATTCAAAAACATTATACTGCTGAGTGATGTGGAAGAAAATGTTGACTATAAACAAATAATAGCCAGCGGAAATGGTATTTGGGGCGGCATTATTGCTCTGGCCGGTGCCGGGGTTGGTAATGGTTTGTTATACTTTTTATGTTATGGGTTAACCAAACTCAAGCGGGTACAATCGAGCCGGGGCGCTATCACGTTTCTGTACTGGCTATCTTTAATGGGTGCTGCCAACCTGTTAAGCTATGCCCCGCTCCGCGTAATAACTGATCATGGTGATATGGCCATAGCCGCGCGGTGTTTCGGCATATCTACCTGGTTACTTTTACCTTTTGTAACAGCGGGCACTTTTTATGTGATGTACCATTTCTTTTTTAAAATGTTCCCGCTCAATTACCAGCAGGTTGCGGCTAATTCCAGTTTAAAGCTGGTGTTTGTGATTGCCATGACCTCCTACTGGTATTTCGGTTTCTTCGGCAGCGACGGCACCACTTTTATCCCCATCATATCCAAATATTTCTTTATTCCGTTTTCGGCCATGTTCCTGGCATCCAGGTATCTTAAACTCACTGAAAAGCTGGAAGAACAGCAAGTATAATGATGAATTAATATCGAATAATGAATTTTGAATATCCAACACCAAATCCTCATATTCATCATTTGATATTGAACATTCCATGTTCGATATTAAATCTGTTTCGATGTGATTTACGACAACAGACCAGCCTTACTTGGGTGCTTTAATCAATAAATACCCGCCTATGATACCAAACAAAATATTGGGTATCATCACAGCAAAGGCAGGCGGTAAACCACCGCTTACAGAAAAAACAATGGCAAACCGTTCGATGATCACATAGGTAAAACACAATATAATACCTATCCCCAGTGGTAAACCTACACCGCCGCGTACCTTGCGCGATGACAGGGCTACACCCAGCACGGTTAAAACATAAGCCGACAAAGGGTAAACAAAGCGGTGCAGCTTTTCGTAATATAATTTATTAAGCACCTCTGGCCGGCGCAGCTTTTCGGTAGTGATGTTTTTGTTGAGATCATTTAACGACATGGCCGAGTATTCATTATCATAAGCAATAAAGTCGGTTGGGCGCATATCTAAAACCGTATCTTTTTTAATGCCGCTGCTGATAAACTTTTCGCGAAGGCCGTTAACGTACTTTACAGAATAATCCTTTAACGACCATACCCGCTTCACCGAATCATAAGTTACCTGTTTGGCTATGAGTTTTTCGCGAAGGGTATCGTCATCAAACTTCTCCATAATAAATTGATAACCGGTGTGTACAGCGGGATTGTATTGATCCAGGTAAACATAGGTATGCTTATCTATCTGCATATGCACCCGGCTTTTGTTCGGGTCGTTATCTCCAATACCGTTGGCATTTTCAAACCTGTTTTTGAGGTGATTAGTATAAGGGATGAGATATACATTGGCAAAAAACGATACGATAAAGATGAGCGTGGCCGCTATAAAATAGGGTCGCAAAAAACGATTAAAACTTGCTTTGCCGCTCAGTATGGGCACTATCTCTGTTTGATTGGCCATTTTAGCGGTAAAAAATATTACCGCCAGGAAATTGATGAGCGGCGAAAGCAGATTGAGGTAATAAGGAACAAAGCCGGCATAATATTCAAATACAATATCATGGAGTTTGGCATGATGGCTGGTAAAGTTTTCTAATTTCTCTGATACATCAAACACTACAGATACCGCCATGAAAATAGCCATGGTGAATATAAATGTGCCGAGGTATTTTTTAATGATGAACCGGTCGATAATCATCAGGTACCGGTGTACGAAAGCCCTCATCGGTAGATCATCGTTTTGTTAGCGGTTTAATTTATGTAGCAACGCTAATTCCCGATGATTTATTTTGAAGTAACCTATAATTATCAATCTTTGGTAACTACGCTAAAAGCGCACAGTTAATTGTATCGAATCCGCACACTTATTTTTAAATTACACTATTAAATATTTGATTTTCATATATTTATAAAAAAGGCATTTTTTTTGAACCCGTTTTATACTATAGCATTAATAAAGCACTGATTACAATTTCAGGATCATGATAAAAAGTTACTTAAAGATAGCCTGGAGAAACTTAATGAAAAATAAGCTTTACTCCCTGGTAAACATTATTGGTTTAACTATTGGTATTGTTAGCTGTCTGCTTATCGGTGTTTATATTAAACACGAATTAGGTTACGATCATTTTAATAAAAACGCCGACAATATTGTACGCGTTACGATGGAATACAGAAGCGGCGGCCCGTCGCAGAAAACATCCGTTACAGGTACCAAGGTAGGGCCACAGCTTAAACGGATGTTCCCTGAAATAGTTGATTATGCCAGGCTTTATAAAACTTCGCGGATAGTTGGTTATGGAGATCTCTTATTCAATGAAAAAAACTTCATCTACGCAGAACCTTCCTTTTTTAAGATATTCTCCTATAAACTGATCAAAGGCAATGCAGACGAAGCTTTAAACTCACCTGATAAAATCATCATCACGCAATCGGCTGCTAAGAAATACTTTCATGATGAAGACCCTATAGGTAAAATCATGAAATCGGAGCATCAAAATTACACCGTATCTGCTATTGCAGCAGATGCTCCTTCCAATTCACAGATCAAATTTGATTTCCTGGTGCCTTTCAATACCCTGAGCCGGGCCAAAGAAGAAAAATATAACGATGCTAACTATATCACTTATCTGCTGTTAAAAAGCCCAGAGCAAATACAACCATTGCAGCAAAAGATTAGCTCCTATATGAAAATGGTTGATAAAACAGAGCTTCATTTAACCGGCAACCAGTTTTTAACTTTTTACCTGGAGCCCTTAAAAAAGGTTCATTTATACTCCAACCTTCCCGGCGATCTGGCACCTGCAGGCAGTATTGTTTATATTTATATACTCGTTATAGTAGCGGTATTGATATTGATTATAGCCTGTGTGAATTATGTAAATCTGGCTATTGCCCAATCGGCAGGGCGCGGGGCCGAAATTAGCATCCGCAAAGTAATGGGGGCCGGCAAATCGCAACTATTTACCCAATTTGTAGGCGAAGCATTATTGGTTACCGCCATCTGTATCCTGCTGGCAATCGGCATTGCCTATATTGCACTGCCCTATTTTAACCAGGTTGCGGGTATCCAGTTTAAATATTCGTTATTTTTTGACCCTATTATTATTGCTGGTCTCCTGCTCTTAACGGGCATTATCGGTTTAGCTGCAGGGGCATATCCGGCGTTGTTATTATCAAACATTAAATTATCAAAAATACTGAAGACCGGTTTTTCATTTACCTCGGGCAAAAGTATCCGCAAACCGCTTATCGTATTTCAATTTGTTATTTCTATATTTCTGATCGTCACTACCATAGTTATTTTACAACAACTTTCATTTATTCGCAACAAGGATATTGGCTATAATAAAAGCAATATAGTGGTTTTACCTACCGGCTATAACCCGCAGTATGTTGACGAACTAAAAAAAGAGATGCTTAATATACCTGGGGTTGAAAGCGTAGCATCGGCCAATAACGAGCCGGTAAATGTAATGTGGGGCGATGCCATACAAACCGCCGACGGTAAAAACCTTACCGTAAATGCATTGCCTATGGATGAAGACTTTATAAAAACCCTGCAGCTTAAAATAATTGCAGGCAGCGGCTTTACACAAACCGATGTTTTACAAATTGACACCACCAATAATTACAAAAATTTTAAATACGCGTTCATACTCAACGAATCGGCAGTAAGGGCTTTAGGGTGGACACCACAAGAGGCTATAGGAAAGCATATCGAAAAAGGAGAGCAGGGTATTATCAAAGGGGTAGTAAAGGATTTTAATTTTAAATCGTTTCATACAACCATTGGTCCTTTGGTTTTATTTTTGGATCATTTTCAAACAGCTGCCTTGTTTGCCCGGATAACTGGAAACAATACTTCCAATACACTCAAAGCCATACAAGCATTATGGAAACAACGCGTACCAGACCGTCCGTTTGAATATAAATTTTTAGATGAGGATTTTGATGCTTTATACCGTACAGAACAGCAAACGGCTAAAGTATTTACCACTTTTTCGTTTTTGGCTATTTTACTGGCCTGCCTTGGGCTATTTGCCATTACCGCTTATTCTGTTGTTCAGCGTACTAAGGAGATCGGTATCAGAAAAGTACTGGGTGCCAATGTATCCTCTATTATTTTACTCATTTCAAAAGACTTTTTACTCATGGTAATCATTGCCATGATTATTGCCACGCCAATAGCCTGGTATATGTCCTATACATGGCTGCAGGATTTTGCTTACCGTATCAATATTCATTGGTGGATATTTATTGCAGCCGGTGCAGCTTCATTAATAGTTGCAGCGATAACTGTAAGTGTGCAGGCAGCTAAGGCAGCATTGGCCAATCCGGTAGATAGTTTGAAGAATGAATAAATAGCCGGAGGATCTCAACTTTACGAAATCGTTATCGTCAGTAATTTTTTTTCAAAAAGATAATATTGGCCTATTGTGCTATGAATTTTTTTTATATACTTGCGCCATCTATAAGGTAAGCATCCTGCTTACTTATTGTGATAAGGTTTAGGTTGAAGGTCCCCGGCGGCGAGCGCTTTGGGGACTTTCGTTTTAAACAGCGCTTCAAAGGTATCAGATACCTACTTTACCGGTATTATCACAGTATTAAATTTTAAGTTATTTTTAAATAACAAACCAGGACTTAATAATGCCTTAAAGTACCTACATTTGAAATAAGCATCTTATATTTACTGTAATACCAAACCTGCAATACCTATGAAGCTGGTCCAAAAAACATACCTTTTTTGCCTCTTTTTATTATTTACCCTTTCATTTAGTTTATCATCACGAGCGCAATCAGGCCTGCAGCAGTTGGATGATCGTATCATGATCGATCTGCAAAATCAACGTACACCAGAGCAAACCGGCGTATTTATGTTTCTGTCACGTACGCATTTATATGGCGATATTGGTGTTCCGGTAGGTTTGCTGGCAGCAGGTGTAATCAGTAACGATAAACAAATGCGGCAAAATTCCATATATGTAGCCAGCAGTACCCTGCTATCAACCGGACTTACCTTTTTAATTAAACATATTGTTAAACGCCCGCGTCCGTTTGTACAGAATATTAATATTGTACCTGTTTACCGGGCTGGTAGTACCTCCTTCCCTTCGGGGCATACTTCCAGCAGCTTTGCTACCGCAACGGCTCTGGCCCGCGCATATCCTAAATGGTATGTGATAGCGCCGGCATTTTTGTGGGCGGGTTCGGTAAGTTATTCGCGTATGTACCTGGGTGTACATTACCCTACCGATGTAGCTGCCGGCGCTGCTTTGGGCGTGGGATCAACTTTTATATTACAGTCATTAAAAAAATAGCTGCTGATTTATAAATTGTTTTAACCATAAAGAAAACAACCCTATTGCAAGCTACGTAGAAATACGGAATAAAAATTTCAGGTATTTATACGCTTAGCTACTCCGTTGTCATCCTATACATTTGTCATATAAAAACTAAACACTACTATGGAAGAGATTCAAACACTCAAATTTTTCTGGTTAAAGTACGAGATCAGTGCCATCCAGGCCCTAATTAATAATTCACCCGGCATTGATAGTTTTGTGTTTTCGTATTTTTTTGCGGCCACTGATGACGATAGCAAACCGCTACAGCTGATATCCTATGCGCATATGTCGCCGGCCAATCAGTACAGCAGCTATTACGATACATTAGAGGATTATAATAATAACGCACTGGAGCTGAGCGGACCACTTATCATGAGTAACAATATCATATCCCTGGCCGATATGTTATTGCTTATCAACACCCCAGACCCTAATGGCGACAAACCCGATTACCTGGTATTTGTACCAGATGTGAATGATACCCGCCACATTTATTATGATGTTCAGCGATATAAAAGATCAGGCGTAGGCGATGTTCATCAACCGGCTCCCAGTGTCCCGATCAACACTAATCCATCACCACCAGCAACTATTAGTTAAATCATCTGACCATATTCCCGAATGTTTAAAGTATTTCAGATCGTTATTGATTGGTCAGAAGTTTGGGCGTTATTAATACCTATATCCTTATTACCATTTAAAAAACAGCCGGCTGTTCTTAAGCCGGTTGTTTTTTACGTTTGGATAGCCCTTTTTATTAACCTGGCTATTGATCTGACCTGGAAAATACGCACTATTTTGCCCCCTAAGTATAACTCCAATAATTATTTGTACAACCTGCATTCAGTTATACGTTTTTTTTTATTCAGCACCTTTTTTATAAAGCTTAAACAACCTTTTTTAACAACCATAAAAAAAATCATTCCTTTTTTCTTTATAGCCTTTGTTGTTATCAATTTTTGCTTTTACGAAAACTTTTTTGATTACTGGAAGCTAAGCAGCCGTTTGTTATCGGTTGAAGCCATTCTACTATTGTTTTATACACTCCAGTACTATCTATTTAAAATTAACGACCATGTGGATGTCAATATTTTCAACTCAGACTTTTGGATAGTTACCGGTTTGGGTATTTATGTTACAATTAATTTCTTTATATTTCTTTTATACAACGAGTTAACAATACGTTTGCAACACTTTGCAGTAACGCTATGGAATGCACACAACATCTCCTATATTGTGTTTAACTTGTTTATAGCCAAAGGTTTTTATGAATCAAGGGAGCAATGATATTCGTTTGTTACTGGTAGTTGGGATTGCCGCCATGTTGATGCTTTTTATAAGCCTGTTACTTATTTTCATATTCACACAACGCAAAAAACTGCAGTACCAGAATGAGCTACAGGCCATGCAAAATGCGCAGAAAAACCAGCTGATAGAGGCTGCGGTAAGAAGTGAGGAAATTGAACGCCATCGCATTGCCGAAGAATTGCACGATGAAATAGGAGCTTTATTAGGCTCATCAAGTCTGCATTTTTACAGTGTTAATACGGAAGATTGCGACGAACAGAGTCAACGTTTATATCAAAAAGGCCGGGATCTGCTGGATGAGGGGATCAATAAAATACGGAGCGTATCGCACAGCCTGCATTCCAGTATATTGCAGGAGTTTGGTTTAAATGAAGCTATTAGTCATTTTTGCAGCAAAATATCGCACGAATCTATCGTAGAGATCAATGTGACATTAGATAACAGCTACCCCACCCAGGTAGGACAAAACGATATCAGTATTTATCGTATTGTGCAGGAGTTTATCCATAATATAACCAAACATGCCAGGGCCACAAAAATATTTGTACGGTCTATCTATCTGAATAAAACGTTAATGCTAACCATTACTCATAATGGCAATGGCCTTACGCAAACTCATTTTGAGGAATTAAGGTTTAAAAAAGACGGACTGGGCCTAAAAAACATACAAAATCGGATAATTCTGCTCAAGGCTGATCTTAAATTTTCGCACCACGCAGGCGGATACGCCATTGATATTTCGGTACCTATTGATTAGGACAAAACTGCCTTATAATACTAAATCCTTCTTGCAATCACTGCAGCAAAAGGCATTCATGCTATTCATTTTTTAATTCAAAAGCTTAAACTATAGTATATATATAGCATTTATAGCTTTTAGGAATATTTATTATTTTTTTTCATGAAAGTTTAATTATTTTTATGGCAACAACCTAAATAATAATGCAAAAAATAAAAGTAGCCATAGCCGATGATTATGCCATATTCAGAGATGGATTAAAAGTAGGGCTTAACCGGGATAAAAACCTGGAGGTAGTACTTGAGGCGGATAACGGCGAGGAGTTATTGCAGCAGATTGAACTCATACAGCCCGATGTTATTTTAATGGATCTGAAAATGCCCATTATGGATGGCATGGAAGCAACCAAACAAATCCGCAAGAAATACGATAACATTAAAATATTGATAGTGACTATGTATGATGAGGCCAAATTCATTATACACCTGATGGAAAATGGAGCTAATGGCTACCTGCTTAAAAATGCCGACCCCAAGGAGATCCGTAAAGCTATTTACTCCGTTCATGAGGATGGATATTATTTTAATGATATTGTAAACAAGGCCCTGTTAAAAAAATTGGTTATTAAAGGCAATGTTAAACCATCATTTAACCAGGATGTTGAATTTTCTGAGCGCGAACTGGATGTATTGAAAATGATATGTAACGAAAAAACTGCTACCGAAATAGGCTCAGAACTATTTTTAAGTCCCCGCTCTGTAGAGGGTATCAGGCAACGTATTATCGAAAAAATTGGCGTACGTAATACCGCCGGTTTAGTGATGTTTGCTGTTAAAAACGGAGTGATATAAACCCCCTCCTATTCATCAAATTTTAAGAGGTAGTATTTTTAAGCGGTTATAGTCACATAACCGACTCATTTTTGGTGCAAAAAATCGAGTACCTCTTCCCTCCCTTATCCAGGCATTTTTGGCCTTTTGAGTGTATTCCTAAAAGTTTTATACTCAAAAATAAGCACAAATAACAAACTGATAAACAGCATAATATGCGCTATTTACTTATAGCACGTAAAAATACTTTATCTACTAATTAGGTATTTATACTGTGGTAAAACGCGTCATCTCTCCCGTACTTTATGTTGTGCAATGAAGCTTCAATGAAGGCACAAAAACCAAATTTATTTACATCTAATCAAAAAAAAACAAAGAAATGGCAAAGTTAAGTTTAACCCAGGCAGAATTAGCTGCCCTTGATGCATTGATCGCTGAATTAAAAGGTGACAGCAAAACCGTAGAAGCAGAAGTAGGTTCAGCAGCATTTATTGCAGCTATAGCCCGTACTGCTATTGCAGCTACTAAAGTAGCAGTTAAAGCAACTCCAGTTGTAGCCAACGTTGCTCAGGTAGCTACTGCTATCATTGCTGGTAAAGAAGCTAATGACGAAGTGAGCAAATCATTGAATGCTCATGCACAAGAAGGTTTATCATTAGATAAACTGATTGAGCTTCGCAAAAAATTCAATTAATTAAAAACCTATGGAGGAGAGCATCGGCCAATGCTCTCCTTTCTTTAATCATTAAACAAGTAAAATTATGATGGCAAAATTAGATGCAACTGTTATATATGAGATTATAGTAACAGTTTTCCTGGCCTTTTGGTTTTTAATAACCATCATTTGCCAGTTTAAAGATAATCAGTTATCAAACTTTTTTAAACATAAGGTTGATGTATTTGGCCTTATCCCCTTGTGGACATTTTTTGCTCCCCACCCCGGTAAAAGAGATTATCACCTGCTGTACCGCGATAAAATTACTGAGGATAATTACAGTGAATGGCATGAAATCGACATCACCGAAGAACGCAGCTTTTGGTCGTGGTTGTGGAACCCCGAAAAGCGCGATAAAAAGATACTATCAGACGTGGTTCAGAGCCTCGTATCCATTATACCCGCTTACCGTAAAGAAGAAGTAAATCTTAATCTGCTCATGTTCTCGATGCCTTATATCGTTGTACTACATGCTGTTAGTCAGCGTAAAAAGCAATCACCAGACGCTCAGCGCCAGTTTATGCTGGCCGAAACATCGGGTTATCAAAAAGAAACCGAACCGGCATTGGTATTACTATCCGTTTTTCATCAAATATAAAACAGTCATGATCTCATTTAACAATACTACCCAGCTTATACTCCTCATCCTGAGCGTTGGCGTATTCATCTCGGCCATGGAGTACATTAAAAAAATCCAGATATTCTCATCCAATGGCTTACTTTCCTGGAATGTAATGCAACTTAAATGGAGTAATCAGGATCAAAAAACTTTATTAAAACCTCTTTTTAAACTCTTTAACGAGCAGGGACTGGCGGCATTATTTATCATCCGTTGCCTGCTTCTTATTGGGTTATTATTTTTTCCGCTGCAATCTACTTTTGGCTGGATACTAATAAGCTTATTAGGAGTTAGCCTGTTAACCAGTTCGCTGATTACCTATTATGGCAGCGACGGATCTGATCAGATGAGCATGCTCATTATCATCACCTTAATCATATGCAACCTGCCGGGCCTATCTTCTCCGCGGTTAACCGAAATTGGTTTATGGTTTATTGGCTTGCAGGCCTGCCTATCTTATGCAGTAGCAGGTATTGCTAAACTGGTATCGTCTGAATGGCGTAGCGGAACTGCTGTTAAGGATGTATTTTCTACAAAAACATACGGATCAAAAAAAGCCACGATGTTTCTTCAAAAATATCCTGCTGCTAATAGCTTTCTATGCTGGAATGTGATGATCATGGAAACACTGTTCCCATTGTGTTTGTTTTTACCCTGGCAATATGCCATGATCTTCCTGATCTGGGGTTTTACATTCCATTTCCTTACCGCGCTTATTATGGGCCTTAATTCCTTTTTCTGGGCGTTTATGGCTACTTATCCCGCGCTATACTTTATCAATCACCAAATGCCATGGCACCTGTTTTAAATAAGCATAAGGATATTATCCTGTTTGATGGCGTGTGCAATTTTTGCAATAGCTATATCAACTACGTAATAGCACATGATAAGGCCGACAGGTTTGCATTTGCGCCCTTACAGAGTCATACGGCAGTGCGCCTGTCGGCCAGGTTTGGGATTGATTTCCAGGAATTGAACAGTGTTGTGGTGATTCACGGCGATGAGGTTTATACCGAAGCCACCGCCGTGATCCACATCATCAAAAAACTGAGTACCATTTGGCTGCCATTGGCTTACCTGGCCCAGCTGGTACCCACATCCATTGGTAACCGCATCTACCAATCGTTCGCGCAGAAACGGTACACTTTGTTTGGGCAATCGGCAACCTGTATGGTGCCCACTGCACAGGTAAAACATAAATTTTTAAGCTAGATACACCTATTATTTAAATCATCACCCACCATTAAAATTCATTTAAGTATGAAAGATCAAAACGCCAGTGTTCAATCAGATGCACTTTTTTATGCTCAATTTTTAAAAATCGCCATTGAGTTTCATAAAACTTACCCAAATGTACTGAATCCTACCCAGAAGGATTATGGAGTAGTTTTTCCAGAGGGGTATAAATTATTGTACAACATCCAGATGAACGATACTCCTCCAAGCGATAATCCTCTTGTCCCTTCCCCTACACCCACCCCAACCCATTTTGGTTTTATAGCTATTGATAACAACCACGACCTTGTTGTTGCTATCCGTGGAACTCAAACCACCCCGGAAGAGAAGATCGATGCCGAAACCGCCCTTGTACCTTGGAAATCCGAAGGCCAAGTGGAGGTTAATGTAGAAAGAGGCTTTAGAGACCTGTATGATACTCTCCAACTTTGGTACCCGGGAACGAATCAGGTTGAAGATAAGGATGCGATCCTGGTTGCTTCATTCAAAACGATAACCATGATTGGCCACAGCCTGGGATCGAGCCTGGTAACTTTATATGGCGCGCACGTCGCGGCGGCCAAAAAACAAAACAAAAATGTAATTATTTATACCCTGGCTTCGCCACGTGTCGGCGACAAGACCTTTGTTGATTATTACCAAAAGGCTGGCCCACAAACCTACCGCATTTACAACGAACCGGATACCGTTCCCAATTCGCCGTCGTCATTGCTGGGTTATGAGCACGTTTCGGCGGAAGAGGTTCCACTAAACTCCCTGGACTATCCGTTGATAGCGCGATATGAAGCATGCTGGCATTCGCTGTACACCTATTTATTCTTGCTGAAGAATCCTAAACAAGATACAATAGACCAAGATATAATAGACCATGGCTGCCTCGCTCCAGTGCATTAATTAAAATAAAGCTGACTGATCTGCTTTTGCGCCGTGGCAGGGTTATACCGCCACGCGCATGGCAGAACTGAACAATAAGATAATCATCCTCTATCAAAAAAATTTAATTATGAAAAATCAAAACCTTAGCGCTACGGTACCACCAAGCGCGCTTCAGTATGGGCTTTTTGTAAAAGCAGCAATTGACGTTTATACCCTTTATCCAACGGTACTGAGCCCCACTCAAGATCAATATCCAAGCTTTCCAGGCGGGTATACTTTAGTGGCCAATATCCAGATGAATGATTTTTTAGGAACAGATAAAACCACGGCTTATTTTGGTTTTATAGCAGTTGATAATGCTAACCCTACCAGCATTGTTGTTGCCATCCGCGGAACAAAAAGTATCATGGAATGGTGGGATGATTTCCAGGTTTCATCCACACCCTGCCCATTTGCACCAAACTCGGGCAAAGTAGAAAGCGGTTTTTTAGAGCTTTATAGCAGTCTTCATATTTCAAATCCGGGAAGTACCGGTAACACCATCGCACTTAGGGAAACTGTAGTTGCCGGATTAAAAAGCGAATTTGACCTGGGTAAATACAAACAGGTAACCATGGTTGGCCACAGCCTGGGATCGAGCCTGGTAACTTTATATGGTGTAGACATGGCCGCCAAAAACAGCGACAAGGAAGTATCTATTTATACCTTCGCCTCGCCATGCACAGGTGATCAGGATTTTGTTAATTATTACAATACTATTATCCATGAAAGCTACCGCATTTACAACGAACCGGACATCGTTCCTAAATCGCTGTTATTACTGGGTTACAGCCATGTTCCGGTAGGCATTGAGGTAAACTCCCTGTTAGATTCGTGGATAAAGCAAACCATAGGATGTTTTCATTCACTGGGTACTTATTTATACCTGGTGGGTGGTGAGTCAAGCCTCGTAGGTGCTCCCTGCACGGTTACTACACCATAACAACTATACTAATGATGGAATAGCACAAAAATCTCAATCATGAAAAATCAAAAATTTGGCGTTATGCCTCCATCCGCGTTGGATTATGGGTATTTTATAAAGGCAGCTTACGACGTTTATAATGCTTTCCCCGATGTGCTGAGCCCTACTCAGGATCAGTACCCGGAATTTCCAAGCGGCTATCGTTTGCTTTTCAATATCCAGATGAGCAATTTCTTCGGACCGATCTTAAAGCCGGTTTATTTTGGATTTGCCGCTATCAACCTGTCGAATCCCTCCAATATCGTTATCGCCATCCGCGGCACCGTAGGCTGGATGGAATGGTGGGACAACCTGCATGCGTATCCGGTGCCTTGTCCGTTTGCGCCTAACTCAGGCAATGTAGTTGCTGGTTTTTTAGATCTGTATAACAGTCTTAAGATCTTAGTACCCGGTGCCTCATCAATAGAGAACGCCATTGCCCTGAGCGAAACCGTAGTTCCTGGTCTGAAAAGCGTATTTAACCTGGATAATTATACACAGGTAACCGTAGCCGGGCATAGTTTGGGTGCAAGCCTGGCAACTTTATATGGTTTACATATGGCGGCTACTAACAGCAAACGGTCGGTTGTTATTTATACCTACGCATCGCCATGTACCGGCAATGCTGATTTTGTTAAATATTACAACACCGTTATATCCGAAAGTTACCGCATATATAACGAACCAGATGTGGTGCCTAAAATTTTATTGTGGCTGGGATACAGCGCCGTACCTGTGGGTTTCGAGCTTAATTCTTTGCTTGATCCTAACGTAAAACAGTCCATAGGATGCTATCACTATCTGACTACTTATTTATACCTGTTAGGTGCGCCAGCCAGTATTTTAGGTACCTGTGCCACAACCTAAGCCCTTAATTCATCATATATAAACCTACCCGTGGAAAGCAAAAAGCCTGTAAATGGAAACATTTACGGGCTTTGTTATTAACACATAATTCATGATGGCTTAAACATGAGTTTGCAGTATAATGCTATCATTAAATCAAAAAAGATGCGCATCTCGTTTCCTAAAAAAATGTTTAAGCAGTTTTATGCCTGTCCGCTCGATGAGTTGGAGGAAGAACTCTCCCGTTCCTCTATCCGGATGAAACTACAGGATGGACCCAAAACCGACGAAGACCGCGCACTCTATCAAGATGAGCTGGACCGCATGAGTGTACTCAAATACATTAACCAGTTACGTAAAGGAAAACTAAGCCGCGAAGATTTTGGCTTAAAAGTAGATTTGGTTGATAGTGGTGAATAACTCGGTTTAAACAACACAAAAACTTTCCAAAACACTTCCGTTTTATACAATTTATGCAATTGTATTCTTTATTTATTTGTGCTGATTATTTAAAAGTTAACTACGTGTAATAAGATATGCATTTAACAGTCAAACAGTTATTTTACTTAACTTTATAAATAGATTGTTTGGGATAGATAAATTATCCTCACGGATATGTTGAAATAAAACAATAGATGATATTTAAAGAATTTGCACCGGGGGAGCGACTTAAGCCTTATATCAAGTGCTTGTATTATTACGAGTCGGGTTCGGCGGTGGATTATGATGATATTGTATTCCCGAGCGGCAATACGGAAATAATTTTTAATCTGGGCCAAGGTCATTGGCAGGCTAAAAAGGATGGTGCTTTTTATACTACCCCTCCCATTGAGCTTTGGGGTCAAATCACTAAACCATTATCCATTAAATCATTAGGCGAAAACACGATGATGGGTGTACGGTTCTATCCACATTCAGCAGCTTATTTTTTTAATGAAAGCGTGGCCGAGTTTAATAATGAGGTTGTTAACGCCTCCGATCTGATGGGTACATCGGTAAAAACCCTATATGCCCGTTTGCTGGATACCAATGATCTGGATAAGCGGATAGCCTTAATTGAAGATTATTTATGGAACAGACTGGTGCTATTTGAGAAAAAGCACAGCAAGATCAATTTCATTGGTCAGATTGTGCATAGTTTATATCACAACAATTCCGGCAACGAAAAAATAGAAGCTATCTCGGTTCGTAATAATATATCAGCACGTTATCTGAATATGTTGTTTTCGCAATACACCGGGCTGCCGCCAAAGTTATTTTGCAAAATAAACCGCTTTCAGCATAGCCTGAACCTGGTAAATGCCAATGGGCAAAACTTAACCAACATTGCGTATGAGTCGGGCTATTTCGATCAGTCGCACTTTATCAGGGAGTTTAAGTCGTTTACCGGCATAACGCCCAATTCCTTTGCAGCACAGGCATCTCCTATTAACCAGGTGCTGGCGGGCAATTAATCTTCTGCTATTCTCCACTGCACTTTTTTCAATTATTAAAATTGAGCTCTATTTAAGCGAATTTTAAAATTGCTGACCCATCATTGCCGATTTGTACAATTTCCTGAAATCCAGGCAGCATAATTTTGTATCAACAAATAAAAAATCAGCAAAAATGAAATTAGCAAAAAAACCAGAAGAGGTACACGCAACATTGGCAAGTGCCTTTAACACCGGCAATGTAGACACGGTATTAAGTATGTATGATGTTACCGGTATTATTGTCCCAGAACCCGGCAAACCTGTTTCCGGAAAAGAAAATTTTGAAGAAGCCATTAAAGGTATATTATCCATCAAAGGTAAAATGGATATTAAAACCGTTTACTGCATCCAAACCGGCGATACGGCTTTGGGCCGGTCTGAATGGAGCATTACCGACAATGGCGAGGTTAAGATAAGCGCCAAAGGAATTGAAATAATGAAGCAACAGGCTGACGGCAGCTGGAAAATTTTGTTCGATCATGCTTTTGGCGCCGAAGCTGATCTTGTAGCTTAATATCGGCAACCCTATAAAAGGCCAGCAAATTTGCCGGCCTTTTATATCTTAATAATCTCATATTTCCGATTTGTACAATTTCCGGATAGCGGAGTATCTTAATTTCGTATCAACATAATAAATATACAGATGAAAAATAAATTTGAACCGTTTTTAGCCCTACACCAGCAATCAGAACCTTTATTAATAGGCAATGTTTGGAATGTGCAAAGCGCTAAAGTATTTGAGCAAAAAAACTTTAAGGCTATAGCCACCTCCAGCTTTGCATTAGCCGAAACTTTAGGATATGAAGACGGACAGGATATCCCTTTTGAAGATTACCTTTTTGTTGTGAAACGTATCGCGGCATCGGTGTCCATTCCCTTTTCTGTCGACCTGGAAGCTGGTTATGGCGATACTCCGGAGCAAATAGTAGGCAACATCATTCAGTTGTACAATCTCGGTGTATCAGGCATCAACATAGAAGACTCGGTGGTGGTTAACGGGCAAAGAAGTATTGGAAATGCAGAAATTTTTGCAGAGAAGCTAACACGTATATGCGAGCTGCTAAATGCCGAAAATATAAAGATCTTTATCAATTTGCGTTCAGATTCTTTTCTGCTGGGCTTGCCCAATGCTTTGGAAGACGCTCTTAGCAGGATAGCCCTCTATCAAAATACGGGGGTACATGGCTTATTTTTTCCTTGCGTAAGCCAGATATCGGATATGCAAAAGCTTACCCAAAGCACAAAGCTGCCCATCAATGTAATGTGTATACCCGGTTTACCCAACTTTAAGCAATTACAAGAGGCTGGTGTTAAAAGAATTAGCATAGGCGCCTTCTTAAACAGATCGATTTACCAGAAAATGAATACCACAATTGATCAAATTATAGAGGAAGGCAGTTTCGATAGTCTTTTTTAAACTATACTTAAAAGGATGGTACCCCCCACCCAAACCCTCCCGGGGAAAGTAATAGCCCATCATTGACAGTTATCCTCAAACGGGTTTCATGCTGAGCTCCGTCGAAGCATGGTGGGCGGGCCTTTGCGCTCTACCCTTCGACGGAGCTCAGGGTGACACCCCTCTTTTTGGACTATTTTGTTAAAAAGTGGGTTTACACTTTTCACGGTTAACATCTATTTACATTATTGATTATCAATAGTATATGAAAAAATAGGGCAAATTTATGTAAACCCACTTTTTGCTCATTCAAGTACCCGCGCGTACTGCTTAATTCATATAATATAACGACAGAGACAACAGCATAAAATACCCAACATCTGATTGTGCAAACTGACCTTTCATATTTTTAAGTGCGGCAACCAGGTGGTTTTTTACCGTATTCCTGGATATCTGCAAACGTTCGGCAATTTGTTCATAGGAAAGCCCCTCTTCCCTGCTCATTCTAAAAACCAATTGTTGCTGCGGAGGTAAATTATTTAATGCCGAAGCGGCAAATGCCTGTAAACTATTTAAAATCACCTGTTCTTCGGCCTCATTGTGCAACTCAGTTATGGATGCCCACAAACGTTCCAGCCCTTCTTTAGAAGCGGCTGCTTTTTTCATGGAGTTAAGTGTTAACCGCCTGCCAATGGTAAACAGGTAGGGTCCTATGGGATATTCTTCTTTTAGCTTTTCTCGATTTATCCAAAGATTCAGAAAAGACTCCTGTACCATCTCTTCGCTTTGTTCCTTACTTTTTAAAAACCGGTAAGTAAAATTATAAAGCCGTTTACCATATATATCATATAATTCGCGAAAAGCGACCTGATCTGAGTTTTTCAGACGGCTTACATAATTTGCTGCAGGGGTTTCAAGTAGCTTCACAAAATCGGGTTGATGGGTCTACAATAAATCAAATCTAAAAAATATTACCAATAAACAATATATAATCAAAACGGCTTTTTTACCCAATGTAAAACGTTTTTTCATTACGCCGTGAATTTGAGCATAGTGACCATAAATAAAAAAATATTTTTTTGAAACTGCACTAGCCCTAAAGCAATTCCGGGTTGTATTACGCCATATATTACCTTCTGATATCTATACTATGAATAAAGAAAGCATCAATAACCTGCTTAAACAATATATCGATAACACCATCACTAAAAATGATCTGGAAGAATTGATGCATTATATTTCCAGTGCCTCAACCGATGAAGAGTTGCATCGGTTAATGAAAGAGCAATGGGAACTTGAAGAAAATGTTTATTCATTTGACGATCTGCAAAGCGAACTACTGTATCAAAAAATAGTAGCCGATCCAAAATTTGGCCATTACAATAACGAAATTATAACGAACAAACCTGTTTTCCCCTTCAGGCGACTTATCTCTATAGCTGCCGGTTTATTACTTTTTTTAGGGTTAGGATCGGCTATTTATTACTATTTAAGAAGACCGGCACTTCAGCAAAAGGTGGTTTACGAAGAAAAAACGGTACCCTTTGGTCAAAAGATACAAATACAATTGCCCGATGGCACCATTGTTTGGATAAACTCAGGCAGCAAATTAAAATTTCCGGTAAAATTTACAGGAACAAAAAGAGAACTATTTCTAGACGGCGAGGCTTATTTTGATGTAGCACATGATGCATCAAGACCATTTATTATACATACCGGCAAAGTATCCACACAGGTATTGGGGACCGCCTTTGATATTAAAGCCTATGGATCAAATGAGTTTGATGTAACAGTAGCCCGTGGTAAAGTAAGTGTAGGGCTTATAGATCAGCAATTAGGGGTATTAACCGCCGAACAGGGTTTAAGCTATAATAGCATCAGCAAGATATCAAAAAAGTACCCGGTGGTTCTCTCCAAATTAAGGTGGATGTTCGGTGATCTCATTTTTGATAATATAAAGATGGCCGATGCGGTGAATACACTGGAAAGATGGTATGATATTAAAATAACATTGACCGATCCGCAGATCCGGTCGCGCAGGTTTAGCGCTTCCTTTTTAAAGCACGAACATATTGGCCAGGTATTAAATGTACTAAGCGAAATAGCACATTTTAGCTATAAGCAGCAAGGCAACATCTTTATTATCCAAAAACAACAACAATAAACAATTAATAATAACCCTATTAAATTAAATAACAGAGAAATATGAAAAAAACCTAACTCTCCCAAAGCCACCTGTTACAGATGGCGCACCCTCATTAAAAAAAACCGCTGTGGCGCCAACCACAACGGCTTTTATTTGATAGCAGAGCTGATATCTCTGCTTATCTGATTGAGTTTAAACAAGTTTGTGAACCGCTTAAATCAAAGTAAAATTATGAAATTTTTACTGTTAAAATTTTTTTCTCCTCCTCAAAGGAATTCTTCATCAATTTCAATTCTCCTAAGTGTCATGAGGTATACCACCGTAACCTTAACCGTTTTGACTATTTGCTGCAGTACACTGCTGGCCAGCGAAATAAAAGGTCAAACCATCAGGGATGTTAATGTTAACCTGGGCGTTAACAATAACAACCTGGAGTACGCGGTAAAGCAAATTGAAAAACAAACAGATTTTCGATTTGCCTTTAAACGCAGCGAAATGAAAGACTATCAGCATATCACCTTACCTAAGGCCAACCGCACGGTAGAAGAAACGCTTTTACTATTGCTTAATCGTACAGGCCTGATGTATAAGCAATGGAACAACTATATCTTATTGGTTCCTAAACCGGCACCGGTCACTAAGCTACCTGGAGCTAAGGCTCCGGTAGTGGCCGATGATATTACGGTAAAGGGAAAGGTGACCGATAAGACAACCGGCGAGCCCCTGATAGGTGTATCTATCCGGGTAAAAGGCGGCACTTTAGGTGTGGTAACGGATGCCAGTGGCTCTTACAGTATTTTAGTACCCGATAATGGTACACTGGTAGCCTCATATATTGGTTATCAAACGGCAGAAGTTCCGGTTAATAAAGGCCGTCTGCTCAACATATCGTTACAACCTGCGGCCAATAACCTGAATGAGATCGTAGTAGTGGGTTATGGCTCGCAAAAGAAAGGCGAGATCACATCGGCCACAGCCCATACCGATACAGCCGATTTCAGACAAAGCGGTTCGCGTAACGCGCTTGATCTCATACAGGGTAAAGTTGCCGGCTTACAAATCACCCGTACAGGAGGCTCAAACCCAAACTCGGGTGTTGCCATACAATTGCGGGGTGTTGTAACCGTAACCGGCGATTCGGGTCCGCTGATTGTAATTGATGGTATACCAGGCGGTAACCTTGACCTTTTACAACAGGACGATATAGAATCTATAGACGTATTGAAAGACGGATCGGGTGCAGCCATTTATGGTACAAGCGCCAATGCAGGTGTAATTTTGGTAACTACCAAAAAGGGTAAGGCTGGTCCACCGCAATATGCTTATTCCAACTACTTCCGAAGGGAGTATCTGTCTAAGCGCCCAGATTTTTTAACCGCGGCTGAATTTAGGGATAAGATCAATTCGAAACAGCTTGATGCTACCGATTATGGTCATACCTCCGATTTTTTTAACGACCTGGTACATAAAAATAACCTGTCGCAAAACCACAACTTTTCGTTGATGGGCGGAACCGACAAGACCAGCTATCGCGCCAGCATCAATTATCGTAACCTGGAGGGCTTTGCCAAACAAAACGATCGCAGGGAATACACCCTTCGTTTAAACGTTAACCAAAAAGGCCTTAAAGACCGTTTAACTACACAAATAAACCTCGTTACCAACTTTAACAACGCCAATTTATTAGGCGGCGGTGGTTGGGAAGATCAGCTCAGTAAAAACCCTACACTATCTAACTATAATCCCGACGGCAGCTTTTATTTTGAAAACACCAGTACCAACCAGCTTGCACGTTTAATGCAGGAAACCAATAAGCGTAAACAGCAAACTACCGCTGCCGACGCCAAAATGGATCTGCAGATTATTGATGGCCTAAAGGCTTCAATTTTTGGTTCGGTACAACGCGACAGTTATATTGATGGTGCCTACCGCGATCTGAAAAGTGAGTTTTCCATTGAGAATGATGTTTATAAAAATGGAGGTTATGCATCAAGGGCAACTGCTTTAAACCAGAACTTTGCCGTTGAGCCTACCATTCAGTATAACCGTACGTTTGCGCATGACCAAACCCTTACCGCCATATTTGGTTATAGTTACCGCTATAATGTTAACGAAGGTTTTAACGCCAATAACTATGGTTTTGTAAACGACATTTTTGAAGAAAACAACCTCGGCGCCGGTAACCAGCTATCTGCCGGTAAAGCAGGCATGGGAAGCTATAAAAACGATAATAAGCTGATTGCTTTTTTTGGCAGGGTAAATTATTCTTTTAATGATAAATACCTGGCTCAATTCATATTACGTAAAGAAGGCTCATCCAGATTTGGCGCTAACCATAAATGGGGATATTTCCCGGCAGCTTCTGCCGGTTGGGCAGTTACCCGCGAGGATTTCATGAAGAATGTAAACTTCATTAATTACCTTAAACTAAGAGTTGGTTACGGTATTACCGGTAACTCGGGCTTTAATAATTATGCCTCACTGGTTACGCTCGGTACAGGTGGCATCTATCGTTTCCCCGACGGTGAATATCGCCAAACCTACGGCCCAGACCGTAATCCTAACCCCGATCTGCGTTATGAGAAAAAGAAAGAGCTGAACATCGGTGCCGATTTTACTCTTTTTAACAACCGCATTACCGGTGCTATTGATGTGTACAACCGTAAAACACAGGATCTGCTGGATACCTATGTAACACCGCAACCACCGTTCATCCGCTCAAGTATCTATGCCAATGTGGGTACTATATCGGCCAAGGGTATTGAGTTATCATTAAGTTTTGCTGCCATCAAAAACAAAAACTTTAAATGGAACATGGACTTAGCCGCCAGCACTACCAAAAACACGCTTGATTCTTATTCTAATTCCATTTACAAACAGGAGTATAAAACCTTTGGCGGTATTGGCGGCTTTGGTGCTTTGGGCGATGCTATCCGAACATACGAAGGTGGCAAGCTGGGCGAGTTCTGGGGTAAACGCTTTGCAGGATTTGATGCCGACGGCAAATGGTTGTTTTACAAACGCGACGGTTCAAAAGTTCGTAATGATCAAATCAATAACTCTTTTGATCGTAATGTTACCGATTACGCCCCTATCGGTAATGCCATACCTAAATATTACGCCTCCTGGACAAACACCTTTAACTACAAAGGTTTTGATCTGAGGGTGTTTTTAAGAGGTAAATTTGATTACGACATCTTAAATACCACCGCTATATCTTATGGCAATAAGGTAAGTAAAACCAACCTGTTAAGAAGCGCCTTTACCAAGTATTCCCAAATCAATGATACCTATATGTACTCTGATTACTACCTGGAAAGCGGAACATTTGTAAAGCTTGACGAGGTAACGTTTGGTTATACTTTTAAGTTAAAAACCAATTACATACGTAATCTGCGGGTTTATGTATCCGGGCAAAACCTGGCCACTATGACCAAATACACTGGTAACGACCCAGATTTTATTGCTGATACCGGCCTAGGCCCAGGTATTGACGGCCGTGGCCCATACCCAAGCACCCGTACTTTTTTACTTGGATTAAATGTTGGTTTCTAATCTGTATAACATGAAAAAATTAAATTATCTGATCAGGTACAGCCTGTTAGTAGCTGTATTAATATGCGGGAATGCTTGTACCAAGCTTGATGAAAAAGCTTATGATACCCTGCTCACAAGCAATTTTTATAATAACAAAAACGAGGTTCTTTCGGCCGTTTTGCGGCCTTATACCCATGCCAATGCCTGGGTTACGCCATCCGGCCAGGACGGCTGGTGGCGCCCAAGCGAGCTTTCTGCCGATCAGCTGGCATGGCCAACCAAAGGCAGGCATGGCGAAGATGGCGGCAAATGGAAAAGATTGCATTACCATACCTGGACTAATGACGAAGGCGGCATTAACAATGCCTGGTCGTTAATGTACTGGGGCATGGGTTTATGTAATGATCCCATCGAAAACATCAGTAAACTGGATCTGAACCGTATGGGGATCACCCAAACTGAAAAAGACGCCTATCTTGCGGAGTTGAAGCTATTGCGGGCTTTCCATTATTTAAAACTGATGGATCTGTTTGGCAACATACCTGTGGTAACACAAGTAGGTATACCGGCAAAGCCTAATACAGTAGCTCGTAAAGATGTTTTCGCCTTTATTGAAAAAGAGATCAAAGACAATATTGACAAAGCACCTAAACTATCACGGGATATGCTGGGCAGGATGACGCAAGCTGGTGGATACGCCATGCTGGTGGAATTATACCTCAATGCCGAAAAATGGTCGGGCACACCCAGGTGGGATGATTGTATAGCTGCAGCCAACAAACTCATTAACGGCGAAGCAGGTGGGCAAAACGGCGCCATGGCTCTTGACCCTAACATCAACGATCAGTTTAAGCCCACAAACGATCAGTCAAAAGAAGTTATATTTTCTATCAGCTATGAGTTTCAGAAGGCCAACTTTCAACCATCCTGGACAGGCGAATTCTACCATTTCCAGCAACAGTTTATCTATGGCGGCAGCCGCAATGGAAATGACGGTGTGGTTTTAATACCAGGCGTATATACCACTTTTGATGACAAAGACCTCCGGAAAAAAGGCTGGTTACTACAAGGCCCTATGCTCCGTTTTGATAACAATCAGCCGGTAATAGCTACGGGTGGCAACGAGTATGACGGGCAGCAATTGGTATTTGTTGATAACATCCGCAAAAACAAGGTTGCTGCGCAAAATGGTACAGATCCTAATGCTTTACCCTCTACCATGAGCGAAGGAGAAGAGAACAGCGGTGTGCGCTTTAATAAATATAAACTGGGTAACCAGGTGGCTGGTTTTGGAGGTATAGCACCTGATCCTAACTATAATAACACCGACTGGAACATTTACCGTTTAACCTGGATATATTTTGCCAAAGCCGAAGCCATCATGCGGAAAAACGGCGGTGCGGCTACAGCTGAGGCTGTACAATTAATTAACGATTGTAAAAAGCGGGCATATAGCACGGCAGACTGGGCAACCATAGCTTATACCCCAGCTACGTTAACACTGAACGAACTATTGGCTGAGAGAGGTCGTGAGTTTATTTTTGAAGGCTTTCGCCGGGACGATCTGATCCGTTTTGGTAAGTTCAGCACCGCAAGCTGGTGGGATCATCAGCCCAGCAATGCAAACAAAGAATTGTTCCCGATACCACAACAACAAAGGGCACTCAATGCCAGTTTAACTCAAAACCCGGGATATTGATCATCTCCAATAAAAAAAGCGCGACCTGTTGCAGGTCGCGCTTTTTTTATTGGATTTAGCCCTTACTTAAAACTTATAAGCAAAGCTCAAAGCAAAGTTCCTTTGCGCTTGCGGAATTATTGAATAATTACCGATATAATATTTTTCATTGGTGATGTTATTCAGGTTAAATGTAATCCTGTAACTATCGGCAGTATAAAACAAACTGGAATTGATCAATACATAACTTGGAAGGTAAAAAATACCCGTTACGCTACTATCTATTGATTTTTGTTCGCTGGCGTAATTACCGCCAACCCCAAAACCAAAGTTCTTAAGATCGCCTCTGGTAAATTTGTATGTTGCCCACAAGTTTGCCAGATCCGGAGCGCCTTGCCCACCCGGGGTTCTGCCTGGCTCGTTATAAAAATCACCGGCATTGCCTTTTAATACTTTGATAGAGTTATGGCTGTAACCCGCTAAAAGATTTAAACCAGGGGCCGGGTTGGCGTTCATATCCAACTCAAAACCTTTACTACCTACTGTACCTCCCTGAAGATAACCATTTATATTGTTCGGATCGGTGTATACCCTGTCTGAAACCCGGATATCATAGTATGACACCGTAATGTTTAACTTATCCGAAAGCAGGTTAGTTTTCACCCCTACTTCCCATTGATTAGCATGCTCCGGCTTAAATGCCTGAATACCTGGGTTATTACCTGAAGAATCAGCTACCGAACGTGGATCGACGTTAATGAAAGCATTCATATAGTTGGCAAAGATCGACACCTTATCCATAACCGGCTGATAAACCAATCCAAATTTTGGTGACAAAAATGTTTGGTTGTAGTTGGAAGTCTTATCTCCGCCAGCACTATTGGCTACATAATGATCAACCCTTAAACTGGCCATAGCTGCCAAAGCCGGCGTAAAATTAATCACATCCGAAACATAGGCGCTGTATGCGCTATTGGTGACATTATTTCTATTTCCGGGCTTACTTGCCAAAAGATTGTCAACCAAACCCTGGGATAGATATACCGGAGGTATGGTATCATGCGTTCCCGGAACCGGATAAGCAACTTCGCCGCTCTGTGGAGTTACATGTCTTACAACGGCATAACCTGTCCCGTTATTGATGGCATTACGACTAAAATAATCCAGCCCGATCAGTAACTGGTTCCGCATGTTCCCAATCTTGAAATCGCCATTAAAATTTTGCTGTACATCAGTTGTACTGGTTGTTTGCTGATCTTTGTGAAGGGTTTGCCCAAAATATTGATCTGTTGGCACACCATCCTCATAAATATAACTATAGTAACCGTTCGATTTTACCGTCGTACGCGAAACCACTGTTTGTGATGTCCATTGGCTGGATATTTTATACAGCATCTGGGCCTGCAAATTAAACCTCGGGTTTTTCATGGTCAGATCATTACTGATGAATGATTCATTGTAATTCAGGTTTAAATCCTTCACCGTTTTAAAAGGTAGCGGGCTCATCCTGTCAGACGGAAAGAATATCGGTGGCACCGCCCTTTCTTCCTGCAATATCTCTGTCAGGAAATGAAACGAAAGTTTATCATTCACTTCATATGTTAAAGCGGGTGCTATAAAAAAAGATTTTTGAAAACCCGCGTTCTGAAAACTATTTTGGTCGGTGTATGCTGCGTTTACACGCAATGCTACTTTTTCTGTTTTGCTCAGCGGGGTGTTGACGTCAGCCGTAACCCGGTTTAAGCCAAAACTACCCACGTTATAAGTAATCTCGCCGCCGGTTGTAAAATACGGCTTCTTGGTAATGGTATTGATCATTCCGCCATAGCTTAAATAAGCCCCGCCAAATAAGGTACCTGATGGCCCCTTGATCACTTGTATCTCTTCCACATCGGCTAAATCAAGGTCTCCGCTGGTTAAACCGGATAGACCATTCATCAATGTTGTCTGGCCTTGAAAACCACGTATCGCGAAATAAGTACCGCCATCTCCGCCTCTGCCTGTTGATCCCCACGTTTTGGTAATTCCAGGCACATTCCGTAACGCATCATCGTACGAGGTAATACCCTGCTGTTTTATTATTTCGGACGAAACCGTATTATAAACCTGCGGGTTCTCCAGGTTTTTCAAGGGCATTTTAGCCACAATGGAGTTTACCTTATTTGATTTTTTTGTTGAAATTACAACCTCCTGTAATTGGGTGGAGTTTTCTTTCAGTACAAAGTTAACCAGTAGAGTTTCACCTGACCGTGTCTCTATGGTTTGTTCCCTTTTCTCAAGCCCTATAAAAGACGCTACCAATGTGTGCGATCCCGGTGTTACCCGTTTAATCTGGTAATGCCCATTTTTATCGGTTAAAGTGGCCTTGTTAGTCCCTTTAATAGTTATGCTCACCAGATCGGCGGGCTTTCCGTCGGCTGTTTTTACAGAGCCACTGATGGTTGCTGTTTGTGCTAATAAAGTTAAGGAGGGTAGCAGGAACAGAAGTAAACAATAAGTAATTTTTTTTATCATAGTTGGTGATTTTGATATGGGGCAAAAGTATCGTTTAAATCGCTCTCAAACAATACTGTTTAAAGCCGTTCCAAATAGGATTTTTCATTCATTTTAAGGGAGATACACATCTGTTTCCCGGATCTGTAACTATTGATAATTTTAATAAATTAAACAAGTATTGACAGTTAGTTTGTAATTTAGAGATTATGAAAAACTCACCAATTACAAGCTACAAGGAGATTTCCCGTTTTATACGGGTACAAATGATTTTATCATTGTTCTTTTTTTCAGCAATCAATGCCTTAGCTGTTCCGCTTGAAAAAGCGTCCGATGCAGCTGTTATCGGGCGATGGGACATCACTATAGACAAGGCAGGTAAAAGTTTGCCGTCATGGTTAGAGGTGCAAAAATCGGGCACTCATATCCTCATCGGTCGTTTCACCTACGCTTTTGGAAGCGCGCGGCCTATCTCAGAAATTAAACCGCATGATGGTAAATATAGTTTCTCTATCCCACCCCAATGGGAAGAAGGAAACCGGAATATGGATTTTGAATTTGAGCTGAAGGGCGAGGAATTAGTGGGTACCATGGTATATACAGATGGGGTAACTTATCACTTTACCGGGGTACGGGCACCATCACTCATAAGGGCTAAGGATCCTGTTTGGGGAACGCCAATTAAATTGTTTAATGGTAAAGACACCAAAGGCTGGCATGCTGATGGTAAAAATCAGTGGACTGTTGAGTCGGGTATTTTACGGAGCCTGCACTCTGGTGCTAACCTGATCACTGATAAAACTTTTAATGACTTTAAACTGCATATTGAGTTTCGTTATCAAAAGGGTAGCAATAGCGGAGTTTATTTGAGAGGCCGGTATGAAGTACAGATCATGGATGTTAAAAGCGGCGAACCGGAACCTATCAACAACCAGTTCAGTGCCATTTATGGCTTTTTGCCGCCGAACAAAATGATGGCAAAAGACGCAGGAGAGTGGCAATCATATGATATTACACTGGTAGGCAGGCTGGTTACTATAGTAGCCAATGGCACTATGGTGATATGCAGACAGGAGATACCAGGAATTACCGGCGGAGCTTTCAATAGTAAAGAAGGCGAACCAGGACCTATTTTGATCCAGGGAGATCATGGGCCGATTGATTATAGAAATATCGTGATCACGCCTGCTAAATAAGGCTGTTAACTATTCTAATAAAACAAAAATGCCTGAGCAGCTGCTCAGGCATTTTTGTTAAAGCGCCATTCTGTTTTAAACATGGCCATTAATTCATCGCGTAGCTAGCCGGTTTAAAGTAGGTGGCAGAATATACCCTTCGGAACATAGTGTAAGTTACCGTTACCATAATAAACGCTATAATGGCATCTATGGCGCTTGCCAGCCCCAACACATTTACTTTGGAGGCAAAAGCGAAGATAATATCGAAGTAAATGCCTGCAAACACCCACTCTTTTAACCGGAGCAGTTTACCTGGTATTAGAAGAACAGCGATACCTACTACTTTGGCAACACCTAATATGTAAATAAAGTGAGGTGGGTAACCCAGTTTTAAAGTGATGTCCCAAACGAGTTTGTTGGCAGTGAGTTCACAAAATCCGCTTGTACCAAACCATAAAGAGGTAAGCGCGGTTCCTATCCAATAGATTGTTTTTGTTGTTTTAGTTGTCATGATTTCTAGTTTTTAATTTGTTTGTTGATTCAAAAATGGGCTTTACTTACTGAATGGCAGAGCAGTTTTCAAGCGAACCGGACAAAACGCATGACGGGAAAGACATTTTGATTATTAAATAAAAAATAAGCCCGGTGCCAGTGGATGGCACGGGGCTTATTTTTATAGATACAGAATATCTGTTTTACTTAACAACTCCCGTAAGGGTAATAACCGAACGGGACGGGACAGTTACTTTTGATCCATCAATTTTACGGGCTTTAAGTTCATCCACCTGCGACGTTAGGTACAAGGTATTAAACCGAGCCTGGCTATTGAGATCTGCAACCACATCATCAGCATTAGGATTGATGATAACCGCAACTATATTTCTCCCATCCTTAAAGGCCGAAATAAGCAGCGGTTTACCCGTTGAGGATGAAATTGTCGCGCCAATCCGCACGGCGCCTGGTCTGATGAACCTGCTATAATTACCCATAGCCCAAAGCATTTTGCTGGTATAAAAGTTACCATCGGTTTTATTTTTATCTATATAAATAAGACCATCTTTATAATCATAAGCTGAGATGGCTGTCCACCATTGCCACGCCGAAGCATTAGCCACCGTAAGATCGGTATGGATCACCGAAGCCAGGTACAAGGCCGCATCAATACCCAGGTCGCGTTTGCTACCATCCATTTCGCCTGCATTATCACCTAAAATACAATATTCGGATTGCCAGTAGCCGAGACCTTTGATAGCCGTTACATTATCGGCCAGCTCCTTACGTACCTTTACAGCTGTTGCCAGTGGCGATGTGGTAAAGTAACTATGTGCAGATATGGTTTTACTTACACCGGGTAAAGCACCGAGGTAATTTGCAGAGCCCGACTTAAAAAAATCATTTATTTGATTACCTTTTCCTGGCTTATCACCTTTGGTAAATAGATAGTTAATGCTCCCGGCTTCGCCAACAAGAATTTTCGAACCGATTTTTTTAGCCTCAAATTCTTTATTAATAGATCTGATGACGCCGGCAATTTCCGTGTTGTTATAAGGGCTCCCCTCCTGCCCGCCATCGCTCCAATCCCACTGAGGCTCATTGATAGGGCTTATATAATCGAATTTAACTTTACTTACCTGCTCTACACCTTTTACAACTTTTGCCAGAAAGGCAGCGAAATTGGCATAATGATCGGCATCAATATTTACTTTTCCCCCGCTGGCGTAAGCCTTTTTGTTTATGGTAAACTGCACCGGCGGGCTATTGGTAAAACCTAAAAACTGCTTTACACCACGTTTTTTTGCCGCCTTTAAAAACCAAACCTGCCCGGCCTGATTTTGCCAGCTGTACGTACCATCGGTATTTAAAAATGATTCAGCCCGACGCCATTCGTCATTAATGCCGCTTTCACTTCCCTGCTGGGCACTGCCAGCTCCTATATTGAACCGCCATAATGATAAACCAATTCCTTTTGGAGAACCATCGGCATCAATATCCTGGCTAAAAAGCAGATCCGCAATTTTGTTTCGCTTATCATCGGGCCAGTTGCCTACAAACTGGCATGACCAGGCATCAGACGCACCAAAATTGCTGATAGTTTGGTATGTTTTCGAAAAATCAATATCGATGGTCGCTTCCTTATGCTGGCCAATGGCTAAAGAAACATTAAGCGCTAAAGCAATACCTGTAAGAAATATTTTTTTTGTTGTAGATATCATCATTATTCAGATCAACAATAAAGCAGGACCTTCCGATCCTGCTTTATTGTAATTTATTGTTGTACGATTTGCCATTGCTGGTTGTTGCCACCGCCCCATGGCCATTGGATAATACCCGCGCCATTAGCGGTCGAGGCGCCATTAACATCAAGCGCGAGACCGCTGTTACGGTTAATAGTTTTATATACGCCAGTACTAGTGGCCGTAAGCTGCCATTGTTGGTTATTACCCCCGTTCCATGGCCACTGTATAATACCGGCGCCATTAGCTGTTGAGCTCATATTAACATCAAGCGCCTGGCCGCTGTTGCGGTTGGTGATTTTATAATATCCACCACCGTTATCGGTAATTTGCCATTGTTGATTGTTGCCGCCATTTTGCGGCCATTGTATAATACCAGCACCGTTGGCAGTTGAAGCTCCGTTAACATCAAGCGCCTGCCCGCTGTTAAGGTTCAGGAAGCGGTAATAAGCTCCGGTATAAAAGGTATCGGTACCACCAGCGCCAACTCCCCAGGCATATTTTAAACGGCTTAAGCCTGATGCATTGGTGGTACTAACCGTTGGACTGGCAGCACTGCCACCCAGCTGTTGTATAGCATAACCATCACCGTTACGAATACCCGGCCAGTAAACAGCTCCCATACCTAATGACCTAATTACATTAGTTAACCCTTGTATGTAAGCTATATCTGCACTGCCGCCAATGGCGCCGGTGTAATTTATGCCACTGTTCATGGTATCACCAAACTCCGTAAATACAGCGCGGTTTCCATAACTTCCGATATTGCCTTTCGCCCTATTTTCCCATTGTGCCGCTGTTGTAAGTCCTCCGCTGCTAAAAAAAGTATAATCGTGGATGGATAACAGGCAGTTAGTAAAGCGGCTATCGGCACCTACACCAGTAATATCCTGCGCATATGATGTTCCGTCGATAAGTATATGTCCTTGTGGCACCGATGGATATGTACTCAGCCATTGTGCACAAATGGTAGTCCAGTCTGACAGAGAATAGCCATGCGGTTCGTTAAATATCTCGAAATATACATGCGCGTTGTTGCCATATTTGGTCACAACGGTTTGCCACATAGACCAGAATTGGGTAGTGTTATCAATCTTACCATCCTGTGATGATTTGCCTTCCCAATATCCCAGTATCACGTTCATTCCTTTGCTTACAGCTTTATCAATAACGCCGGTGTAAGAATTCCACCAGGTTTGTGATACAGTGGAGTAATTGACAGGTAACCGGACTGTGTTTGCTCCTGTATTGGTTTGAATGCCCGATAATATGGCATCAGCCTTTGCAGATACGGTAGCATAACTGTCTGATGATGTTAAACCGCTTAACACCAGTATCCCATCGCTGAAATTATCACTATCACAAGCCCAGTTCACGCCCTGAAGAGCGCTTGCCGGCGTCGAGTTAAGTTTTATTGTTTTTGTTTTTACGTCGTCTGTGGATGACGATCCTTTTACCGCGGTAATATCCTTTTTACACCCTGCCATCAAACAACACCCCGCTATTAGTAAAATGCCTTGGTTTTTCATAATTTGGTATAGGTTAGTATGAGGTAAAAAGGGGCGAAAACTTTCCCGCCCCCCCAGAATAATTTTATCAGCAACCGGTACTTTGAACCGATTCAATCGCACGGTATCGAAAATACAATGCGTGCCACTAATTAGTAATACCTACGGTGAGGTTGTTTTGCGCGTTTATGGTATAAACAGCTCCGTGACCATTAGCGTTATTGATGAACGTTGGTGTGCTCCCGCCCCCATCTAAACGATAATTGTAAGTACCCGGTCCGGTAGTATAAATACCTACGGTGTACTGGCCAGGAGTTATAGGTCCGTAACTTCCGGTGGTTCCGGGTGCAACAGTGATGGTGTGGGTGGTTGGGCCGCTCAATTCTATGGTACAAGTGTAGGATGTTGTATTATAGTAATTGACACCGATACTAAATTTGTACGGATGGGTTACAGCATGTTTTTCAATTTTCATAGACTGAGAAACGAAAAACGAAGAAAAGCACAGGAAGAGAATTAACATTTTTGTTTTCATAATTGTATGGTTTTAATTGATTTGAAATGTTGTTTAAAAGGAGACCCTACCGGGCCTCCCTGATTGATATAGGTATTTGGGATTTTTAATTTGTATAGCCCGGATTTTGTTTTAACTGTCCGTTTGAAGCCTGTATCTCGGCCAAAGGTATTGGCAACCAATAATGCTGCGACTGAAACGCGCGGCCGGTTAACGCTATCTTTGGAGCATAACTGTAGCCAGAAGCGTTGGCTGTATTTATACCTACCGCTACACCATAAGCAGGAACATTTTCAGTTTGATCGGCAATTTTCCACCTGCGCACATCGTAAAAGCGGTGTTCTTCAAAAGCAAGCTCAATCTGTCTTTCATTTCTGATAGCGGTACGCATATCATTTTGCGATAAGCCCGACAACACAGGCATATTCACAGATGCGCGCTGCCTGATGGTGTTAATGGCCTGGTAAACGCTCGCGTCGGGCCCAACGGCTTCATTTTGTGCTTCGGCATAGTTAAGCAGAATTTCGGCATACCTGAAATAGATCCAAGGCTGTGCACCTGCCTCGCTTGAATTGGTGATAGAATAATTATCATTCGCAAATTTTCTCAGGTAATAACCGGTTTTACTCGCGTTTTGCGGATTCGGACCCTGGTTACTGTCTTTGCCACCCGGCAAAAATACCTGGACAACATTGCCCCTGTATGGCGCCCCATTGTAAAGAATAGTTGCATAAAACCGCGGATCGCGGTTAACATATGGGTTTTGTGAATCATAACCCGATGCCGGATCGGTGATCGCTTTGCCATTACTCATTGGATAAGCATCTACCATATTTTGCAGGGGTACATTACCACCATAACCGCCATAACTGTTAGGTCCATTGTCCAGCTCTATAGGGAGGTGGGCCGCTGTAACCGGGTAAAATAACCTTTCAAATATAATTTCGTTACTATTGGGTGTTAAAAATAACTGGCCATAGCCGCCCTGGAACAAACTGTATTTGCCCAGATCCATCACTGCTTTAGCGGCCGCGGCGGCAGCCTGCCAGGTCCCTGCATTATATAAAGGGCTAGCAGCATAAAGCAGTAATCTTGATTTTAGAGCCAACGCAGCACCCTTTGTTGCCCTGCCTAAGGCCCATGTTGTGCCGTTATCCACCGGGAGCCTTGAGGCTGCATCGTCCAATTGAGAACTGGCATAAGTAATAGATTCCGTAATAGAAGCACGATTAAAAAGGCTCGGATCCTGCAGGTTATCCGTTAGTTCGGTTACCTTATCACCCATTAATACAACACCACCATAGTTACGGATAAGATCCTGATACCTGAACGCCCTGATAAATTCAAGCTCGCCGATCAGTTTATTTTTATGCCCGGCGCTTAATGGCAAACCGTTTATAACGCTTAAAGCATAATTACATTCCCGGATACTACGGTAACTGCGTGCCCAAATAGTCCCCGCATCGCCAAGATTGTTAGGAGCTAACTGACCTTGCTGGATAACCCAGGTATTATCATTGTTGTTGTATATCGATTCGTCTGTCAGTGAGCTCCAAAGTGCCCATTGAAAGCCCCGGCCAAAACCGGTATCGTCATCTTCTTTATCCTGTAATTTAACACCGATATACCTGTTGATCACATAAGCTTCAAAAAGTGATGTATCGGATAAAATAGAGGCATTACTTATTCTGTCGGTAGGTGGTGTGGATAGGAAATCTTTTTTACAGGATGTCATAAACACAACGCAAAGCGCCAGGCAGCCTGTTATATATTTTATATTTTTCATAATGCTGAATATTAAAATTTAATGTTTGCGCCCAGGTTAATTATCTTTTGTTGCGGATAGAACTGACCGCTGCCATACTGGGCGCCACCGAATTGACCACTGCCATTGGTTCCTTCAGGATCGTAGTCTTTCACTTTGGTAAATGTTAACAGGTTGAAACCGCTTACAAAAACCCTGACGCCTTTGATATGGAGCCGTGATAACGTTTGCGACGATAGCGTATAACCCAGCTGAACATTCTTCAATCTTAAAAACGAAGCATCGTTAAGCCAGAAGGTGCTGTTATATAAACCACCGCTTACCGCGCTTGAAGCCCTGTCTGATACTTTTGGATATGATCCGTTCGGGTTGCTTGGGCTCCAGGCATTATTGGCCCATGAACTGTAAAAATTACCGATAACACCAGATTCAGGTAATACATACTGGCTTACCTGGGCCTGCCCTGCAAATAAAACCGACAGGTCGAAATTTTTGTAAGCGGCGGTAAGGTTTAAACCGTAAACTATTTGTGGGATATTACCATATTTAGATCGCTCCTGATCGGCGGCTGTTATTTGCCCGTCGTGATTAACATCAGCATAAATAAGATCCCCAACCTGTGCACCAGGCACATGCGGCGTATTATCCAATTGCGCCTGGCTTCTGAAAATACCGATGGCTTTATATAATAAATAGGTGTTTAAAGGTTGACCTGTTTGGCGCTGGTAAGGTAATACACCGGCAGCCTCATCTATATAAATGATTTTGCTTTTAGCATAGGTAAAGTTGCCCGACACCCCCCAGGAGAATGTACCGGGATGATTATAGCCTAATGTTGCTTCGAAACCGGCACTGTTAACCTTGCCAATATTTTCTGCGGGCACTAATGGATTGCCATCAGATGGGTTCACTATTCCGGAAGTACCGGGAAGAGAGCCGTTACGGTAAGCCAGGATATCTGATCGCACCTGGCGGAAATAGATAGCCTCTAAGGTAAAGTTTTTTAAGAATACCGCATTAATACCAATATCGGTCTTTTTGGCCTTTTCCCAGGTAATATTAGGGTTTGCAAGCTTGGTTTGATCGATGCCCGGTTGAGGTGAAGCGCCTGAGCCATTATCCAGAACTACCGAATTATTAAAAGCGTAATTATCAATATACTGGTAAGGAGCTATGTTGTCATCACCTAAAACACCATAGGAAGCTCTGATCTTCAGATCGTCGATAAATTTAATTTTGTCCTGAAACCACCTCTCTTTAGATATACGATAACCACCGGATATGGAAGGGAAATATCCCCATTGGTGACCGGGAGCAAAAAGAGATGAACCATCTGCACGGAACTGGGCCTCCAACAAATACTTTTCATCATAATTATAGGCCAGCCTGCTGATCACACTGCGACGGTTATAATTGTAGTTGCCATTGTTATCGCTGCTGCTGCCCCCATTGGTTGCATCACTTGGTGCGCTGCCGCCTTGCGAAAGCTCTGGTGTAGTAGCCGTTGGAAAATTGTTTCGCTGGGCCCAAAAGAAATTATAGGTATTTTTACTTTGCTCGTAAGCTACAAAGGCATTGATATTGTTTTTACCCAGCTGCCTTACAAAATTCAGCTTAATGTTGGATGTAATGAGCGACTGGTTAAGCTGCGACTCATACAAATAAGGCCTTCCGTTTGAGCCACCCTGTGTGCTTGGGGTATAAATATTGGTAGCGCTGTTATAGGTATAAACGGTGTAAGGCGTATTAAATGTTTTGTTAAACACACCTGTTTTATCTGCAGAGAAGAAGCCATCGAGCGAAAGACCCTGAACACCCGGGATATCGTAGCTGGCTTTGAGTATACCGTTAAAAGTTTGTGTAGGGTTATTAATAGTACCGCCAATACTTGTTGGTGTAAGGGCTGGATTTGTATTATCGAACCCTGAAGTAGGCAAACCATTGGGATAAAAAGCAGCCACAGTTGGATATCCCCTGTAAATACCCCTAAAATTATTGGCGGCCGAGGTGGTTGGAAATTGCCTGTCTTCTTCCCTGCCCTGTAAAGATAGTCCTACTTTAAATCCCTTGGCAACTGTAGCGTCGATATTCGACCTGAAGTTATACTGGTTGTATTTTGCAGCGCCATTTTTATAAAGCCCACCTTGTGAGGTAATACCAACGGAAGTGTAATATTTAATATCGTCAGAACCACCGGTAACTGTTACATTCTGTTGGTTTTGTAAGGCATAGTTCTTTAAGGTTAGTTTTTCCCAGTCGGTGTTTGGGTAATTAAGCGGGTCGGAACCGTCTCTGAATTTTTGGATCTGAGCGGCGCTGTAAGCCTGGTTAAAACCACCTGCCGGATTATCATAGTAATTGATATCATTCAATATCTGCGCGTAGGTTGGCGCATCGGCCAATTTAGGCAAACGTGTTGGCGAACTGAATCCTTCATTAAAGTTATAAGAAATGGCAGCCTTACCTGTTTTACCATGTTTGGTAGTTATGAGAATAACACCATTTGCCGCGCGATTTCCATACACAGCCGCAGACGCATCTTTTAATACCGAAACACTCTCGATATCATTAGGATCAAGGCGCTCGAGGCCACCAATCTGACCCGGGATACCATCCACAACAATCAACACCGAATTGCTGCCGGTTGTGGCCAAACCCCTGATAGAAATATTGGAACCATCATAACCCGGTTCGCCCGATCCGTTGCTGGCAATAACACCGGGTACACGACCCGCGAATGAGCTTGAAACGTTGGGCTGCGGACTTTTAACCAGGTCGCCTCCCTTTACAACGGAGATAGAACCGGTGAGGGTTGCTTTTTTCTGCGTACCATAGCCCACAACCACTACCTCGTTCAATGATTTTGATTCGGGTTGTAATTGTACGTTGATATCTGCCTGTCCGCTTAAAGTTACTTCCTGTGTTACATAGCCGATATAAGTAAACACCAGCGTACCTGATGAAGCGTTAGGTACATTAAGTGAAAACTTACCATTAACATCTGTTAAAACACCTGTAGTAGTTCCTTTCAGGGTAACACTAACGCCGGGTAATGTTTCGCCTTTTTCGTCGGTTACTTTACCGCTTATTTTCGCATCCTGTACGCTGAGTACCTTACTGTTATTGGCGAAGGCTGGTGAATACATCTGGCAAGTGATCAGGCAGGTAATGGTGATACTTGCAAGCAGCAGGAAAAAACGGGGTGCTCTTTTCCGATGAGGAGAATCCTTTACATGTAAAATTAGTTTCATATGTTTTTAATTGGGGTTTAAAATTTGGTTTAAACCTTACTCCATAAAAGGCACGGCTATGGGCAAACGGTTAAAGCTGGTTAATTGCCTTTTCAGCTATCCGTGTCAAATTAGTGCCAGATACAAAAGTTTGGTTTACACCTTGGTTATTGGTGAAGCTAAAATGAGGCTAAATTGTATGAGCAAGTGAGGGGCAAATTCGGATTTAAAACGGGATAAAATCATAAAAAAAGACCATTGCAGGCTTCTTTGGGCCTTTTTGATCAGGGGGTAAAATCATATCACTAATTATTGAGGGTGCTTATTCATGATGCAAACCGTAGAAACCCCTCCCTACCCTCCCAAGGGAGGGAATCGAACATATCCCATGCTTTTAGGCGCTCTCAGAGTCTCCCCTGAAAGAGCTGTAAAAAGTGGGTTTACATGGGTTTACACTTTTTAGGATTAAAATTTTTATAATTTATTAATAATCAAATATTTAACTTAAAAAAACCAACAAATAGTGAGTTTTTATGTAAACCAACTTTGGGTCTTTTGAAAGAGCCTCTGAGGGAATTATAAACGAGCAAATAATGTCCAGGCCTGTCACCCTGAGCTTGTCGAAGGGGCGTGCGCAGAGGCCTACCCACCATGCTTCGACGGAGCTCAGCATGACAGCCATCAAAAAAGCCTGGGCTGGTGCGATTCCTTCCCTCGGGAAGGGGAGGAAGAGGTTTATGGAACAGGATAATCATCGCGTATAGAAACCCCTCCCTGCCACTACACCTACCCTACGCGCCCCTCCCGTGGGGAGGGAACTAAAAATGAATTCTTAATTAAAAACCTTTAGTATGGTCAATTATCCTTAACCATATCGCGGTTAACATTATAGTTATTATGAAAAGGCTTGCGGTATTTTTTCACGTATTCCGAAGGGTTGATACCGAAAAGTTTATTGAATTGCTCCCTGAAATATTTAAGATCGTTGATACCCACCATTGAAGCGGTTTCATAAACTGTGCTATCTGTGGATAGCAGGATCTCTGCTGCCTTTCTTAACCTGATAAAACGGATAAAACCATTGGCCGATTGGCCCGAAATGGATTTGATGCGCTTATACAAATTAGAGTGACTCATCCCGATCTCAGAGGCCAGCGTTTTTATGCTAAACTCAGGGTCGGTTAAATGCTGTTCTACAATTTTGAGGCATTTTTCTAAAAACTCTTTGTACTCGGGCGAGATCTTTAAATCATTGGATTTATTGAGCGTGATTTCGTTATAAAAATACTTTTGCAGATTGTTCCTGCTTTTCAGGATGCCGTTAACACGGGCAATCAGTATTTCTTTTTCAAAAGGCTTGCTGATGTAATCGTCGGCACCGCCTTCAATACCTTTGAGCTTAATTTCGGGTGATGAACTGGCAGTTAGCAATATTACCGGGATATGGTTTAACAACGGATCCTCTTTAATACGGCTACACAGTTCTATACCGCTCAGACCCTGCATCATCACATCACTTATCACAATATCCGGCACCAGCTGATAAACCAATTCAAGTCCATTGGTTCCATTATCGGCTTCAAAAATCTCAAATTCACCGGCAAATATCTGTTTAAGATAAATGCGGATCTGCTGGTTATCATCTATCAGCAACATTGTCTTGGTATCCGAGCTTAAAGCTTCCGGGCTTTTAATAGTAGACATGGCTCTGGATTGCTCTGCAGCCAATTCACCCTTGTTCTCTATCAATTCGTCTAAAAACACCGATGATTCCGCAACATCCTCAAAAATAAGCTGCTCACCAAAATGATCTTTCCCTTTTAGGAGTACAACATGGAACAAGGTGCCCTGTCCCTGCTCACTTACGTAACTGATACTACCTTGGTGACTTTCAATAAATGCCTTCACCAGGTAAAGCCCTATACCAAAGCCACCCGCCAGGGGTGTCGCGTTTTGTAATTGGTAAAACTTGTTGAATAGTTGATCGCCTATACCTTCGGCTATGCCACAGCCGCTATCTTTTATTTGGATACTAACCCGGTTATCCTGATCTGTTATGGTACAGCTTACCAACCCATGTTCAGGAGTAAATTTCAAGGCGTTTGATATCAGATTGAATAAGGCTATTTCTATTTTTTCCCTGTCGGCAAATATTTGAATTACTTCTTTTTCGCTCGAAAAATCAAACTGTATATGTTTGGTACGGGCCTGGTGATTAAAACATAAGAATACTTCATGACAAAGGGTCACTATATTAAGTCGTACTATTTTAAGCTTATCCGTATCGCTCTCTGCCTTTCTAAAAAGCAATAACTGATCAACCAGGCTCAGCAAACGGCGCGCGTTACGGTAAACAATATGTAAATTACCGGGATCGCTATCCTGCCCGCCCTTGCCAAACAACATATCCTTAACCGGATTAATGATCAGCGTGAGCGGTGTACGAAACTCATGCGAAATGTTAGTAAAAAACGAAAGCTTGCGCTCATTAAGTTCTTTATCTTTTTCTGCCGATAACTGGGCAACTTTTATTTCATATTTAAGTTTTGTTTGCCTGGCTTTGTACAGCAAATAGTAATAAATGATCAATCCGGCTGCGAGTAAACAGATCAGGTAAGCCCACCATGTTTTATACCAGGGCGGCATGATTTTTATTTTAATGACAGCACAATTTTTAAACCATACACCATCCTGGTTGGAAGCTTTAACCTTAAATGTGTAATCGCCGGGTTCCAAATAACGATAAGTGGCCAGCCTTTGATTGCCTACATAGTTCCATGATTTATCAAGTCCTTCCAGTTTGTAGGCGAAACTACCCTTCTGCGGGTAGGTATAATTTAACGAGGCATACTGAATAGAAAATACCGACTGATCTGGCTGCAGCGTAATTTGCCGGGTTTCGCTGATGGCTTCGGGTAATACCGTCCGGTTACCATCCAGAGCACCCACCTCTACCTGTTTACCAAAAATTTGCAGGCCGGTGATGATAACCTTTGGCTGATAATTGCTTGGCGTTACTTTTTCGGGGTCAAAAAAGTTGAGGCCCTCTGTACCTCCAAAATACAGGAGTCCGTTGCCCGAATCGCGCAAAACCGATCCTGCGTTAAATTGTCCGGCCTGTAAACCATCAGACTGATCGTAATTCACCACTTTATCCGTAAGGATATTAATATTGGATATGCCTTTATTGGTACTTAACCATAAAGAACCATTGGCCGATTCTTTGATAGCCGATACCGTATTATTTGCCAAACCATTGGTTTCATTAAATTTCTTAAAAACCCTTTTTTTAAGATCGTAGGAAATCAGCCCATCGCCCTCAGTCCCTAGCCATAAGCGGTGTTGTTTATCGGGGTAAATTGAAAAAATCACCTGGCTGGGTAAATTATTCTTTTCGTCGGCAGGTTTAAAATATCGTTCAAACCTATTTTGTTTTGAATCGTAAAAATCGAGTCCGCCGCCGTAAGTGCCTATCCATAGGTTACCCTTTTCGTCTTCGGCAATGGAGCGTACATCGTAAGAAGTAAGACCACTATTGGCAGGTGTGTAGTTAGTAAATATTTGGGTATCAGCATTAAATAAGCTCAGGCCCCCGCCATTGGTTCCAACCCATAAGTTTTTATGGCTATCCTGAAAAATAACCCGCACATCATTACCGGCAAGGCTTTTACTATCAGCCGGATTATGCGCGTAATTGGTAAATGAGTCTGTTTTTTGATGATACAGAAAAAGTCCCCTGGCATAAGTACCAAACCAGAGATTACCATCCTGATCACTATAACCATATAAAATAGCATTATCGGTAATACTTCCGGGTTTACCATCAGCCTTATACTGTTTAATCAGGTTGCCGTTATGGCCGGTTTTAAATATCCCTTCGCCATCGGTTCCGAACCATAAAAAGCCGTCCCGGTCCTGACACATCCCATAAAACCTTATCAAACTTTCGCCGCTGGGTTCAATCCGTTTCCTGGTGATCCCCGAAAATTTGTCTTTGATATTACTGACCATATAAATACCATCACCGTAGGTGCCCACCCAAATATTCTTGTCTTTATCAATGTAAAGCGCCTGAACAGAGCGTTGCGTAAGGTAATAGCCATCATCGCCGGTTACCGGTTGCAATAAAAAGCCTGCTGTGTTATAATCCGGGCTTGTTCCCAGATTTACCTTATATAATCCGCCATCCTGCAAGCCAACAAGCAATTGCTTATTGCTATCCTCCATAACAGAAATATATCTTTTGCTTTTTATACCAGGCTGTGTGGTTTGCAATAAGGTAAATTTATTTGACTGCCGGTGATAGTATAAAAGCCCGTTTCCGGTTGCTATCCAGATATTATGAAAATGATCTTCAAAAATGTCATTGATCCGCGCTGCAGGAAGGTTTTGGATTGGAGATACCAGGTTTTTTTTGTTGGTGATGATACCTTTTTTATGTTCAAATACATTGATGCCTGTTTCCTGGGTACCAACCCATAACAAACCCTTTGAATCTTCAAACAAACTTATAACCCGGTTACTGGATAGCTGGGGTAAATTGGCCTGCGTATAATTAGTGAACTTAGCCGAATGGATATCAAAATAGGAAAAACCTAAACCATAGGTGGTTATCCATAAATTGCCATTGTGGCTTTGTACAATATTCCCTACATCGTTTTTAATTGCACGATTGGAGGATAATTTATAGTGGATAAATTTTTCTGTCCGCGTATCCAGTTTACTGAGCCCATTTCTTGATGATACCCAGATGTTCCCATACATATCACAAAAAACCTTCTGTACATAATTACTGGCCAAACTTGCAGCATCGCCCTGGCGCGATTTAAAGATCTTAAAAGTTGTGCCGTCAAAACGATTCAAACCGTCGTTGGTGGCAAACCACATAAAGCCCTTATCATCCTGCGTAATGCTGTTTACAATGCCGAAAGAAAGACCATTCTTTAAAGAATAGTTTAAAATCTTATTCTTTATCGGAGACTGGGCGCAAGCCAGGGAAACGATGAGCAAAAGAAAAAAACAAAAGGGGTATTTTTTTTCCATTAAAATAATTTCAGGTTGTCAATTACATTATAACTGGGGATTAAAACTACCTATTAATTGTTTAAAATACAATAATTATCAGGCTCATCTGCAATTTATTTTTGTCATCTCTTCAAAGCTCCTTGACCATTTTAACCTACCGGTATTAGAAAAGCCTTGCTAAAACATTTTATCTTTAATTAGACTCATTATAAATAATAATCTATATTTGCCGGTGTTTAAACTACACTAACCCATATTATTTTATTGATGAAACCCATATTTACACTCCTGCTAATCTTTCTATCATCCCTTTCGCTCCGTGTTTATGCTCAAACCACCGGTCAAATCTCGGGTACGGTGACCATGGTTGATGGCCGTCCGTTGGCGTCGGGCTCGGTATCCCTTATTGAGCTTTCCAAAACCACACTTACCGACGAGCACGGTCATTATGCTTTTAACGATGTTGCCCCTGGTACTTATACTGTCAAGATCCAGGTACTCGGAGCTGCCGAGAAAGACCTGCAGGTAAAAGTAACCGCCGGACAAACCATTACAGCAGATTATCAATTCCCAAAAGAAAATGTGACCGCCCTTCAGGAGGTTACGGTATCTGGTAATAAGAACCGATTTTCTAAAAAGGAAAGCGTTTATATTGCCCGTTTACCTTTAAAAAACCTCGAGAATCCGCAGGTTTACAATTCTGTTTCCAAGGAACTGATCCAGGAACAGATGGCTGTTGATCTGGGTAGTATTTCCAAGAACGTACCGGGAGCAGGTATCCCGATGATTGCCAATCAGGGCCGGGTTACTTTTCGTTCCCGTGGTTTTGAAACCGAACCCAATGCCAGGAACGGCGTAGCCGGTGCCGCATTCGCATCTATCGACCCGGCAAATCTTGAACGGGTAGAAGCAATCAAAGGGCCTTCGGCTACTTTGTTTGGCACCAGTGTATCCAGCAGTTATGGTGGTTTATATAACCGTGTTACTAAAAAGCCTTATAATGGTTTTGGTGGCGAAGTAGCCTATTTTGGCGGCAGCTGGAATTTTAACCGGATAACCTGGGATGTAAACACCCCTGTAAATGCCGATAAAACTGCTTTGTTTCGCCTCAATGGGGCTACTTCATTTGAAAAGAGCTTCCAGGATTTGGGCTTTACCAATAGCGTGAGCCTGGCTCCAAGTTTCTCTTACCAGATCACAGATCGTCTCTCTTTATTACTTGATGTAGAGTTTGGTCAGGCTAAAGGCACATCGGTGGTTCGTTTTAATCCTTTTACCGGCTACAAAACACCAACAACACTATCCATAGCCGATATGGGTTTCCCATACAAGAAAACCTTCCTAAGTAATGATCTGGCCTACAGTACCCAGATGCTGAATATTTTTGCCCAGCTCAATTATAAGATCTCAGAAAAATGGACCTCGCAAACCATTATTTCCCGTGCCCGCTCAACCATCAACGGTTATATCACGGCACTTAATGGTAAAGCAGCAACTACGATAAGCCCACAGGTTATTGTAGGCAACACCTCGTTTATTGCGACAGATCTGCAACAGAATTTTATAGGCGATTTTAAGATTGGTAACCACCGTAACCGTGTAGTAGGCGGGCTTGACTATTATAACAATTCCAATAGCTTTGACAGGGTAACTGTTAACCTGCCGGCAATTGATTTTGTTAATGTTCCGGCTACCTATCGGGTGAGCCGTTTTAAGATCGATTCACTAACCAGCAAAGGGACGTTACGAAAAGAAAACAATGGTGATGACACTTATGCAGCCTACATCTCCGACGTATTTAACATTACCGACAGGTTATTGGTTATGGGCAGTATACGGGTTGATCGTTATCAATATCATGGTGTTTATAATATAACTACGGGTATTACAGCCGGAGGTTTAGGCGCCGGGGGTATACAGGCTGGCCCATATGGACAAACCGCTATATCGCACAAATCGGGCCTGGTATACGAGCTATTTAAAGATCAGCTTTCTGTATTTGGTAACTACATGAACGGCTTTTTCAACAAAAGCGGTGTTGCTGCCGATGGCGGTCATTTTAAACCAGAACACGCTAATCAACTGGAATTTGGTGTAAAAGGCGATGTGCTGGATCACCGCCTGGTAGGTACCGTGAGCTATTATGATATCAGGGTGGCTAACGTATTGCGTCCGGACCCTAACGATCCTAACAATTACTCGGTACAGGATGGAACCCAGTTAAGCAGGGGCGTTGAAGTTGATTTGACTGCCAATCCTTTCCCTGGATTGAACATCGTTGCCGGTTATGCTTATAACAATAGTAAATTTACTAAAGCGGATCCAACGGTGAATGGCCTGCGCCCGGCATTATCTGGCCCGGCCAATACTTATAATTTATGGATCAGCTACCGCTTACCCGCCGGTGATCTGAAGGGCTTAGGTGCAGGTTTTGGCGCCAATGCGGGCAGTTCATCGTACCAAACCAATACCGTAACAACTAAAATTGTTATACCATCCTATACTTTATTAGATGCCAGCATTTTTTATGATCAACCTAAATATCGTATCGGGTTTAAAGTAGATAACCTCACCAGCGAAAAGGCCTGGTCTGTACGGTTAACACCGCAGGCGCCCGCCCGGTTTATCGGCAGCATGAGCCTTAAATTTTAATCAACATACGATATAATTAAATAGCGTTATGAAATATTTAACATTAATTACCCTGTTCATTTTAATGATAGCAGGTAAAGCCAAGGCCGATTCCTTATGGATTGAAGCTGATGCCAAAGGCCAGATTGGCCAGGCGCAAACCATTAAGGTGATATTTGGCTCTTACAATCAATACCGCCTGCAAAAAGTAACAGGCGAATTCCAGGAAGTAAAGGATTTTACCTGCTGGGCTATTAGTCCGTCGGGCAAACACATTAGTTTACAATTTACGCCAAAAGAAACCGCCTACGAAGCCAGTTTCATACCAGCAGAAAAAGGGACCTATGTGGTACTGCTTGAAAATAAACAGCGTAAGGTTGAGGATTGGAGTAACTCGGCCACCAAAATAGGGGTTGCCAAACAGCATTATTACGCGCGGACGATCATACAGGTTGGCCAGGAGCAAATGATTGCAAAAGAAACGCTAACAGATCTTACTATTATGGAAGATGGTAAAAGCACAGCAGATTCTGTAGTGAATTTATTGGTTTTGCTACATGGTAAGCCGGTACCTAATGCTACTTTATTTATGCGTCACCCGGAAATGCAGGAACAAAAACTAACTACCGATCAAAGCGGCAAAGTAAGCTTCCATGCACCCAAACCAGGCCGGTATTTTGCTTTGGTTACTTTAAAATTTGAAACACCCGGAACTTACAGAGGAGTACATTATGATGTATTCCGGGAAAAAGCCACATTAACTAAAGTGTTATAATCAGGCTTAATTTATTGCTTGCTGATCAAGGGATCAGCAGGCAATAATTACAACGATACCGGATACTGGTATAGTCCACTCCTTTATAATTACCGGGCGCAGGATTGTCCCAATCTTGTCTGATAATGTACAAACCGGGCATGGTAGTTTTAAAAAAAGCCTCTCCATGTTCATTGATGACCAACTCCTTCTCCCAGTTTTCGGGGTTAAAAACCCTTAGTTTGGTTTGATTTTCGGCAAAGTGTCCATTGTTAAAAGCCTGAACATTGATCAGGTCGCCTTTCCGGCTTACGATGATATCCAACAACTGAGCGGGTTTTGATACAGCCTCTCCCCTGCCAACCTGGTAGGCAGCGCACAGATAATCGATCGGCCTCACATTCTTACCTCCGCTTTTGGAGCGGTCAACAACGGGGTGACTATCGTTGATGCCTAATATGCGATAAGCTCCCTCATGCACAGGTATAAACTGGCCTTCCCAGCAATCCACTTTCCTCGAGATGGGTACCTGGATTATTTTGCCATCATTATCCACTACACTTATTTTGAAATTTCCGGTGAGCTCAAGCTCCTTGCCAGTATCCCGGTGACGGATACTGAACTCATCGATATGGCCATAACAAACTTGTATTTGTACAGGCTCGTTTAATTTTCCGGAACCCCTAATCTCCATCCAGTAGGCACTGGCTTCTCCGGTAAAGGGAAGAAAAAATAAAAACAGGAATATGATTTGTTTCATCGCAGCAAAGATAATCAATCCAGCTATTGGATATCGTTTTCCTTGCTATCTAAAAAGGAGATGATCAGAAGCAAACTCTATTTGCCTCTGATCATCCCTTTAATTTTTTACTACTTAAAGTTCGCCGCTTTTTTGAACGGGAGCGGCATCCTGAGATTCGTTGTTAACTTTTTCAGGAATGCTGATCACACGATAGCTGGTTTGGTTGTCATGTACCACCTCTTCCAGATAAATATCATCGGGAGTTACCCAATATTTTTTACCTTTTAAATTCACTTTATGCGAGCCGGCAGGCAGCTGATCGGTCATATCTCCAACTGCAGGCATTTGCGTATTGGTTGAGTCGGTTGCTGTTGTATTCTGGTCGGTATTTAACACGCCATCCTTTCCGGCTACAACATAGGTGGTTTTACCGTCATCCTTGGTTATCTGTTGATAGTATACGCCATTGTATTCATAATACTGTATGCCGTTTATGGCAATGGACTGGGCACCCTCGGGTAAAGATGGCACTTCGGCGCCTACAGGAGGAGCAGCAACCTCGTAACCACCATTAGCACCAGGCTGGTAAAATATACCACCATAGTAATAATATTGATTTGGCCCCCAGAAAAACGGATAATAACCAAATGGCAGGACATTTACAAAAAGCCCGACATTGGCGTATACATGAGGACGATAATAACCCCGGAAACCTGCATGAACCACCGGGCTCCGGTAACCGAACCCGCCGCCAAAATGAGCACGACCAAACCCACCTCTAAAACCACCAAAATGCCCGCCTCGTTGAGCGTCAGCGGTAGTTGCCAGGCCAAATACTAACAAACCTGCCAATGACAGATTTATGAAGGACCTATTTAACGCTTTCATGACACTATTAAATTAAATTTTGTATGAATCTAAATCTGCTTTTTCTCCTTAAAAAGCTAGTATTTGGACGAATAAATAAGGGTTGGGTTTAAGGCAGATATGTTAAAATTTGTTAATTATTTTAATTGTGAAGTGTCCAGGAATTGAGCCGCACGTTTCAGGCGAACAAAGCGGGACCTTAAAATTTGATTGAAATGGGATTTTTTTGTAAAAAACCGACTTCACTATATTTAAATCATTCATATACATCTATATGTATTCAGGCAATTTGCATATTTGTAATCCAGATGATCAAAAGAAATCTACAACATACTTTTTCACTCCTTAACGTCGACTATGTAAAGCTCGATTCAAAATGGAATTACAGGAATGTTATCAGTCCCTACTACCGGATTTATTACATCGACGATGGCGAGGGTGAAATATCGGGGGCAGACAGTTTGCTCAGGCTTGAGCCGGGTTATCTGTATATCATTCCGAGTTTCACCTTATGTAATCTAACCTGCAGTAGTTATCTGGGGCAATACTTTGTTCAGTTTTTCGAGGATTCAATCGACGGAAGTTCACTTTTCGCCAATAACAGGATCTTATTAAAAACGAAAGCCACCGAAGTGGATGTTAACCTTTTTAACCGGTTGCTTCAAATTAATCCCGGAAGAGGAATAAACAGGTCTGACAACCCCAAAGTTTATGAAAAAGACATTTATTACAAAGAATACCAGGAGCTTAACAACCAGCAAAACACTTCGGCATATCTGGAAACTCAGGGTATCCTGATGTTGTTAACCGCCAAATTTCTGAACCCTCAGCTATTCAAACACCCGGAGCATAAGCCTATTCCGTTAAAAATCGCGGAAACCCTAAATTATATCCTCGTCAATTTACATCTGGATCTTTCGGTGCATCAGCTCGCTTCCCGCGCTAATCAAAATGCCGATTATTTTTCAAGGCAGTTTAAACAGCATACCGGAACCAGGCCATTGAATTACATTAACGAAAAACGTATTGAACGCGCCCAGTATCTGATGGCTACGAGCAGAATGTCGTATTCTGAAATCTGCACTCAAACCGGATTTGATAATTTATCTTATTTTTCAAAAGCCTTCAAAAAGTTAACCGGCATGTCGCCCAGCACCTATAAAAAACAAATCTTTCAGGTCGGTTTTAATCAATAGCAGACTCGCCAGGCATGCTATTTATTTGACTGCGTGATATCGAATAATATCCCTGAGCGATTGTCAAAGCTTTAAGATCAGTGCTGTATCCAATAGCGATCACATTCATTCTGCCATGTCTAAAAGTCGGTTTTTTACAAAAAAAAGTCCCATTAGGTCAACTATTTAGACATTATTTCAAAGAAATTTGATTGATCAATTATTGATGGAAATACATCAATTGTGGATGAACCAATTACAGCTAATTGACTTATCGAACATTAATAAAATTTTGGATAACACGCCAGCATAGCTATTTATTACCAATCACCAAATCCAATTATGAAAAGAAGAACATTAATAAAAGGTTTAGCCACGGGATTATCATCCTTATATCTGTCTAAGCTTTATGGGGGCAGCCTGTTAACCCCATATGCAAACACTCCTATTGCTTCCGGCCCTTTTAAACCCGATTGGGATTCATTGTCTCAATACCAGGTGCCTGATTGGTTTCGCGATGCCAAGTTTGGCATATGGGCACATTGGGGGCCGCAATGTCAGCCCGAACGCGGCGACTGGTATGCCCGCGGCATGTACCAGGAGGGCAGCGACCAGTATAAATACCATATTCAAAAATACGGGCATCCTTCAAAATTTGGTTTCAAGGATGTGATCAATGAATGGAAGGCCGAGAACTGGGATCCCAATGAGTTGGTTGGTCTTTATAAACGTGCCGGTGCGAAGTACTTTATGGCCCTGGCCAATCATCACGATAATTTCGATCTTTATGACAGCAAATATCAAAGCTGGAACTCCACCAAACTAGGCCCAAAAAAAGACCTGGTTGGCGGTTGGGCTAAAGCTGCCAAACAGCACGGTCTGCCTTTTGGGGTAACGGTACATGCATCTCACCCCTGGACCTGGTACGAGGTTGCCCAGCGGGCGGATAAAACCGGACCTTATGCAGGCATCCCCTATGATGGCAAGCTTACCAAAGCCGACGGTGCCGGCAAATGGTGGAATGGCTATGATCCACAGGAATTATATGCACAAAACCATGCTTTAAGTAAGGACAGTCTTAATGACGATAGTATGAGTGCTCACTGGGATTGGGGTAATGGTGCCAGTGTACCCAACAAAGCTTATTGCGACAAATTTTTGAACCGCACTATAGAACTGATAGACAAATATGGCCCCGAACTCATTTATTTTGATGATACCGCATTACCTCTTTGGCCGGTAAGCGATGCCGGTCTGAAAATAGCGGCACATATGTACAATACCAGTATTAAAAAGTATGGTAAACTACAAGCAGCATTGTTTGCCAAAGTATTGAATGAGCAACAGCGCAAATGCATGATATGGGATATAGAGCGCGGACAGAGCAACCAGATAGAGTCTTTGCCATGGCAAACGGATACCTGTATTGGTGCCTGGCATTATGACCGTCGCATATTTGATAATAAACATTACAAAAGCACCAAAACAGTGGTACACACCCTGGTTGACATTGTAAGTAAAAACGGCAACCTACTCTTAAACATCCCATTACGTGGTGATGGCACCCTTGATAGCGAGGAACTTGCAGTAGTTGAAGGCATAGGTGCCTGGATGCAGGTTAACAGCGAGGCAATTTATGGCACCCGCCCCTGGAAGGTATTTGGAGAAGGCCCGGCAACAGATTCAGCCGCGCCTATCAATGCGCAGGGTTTTAATGAAGGCAAGGGAAAGCCTTTTGGGGCACAGGACATCCGGTTTACTGCAAAAGGTAAAACCCTTTATGCTACTATGCTGGGCTGGCCCACCGGCAATGAAGCCTTTGTTAAAAAACTAGCCAAAAGCAATGAAGTAGGTAATGTGACCAGCGTAAGCCTGCTTGGAAACGATAAGTTGAGCTTTGAACAGACTGAGGCGGGCCTCAAAGTAAAACTACCTGAAAATGCTCCGGGTAAATATGCATTCGTTTTTAAAATTGAAGGGGCTATTTAATCAGGTGTGATGGATCTGAAAATTTGTTACACCTTGATTACGGCCGTTTCAGTGACAGCTCTTTGTTTTGCGCAAATTTTAAGCTGGTGTCATCGGGTAAAAAACTATCCTCAGCCGTAACCCGTTTCTCATATGCAAGAAATCAATCTGCCTAAAGTAATTTTTGGCACCAGCGGATTAGGGAATTTATATGTCGCGCTTTCCGACGATGTTAAATGTGCCATTGTTGCCGAAAGTATCAGGTACTCTCCTAAACCAGCTGTATTTGATTCTGCCGGTAAATACGGCGCAGGGCTCGCGCTGGAATCACTGGGGAGGTCACTAACACAATTGAATGTATCTCCATCGGATGTGCTGATCAGCAATAAATTGGGTTGGTTACGAACGACACTAAAAACTCCCGAACCAACTTTTGAGCCCGGCGTATGGCGCGATCTGAAATACGATGCCATTCAGCGGATATGTTATGAGGGTATCCTGGAGTGTTATGAACAAGGAAATGAGTTACTGGGCGGTTACCAGGCGGAACTGGTATCCGTACATGACCCTGACGAATACCTTGCGGCAGCAAAGGACGAGCCAGACCTGGCTCAACGTTACCGCGATATATTAGATGCCTATTGCGCGTTGCAAGAATTAAAGCGGCATGGTAAAGTGAAGGCTATCGGTGTAGGCTCAAAGGATTGGCGAACTATTAAAAAAATAACTGATGATGTAACACTCGATTGGGTCATGATAGCCAATAGCATGACGGTTCACAGCCATCCCCGGGAATTAGTCGAATTTATGCGGGAGCTTGAAAAGCAAGGAATCCAGATCATCAATTCCGCTGTTTTTAACGGGGGCTTTTTAACAGGATCTGCTTATTACAATTACCGTTTAACTGATCCTGTAAAAGACAAACATTTGTACCATTGGCGGGAGTTGTTTTATGGCTTATGTGCAGATTACAAAATAAAACCCGCGGATGCATGTGTTGCCTTTGGACTAAATGCGCCAGGCGTTAAAAGCATTGCCCTGAGTACTGCCAATGCAGAACGGGTGTCTCAAAATGTTGCTTTAGCTTATTTGACGATCCCGGCGCAATTTTGGAAAGACATGAAAGCACATGGTTTAATTGACGAATGGTACGCTTCCGCCTATCTTTAAAAAATAAATATTACCATGAAAAGATACTGTTTGGCCCTTGATTTAAAGGATGCCCCACAATTGATAGCAGAGTATGAACACTGGCATAAGGCAGAAAACTGCTGGCCCGAGATACGCAAAAGCATACTGGATGCCGAAATTCGGGATATGCAGATCTACCGTACAGGTAATCGTTTATTTATGATCATGGAGACAAGCGATCATTACGAGGCCGAAAAAAAAGAACAAATGGATGCGCTTAATCCTGTAGTACAGGAATGGGAGCGGTTGATGTGGAAATTCCAACAGCCTTTGCCCTGGGCAAAAGAGGGAGAAAAATGGGTAGTTATGGATCAAATTTTTCAGCTTTAAACTTAAATCATATGCAATCAATAGTTTGTGAAGAACCGGGAAAATTAGTTTTTAAAGAAAAGGAAAGACCTGAAATAAAAGAAGGATATGCCCAGATCAGGATCAGGAGAATAGGCGTTTGCGGTACAGACCTGCATGCCTTTGAAGGCACACAGCCCTATTTTAATTATCCACGTATCCTGGGGCATGAACTTTCAGGAGAGTTAATTGAGCCAAACGGTGCGCCCGGTTTTAAAAAAGGTGAGATCGTTACATTCATCCCCTACTTTAACTGTGGTGTTTGTATTGCCTGCAGATCTGGAAAACCCAACTGCTGTGCTAAAATTAATGTTTGCGGCGTTCATATAGATGGAGGAATGACCGAATACCTTAATGTGCCAACCTATTCACTGGTTCATGGTGATGGTTTAAGTTATGATGAACTGGCGTTAGTAGAACCCCTCGCGATAGGCGCTCACGGAATCAGGCGGGCAGATGTAAAGCCCAGTGAACATGTATTGGTTATAGGGGCCGGTCCCATAGGTCTCGGAATAATAGAATTTGCCCGCATTGCAGGGGCCAAAGTAATTGCCATGGATCTCAACACCAAAAGACTTGAATTTTGCAGGGACCGACTGAAGATAGATCATATTATTAATGTATCGACCGAAGATGTGTTGGAACGACTGGCCGCAATAACGAAAGGAGAGATGCCAACAGTGGTGATAGACGCCACGGGCAGCTTAAAAGCTATTAATAGCGGATTTGAGTATATGGCACATGGAGCCAGATATGTCCTGGTCGGTCTGCAAAAGGGGGACATAAGTTTAAGCCACCCAGAGTTTCACAAGCGTGAAGCAACATTAATGAGCAGCCGCAACGCTACCCGCGAAGATTTTGAACATGTTATTTCCTCAATGAAAAATGGATTGGTGCAACCGGCCAATTATATTACCCATCGTGTATCCTTTGACGAAGTGAAAGACAACTTTGAAAGCTGGCTTGATCCTACAAACGGTGTAATTAAAGCGATGATAGAATTTTAGTCAGGATCATACCGTAATGTACTTTATAAGGCAGGTACCCTTTTGTACTTAAGGGTATTCCGAATAAAAAATATGATGATGAAAAATTCCTGGATTACTGTATCTTTTATAACTGTTATCAAACAGTTAATCAATCATTCAGTGCGGGCTCCGGATAGATATCTAATTTGTATGGCTCGTTAATCCTTTAATCTGTAAAAAGCAAAAAATCCATTAATGATTATTAGGTTCAGGAATAGGGCAAAATTCCCTTAATTAAAACGGCGAACTCCTGATGGCTTAATTTTAAGTATATCGCCTTTCTTATCAAAATTCAGACTATCTAAACATAACTCTCTCAGTACATATTGCTTTTTTTGTGGATGAATACGGTGATATAAAATATAATACTGATCTTTCTCTTTAAACACAGTATGGTGCCCGGGTCCCAGGGTTGTACTGTCTGGGGAGGTAGAAAGAACAGGATCATAGGAGCCTTCTGTCCATGGCCCAAAGGGTGTGTTGCTTGTTGAATATCTGACCTGGTAGGTGCCATCAATAGCTTTTCCGTAAGAGTACATCAAATAGTATATACCGTTTCGCTTTAACATGTGGGGGGCTTCAAAATAATGAGGTGGAGTGATCTCCTTTGGCGTACCATCAAAGCTTATCATGTCTTTTTTTAGTTTAACAGCCATACAATGCCCATTTACCCAATTAAAGCCAGAACCCCAATACAGGTAAGCATTTCCATTATCGTCAATGAAGCAATCTGCATCAATATTATGTACCATCGGAAAATCGGTTTTAGTTATAAGGGGTGAATTATCAACTTTGGCATTTTTCCAGGGACCGAGCGGATGCTCACTTACACCCACCCAAATCTCGCTGCCGACAGCCACGTACATATAAAATTTCCCGTTATACTTCCGTACCGAAGGCGCCCAAACCATGGCATCACCCGAAGTTGAACTTGTGCATGCCTCTTTAGTAGGCCAATTGATATGTCTTTGGGTAAACGTTTTAAAATCTTTTGTTTCTAATACTCCAAGCTCCTTACCACCCCAGGGATCAATAGTAGCATAAATGTAGTATACACCATGATCTTTCACCACCGTTGGATCGGCATAATATCCTTCTGTAATAGGGTTTTTAATGAATGTTTCCTGCGCTACACAATTAAAGGCAGTAATAAATAACACAAAAAATAAAGTGCGCGATATAAAAGGACTGTTGTTCATCATTTGAGAAATAAAAGTGTTTAAATTACACTTAATTTTTCAACAAATAAAACACTCTCGCAAATTTCATTATTCAGAACATATCAAAGCCTCGCAAGGCGTCGAGAGATAACAGACGCGCAGGTTTTACCGGAATTTTTACGTTGTTCATTCCTATATTATTTCAGATCCTCTCCCATTATTTACCGATACAAAACTTACTGAATATATTATCCAGCAGATCATCTGTAGTAACTGTGCCTGTTATCTCACCGAGATAGTGGAGAGCTTGTTTGATGTCCATAGATAGAAAATCGGAGGTAATGCTGCCATCTATCCCACTCAATACCCTGGTTAAGGCTTCTTCTGTTTTTTGCAGGGCCTCCAGGTGACGTATGTTGGTTACCAGCGTTTCGTCGCCGCTAAGCTGATCTTTGATGGCTGTACCGTAGATTTTACTTTTAAGATCGTCTATGTGCAGTTTTTCTTTGGCTGAAATAAAGATGGTCTGCAGATCCGGAAGTCCGGAGGCACTGAAAAACTCCTGGATGCTTTCCCTTTTTTCGTCTTGTTGTAACAAATCCATCTTATTGGCTACCAGCAACATGGCTATACCAGGACTTTGCAAACTTTCCAGATCATTTTTTAGCTCTTCCGGCGTTATCTGCTCAGCGTCAAAAACATAGATGAGCAGGGCACTTTGACTAATCTTTTCCATGGTGCGCTGTACTCCTATTTGTTCAATAGCATCGGTGGCTTCTCGTATGCCGGCGGTATCTATCAGTCTGAAATTGATGCCTTGTATATTCAATACCTCCTCAATGGTATCACGGGTGGTGCCCGGGATATGGCTAACAATGGCCCTTTCCTCGTTCAGGAGTGCATTGAGCAGGGTTGATTTCCCCGCGTTGGGCCTACCGGCTATTACTGTATTAACACCCTGTTTTATGGCATTGCCCAATTCAAACGATTGTATCAGCCTGCCTATAATACGGGTAATATCAACAATCAGCTGTTTGAGCTGATCGCGGTTGGCAAATTCTACATCCTCTTCGGCAAAATCCAGTTCCAGCTCAATAAGCGAGGCAAAATTTACCAGTTGTTCGCGCAGACCCTGCAATTGATTACTAAATCCGCCACGCAATTGCTGTAGGGCCACTTGTTGGGATGCTTTGGAATTGGAGGCAATCAGATCGGCTACAGCTTCGGCTTGCGAAAGGTCTAATTGACCATTCAGGAATGCCCGCAGCGTAAATTCGCCGGGTTTGGCACTCCGTGCTCCTTTTTTGATGAACAGTTTAATGATACTTTCAATAATATAACCAGAGGCGTGACAGCTTATTTCCACCACGTTTTCGCGGGTGTAGGATTTGGGCGCTACAAACAGTGATACCAATACCTCATCCAGCATCAGGTCGCCGTCCATAATATGACCGAAATGGATAGTATGCGAGGCCTGTTTGGTCAAGTCCTTGCCTTTCCATACGCTGTTGGCTATGCTGATAGCATCCAGACCCGAAAGGCGGATCACCGCGATAGCCCCTATCCCGTTTGGTGTAGCCAGCGCTACTATGGTATCTTGTAAGTTGTCCATGGTCAATAGTTGATGGTCCATGGCAATCATTTTTGAGATTTATGGACCCGAAGTACAAAAGTAATACAAATTACCTTTTGCCTTTCCGTTTCATGGACCGATCGTCCGAGCTTTTACTTTGGCATGGCTCTAAAACTTTTTAAACCTTAAATTTTAACACTTTTCTGCTCAAAAACTGGCCAAAAACGGCTCAAAATCATTCCAAAAACATCGATTTTAACACTTTTTAACAAATCACAACACGTTTTTAACGTGTTTTTCAAACTTTAAAAAGTATTAATTTATTGACAATCAAACAACTACATTCCAAGCAATTGATTTTCATCTTGCTTTATTTCTTAACAAAACAGCCCAGCTCTCAAAACAAGAGAGCCGGGCTGTTTGCTTATTGTAAATATACGTTTTTTTGGGGAGAAGTCCATATTAACAATGATCACGGCCTTCCCTCAGCCTTCTCTAACAGATTTATAAATATTAGGTTTTTATTTAAGCGGGCATAGTCTAATGCCGTTTTACCGAATTTATCTCTATAGTGCAGGGCAGCCTCATGCTCAATAAGCTTTTGTTCTAATGTCAAGGCCCAGCCAAAATCAAATGATATCCCCCGGATGGTATTCCAGATCAACGCCGTACGACCTAGGTTATCCCTTGCATTCAAATTAACATCATTTGCTATCAATTTATTAAAGTATTTAAGCTTTAGTCCCGGGGAACATTCACGCAGCGGGCTTGCAGGTACCAGCAAATCCCTTTGCTGTGCCTTGGTTAAGGCAATTAGAAGCGTTGTACCATTTTCCGACTTACAATTAATATCATCAACAACGTCAATTTCATTATACAATTCAACCACCCGTTCACACGTAATGGTGTCTCTATTCAGAATATCTTTCATCCGGTAAGCCACCCTGCCTGTCACTGGCGATTTAACGCCATCCCAGGTTTGAGATACGGTATGTTTAAAGGCATCGTGAAAAGGAGTTTTACCATCAACCACCCATTGATAAACCAAAATGCATATAAATATCGTCAAAGCACCTTCGGCAAATTTCTTTATTTTTCCAATGTCTTCCTTTTCCATTGTTTATACATCAATAGTTAAATCAGTTTCATGGTTACTACTCAAACTGAATATACAAATAAGGCTTTAAATACTTGACTTAAAATCAAACAGATTTATAAGCAAAACCAGCTGGTTTAACAGGCACCTCGCCGAACCTCGAACATTAATAGCCAATGGTCCGTAGAGCCGATATTCCATAGCTATCTCTGCTATATTTCTTACCATGATCTATGGACTATCAACTATGTACTACGCCCTAAAAGCCCTACCTTCGCAACCATTATGGTAACTTTTTTTGAAGCTTCGCTCGATACTATTTCGGTTCATCATGTTGGCAATCAGTCGCAGGAAGAAATGTACGCCCTGTCATCCCAGCCCCTGGAACTCAAGGACGATATTATTCCCAACCTGCTGATGCAGTATTTTTTAAAACCATTTGAAAAAACAAACGAAGTGTACCACCTCATACACAGCAGCGGCAACCTGGGCCTTAACGAGATACATCACTTTGTAACCGAAGCCTTTGACGATAAGGAAAAGTTTCACGAAACATCAGAACAGATAGCCAAGCACCTGTACAAAACCACCACGCACCCCAATATTAAAGGCGGCGAACTGTACGTAGTTTACTTTAACCAGGTGCAAATTGAGGGCAACCCGCTGGACGCCATCGGCATTTTTAAATCGGAAAATAAGGAGACGTATTTAAAAGTTTACCCGGATAAAGGTGGCTTCCAGGTTGATTACGAGCAGGATGCCATCAATATCAACAAACTGGATAAAGGCGTGCTTATTTTCAATATCGAAAAAGAGAACGGCTACAAAGTAGTGGTGGTTGATAAAACCAACGGTGGACAAGATGCTGCCGTATACTGGAAAGACGATTTTCTGCAGCTCCGCATCCGTAACGACAGCTTTAACCAAACCAATAATACCCTGGGCATTTACAAAAACTTTGTGACCGAAAAACTGGATGAACAGTTTGAGATGAGCAAGGCCGACAAAATAGATCTGCTCAACCGCTCCATGAAATACTTCAAGGAGAAGGATGAGTTTAATATGGACGAATTTTCCAACGAGGTAATCGGTAACCCCGAGGCTATCGAATCGTTCAAGAGCTTTAAAAACCAGTACGAGCAGGAGTTTGACAGCCCTATTGCCGATAACTTTGTAATATCAGACAATGCCGTAAAAAAACAGGCCCGCGTTTATAAAAGCGTACTCAAGTTAGATAAAAACTTCCACATTTATATTCATGGCGATAAGGAATTGATTGAAAAAGGTTTTGACGATGGCCGCTCCATGAACTATTACAAAGTTTACTTTAAGGAAGAAGCGTAAGGTGGGCAATTATTGAATTACTGATTTAGTGAATTAGTGAATTAGTGATTTCATAAAACCAAATTTCTTTTTACTTACGCTCGTTTGTAACGAGTGCTTATTGTGGTTAAGCGATTGCATCGCTCTTGCGTTTTAAACGCAAACCCATGTTAAGCACTCGTTGCAAACGAGCGCAAGAGTGAATCCACTTGTTTTAATACTAATTAGCAAGCAATACAACATAAGGGCTAACCTTCAGCATGATATTATCACCCGTTCAAGCCTTCACGCTTAAACTAACCGCTTCTTTTTTAATTCCTTAGTAGAAGTACCTGATTAAGAAAAATTTCAATATTTTTATATCTGAGCGTCAATACAATTTAAGGTACTTAGTTTGATCAATAAAAAACCAAACATATACCTCTTTTCATTTTTTCTTGTCCTGCACTCCTGTTATTTATCATCATGATTAAAAAAACTTTATTCATAAGTAAAGGAGCATGCACTTTGGTAATACATGTCGCTATTCAGGGCGTTTTCTGAGTCTGTTAAAAAGTCACTAAATGGAAAATTCTAAAAAACTAAGCAGAGAGGAAATGAAAAACATTGTTGGCGGTAAATGGCCATTGATCACTTACACCTGCAATGATGGCAAAACCATCGAAAGCGGCGGAGTTTGCGACCCGGCCTCAAACATTTGTTACTCAGATGGGGGTGTTGCCTTTTGTAATGGCTAATTAAAAAAAGAATGGGGTGATTACCCCGCTTTTTACTTGCACTCGTTTGCAACGAGTGTTTAACATGGCGTGGCAATTGCATCGCCAGAGCGTTTTAAACGCAAATCCATGTTAAGCACTCGTTGCAAACGAGCGCAAGATTGAGAGTGTTTTAAACGCAAACCCATATTAAGCACTCGTTACAAACGAGCGCAAGATTAAATTCTATATAAAGCCAGAGCAGGGAGAGCGTTGAGGGCGAAAGAGAAATCTTCTACAAAATGCAAAGCTTAAATGGCAAATCGAAAAAGATTTCTCCTCGTACCTCATTCGAAATGACAACGGCTTTATATCTTCCCAACATTTAAGATTGTAAGGGAACGCAAGTTTGATTATTTAACAATTTCTAATACCGTTGGCGGTTGTTCAATTTTAGGTAAGTAAGTACAGCTACTTTCGCATTTAAGTATTTTACCGGTAAGTACCGGATTTTTAATACTCTTTACTTTTTGATCGACTTTAGAAGGCAAGATAAAAACACTTTGTACCAGCTGATTGAAGCCGTCATCCATAAATGCATCGACTAATAACAGTTCGTCACTTTTACCCCGAGCATCAATATAATACAAATATTCAAGCGGGCCGGCATAGTGCCTGCCTGGTGGCAATTTGTTAGCTACCATGTAACTTGTTAATTTTTTACTCCCGTTAAAAATAGTATTCAGCTTTTGGATCTGATCGTCACTTAAGTAAAATGATGTATCTGTTACACCTTTATAATACTTTGTCTTTAGATGGGCTAATCCGGCTTCATTAATCTCCTGGAGATCCGAAATTTCAACTTGCTTCTTTGCCCCGGATAATTTGGTTTCATAAGTAGCATGAACCCAATATTTAAAAGCAGGTTTAATGTGTGGCTGTGCTTGTATGTGTGATAATGAAAGTAATGACAGGCATACCAGGATAGTGCATATTTTACGGATCATGTTAAGGCGTTGGAAATTCATTGTGAATATAACACAATTACCCAGATTGTACAGGCATTAACAGAGAAATACTGAGGCCTGATTCAGATGACATTGCAATAACAAGCCGAATAATTATTTCCTGTAAATTACGCCTCAATAATTTAAAAGATCATGGCAAACGAAAAACCGGAGTTTTGGGAAGCGGCCTTTGGCGAAAAGCAGGAAATGTGGGGCTTTGAACCTGCCAAATCGGCCGTATTAACGAAGGATTTTTTTGTACAGGAATCGATAAAAAACATCCTGATCCCCGGTATTGGTTATGGACGGAACGCGCAGATTTTCAGAGATAACGGAATTGATGTAACCGGCATCGAAATTTCCAAAACCGCCATTGACATGGCCCGCAAGCATTACGGAACGGATATGGTTATCCATCATGGTTCGGTAACGGATATGCCATTTGATCAAAATCAATACGATGGTATATTCTGTTATGCATTAATTCATTTACTGGACAGCAGCGAAAGACAAAAACTCATTCGTGATTGTTATAATCAGCTGGCAGATAATGGCTATATGGTATTTACCATGATATCCAAAGAAGCCCATACCTACAAACAAGGCAAATTCATCAGCCAGGATCGTTACGAAATATTTGATGGCGTGAATATGTTTTTTTACGATCGTGACTCCATCAAATCGGAGTTTAATAACTTCGGATTATTCGAGATCACAGAGATCAGTGAGAACCAGCCGTTTTTTTTGATTAAATGTAAAAGGGAGATGGCTAAGATATAGCCCCGCTCTTTTTAATTCCCTCCCCCACGGGAGGGGCGCGATGGACAAGTGTAATGGCAAGGAGAGGTTTATACACGCGACGATGATCCTATTCCCTAAAACCCCTACCTCCCCTTCCTGCGGGAAGGAATCGCACTATCCCCAGCTTTTGACCTTAATTACATTGGAGAGTTACGAAGTTTTAAAACCTTCGTGACTCTTTTTATTTCGTAAGTCTTTTTCTTATACTGTTCGGGATGCTCGGTACCTCTGCAAAACAAAATTTATCCCATCCCCTAAACTTTAATGATTTCGCGCCGTCATACCCATATAAATTCAACACATTATTTAACCATATCACCAACCAGCCATGAAACAATCATTTATTATTTTATCTATCCTGTTTATTATAACTGGCTGTGCCGCTCAAAAACTCCCCTATACCATTGGCATGAGCGAGGCGGATTTCAACGCCAACAAATCGCGCATAGACCTGGTGGAAGCCACCGCCAAAAGAACGATTTATAAAAGGGACATCGAATATGACAATAGACCTGGAGGAACTATGAAACCCACCGCCAGTATGTACTACTATTTTGTGGAAGGTAAGCTGGTGCGTATGGAACGGGTGGAAATAGTACAGCAGCCCGCCGTGGTTATACCACCGCCTGTAAGAGGTTAAAAAACAACAGCAAAAAACCATTTGAAACATTAATCACAAACTTTATCACCAGCCATGAAAAAACTATCTGTTTTAAGCCTTTTACTATTACTTTTTATTACGAGCTGTAAAGCCCCGGTTTACATTTTAGGGATGACGGAGAATGAATTTAATGCCGGTCACCGAGGGTCAACAGAACTGGTTGAGAAATCTGCGGAAAGAACCATTTACAAAAGAACATTCCCTGCTTGGGTAACATCAGACCCTACTCACTATTTTTATTTTGTTAATGGGAAGCTGGTTCTTATAGACGACGGCACACAACGTAAGCATTATATTATTGTAGAACACACCAGTAATTAACGGGGGCTATCTGTAAAAAGACTTACGAAGTTTTTGAAACTTCGTAAGTCTGATATTATCTTAATTCACTTCCAGTGCGCCGTTGCTGTAGCTAACAGCATCTACCCTTTTCAGGTGCACGTTGCTTACAGGTTTCACCACCAGCGGTATTTTTTCTATGCGAGTTTCGCTGGTATCCAACCCAAAAGCTTTAGCTTCTGACTGGGCCAGTTTTTTAATGGCGAAATAACTGTTGAGGATAAATCCCTCCGAGGTGCTGAACAGGTTATTGTACGACAGGAATTTCTCCATGATCACAAACCTGAAATCGGCGGCTATCTTGTATTTGTTTAAGGATTCGTACTGACTGGTGATATCAATTTCTTTGCGCTGCACCATATCTTCTACCACATTCCTGAACAATACATTTACCCGCGGCTGTATCCGGAAACCCAATCTGAATTCGATACGGATCACCTTGCCGGGCTCTATCTGGTCAACACTGTACTCCATAGTATAGGGTTCATCAGTACGTTCAATATGCACAAACCAGTAGGTATCGGCACGTTTTGGCCGGCGGCTCATAATAGAGTAAATGATCTTTTCTTCTATCTGTTTACCGTTGTTGGCTTTAGTGAGATAAATTAAATGGGTAGAATACTTATTAACCGTAGTATCGGCGCTCAGTGCTTTCAGCAATGGTAACTGCTCTTTAATATCAATAAAATGCAGAAAGCGGTTATTGATCTTGCGCGCCTTAAACCAAACGTACATGGTAAATATCAAACCTATTTCAAAGCCTACAAAGAACAACCTGTGTATAATTTTCACGGCGTTGGCCACAAAAAACGAGAACTCAACCGTTAAAAACACGCACAAGATCATAGTAACCATCCATACCGGCCAGTGCTTTACATAACGCATAAAGTAATACATTAAAATGGTAGTACTGAGCATGGCTATGGTGATACTGAAACCATAAGCAGCTGTCATGGCGGCAGATGTTTTAAAATATAACGATACCAGGATACAACCTACGCACAATATCCAGTTGATGCTGGGGATATAGATTTGTCCGCGGATGTTGGATGGGTATTTAATGGTGATGCGCGGCCAGAAATTCATACTCACCGCTTCGCTGATGAGCGTGAACGAGCCACTGATCAAAGCCTGGCTGGCAATAATGGTAGCCATGGTGGCCAATGCTACGCCCGGGATCAGGAACTGGTGCGGTACAATTTCAAAGAAAGGGTTAACACCGGTAAAATCTTTACCCGGCGCTTGTGCCAAAACCCAGGCACCCTGCCCAAGGTAGTTTAAAACCAGCGTAGTTTTTACAAATATCCAGCTTACCTGTATATTCTTGCGGCCGCAATGGCCCAGATCGGAGTACAGCGCTTCGGCACCTGTGGTACATAAAAATACCGCGCCCAGCAGCCAGAAACCTTTGGGGTGATCCATCAGTAAACGTGCGCCATAATACGGGTTTAAAGCTTTAAATATAGATGGGTGATGCATTACCTGCAGGGTACCCAGCACGCCCAGCATCACAAACCATAATAACATGATGGGCCCAAATGCCGACCCCACCACCTTGGTACCAAACTGTTGAAAAAAGAACAGCAGGATGATAATACTGATCACGATAATGAGGATGAGATTATTACCAGGCACAATAACGCTTGAAAAGGCAGGCACCAGGTTAAGCCCTTCAATAGCCGATGTTACGGATATCGGCGGGGTAATAATACCATCGGCCAGCAAAGTTCCGGCTCCCACAATGGCGGGGATAGCCAGCCATTTGCCATAGCGCCTTACCAGGGCATAAAGGGAAAATATACCGCCCTCGCCTTTATTATCGGCCTGCAGGGTAATCACAATGTATTTAAAAGTGGTTTGCAGGGTGAGTGTCCAGAAGATGCAGGATATAGAACCTAATACCAGGGCCATATTCACCTTGCCACCCTCTACCAGTAAGGTTTGAAAAACGTACAGGGGTGAGGTACCGATATCGCCAAAAATAATACCAAGGGTAACTATCAGACCCGCGAAAGAGAGTTGCTTAACGTGCGAATTCATTTAATGAGATAAAAAAAGAGGGATTGATATAACGGGGTAAAGATTGCCGGTGAGATTTGTGCCATTGTTTTTATTTTTTTGCTGGCAACTACAGAAAACAACACCGTCATACATTAATTTGATTGATGATTTCCCATAGCCAAAATTCGTGCCCCGGGAAATTTTATTTAGTTAAAACATTATATAACAGATACATAACAAAATTCACATCATTTTGACACCTATTCTAAAACCTATCATTTTGATAGGTTTTATCATTTTGATAGGACGGTTGGAAGAGCATTATTTCTTGCAAAATCGAGACGACTCACCCGGTATACGCTTCGCTGGACCACCCTCTCTTCGCCTGCGGCGGAAAGAGGGTAAGGAAAATAAGAATAGGTAAAAAGAAATGGCGATCCCCTCTATGCGCGAAGCGGAGAGAGGGGTGACGAACGCAGCGATGTAGGGGTGAGTCTACGCCGGTATGCCTGCCCTGTGGGACCTGAAACAAGTTCAGGATGACTTTGGTAGAAGACTTGGTTGGGTGCGGTTAAAACTGCACACCCCAGCGTTCTTCGATCCCCAATCCGAAGAGGGCAAAATCGTATTTCACGGGATCGGCGGGATCAAATTCACGCAGACGGGCGGTAAGTTCGAGAGCGGTTTGCCAATCGGTTTGTTTGCGGGTGATGAGGAGTAGTTTACGTGCCACCCTGTCTACATGCAGATCAAGCGGACAGATCAGATCGGCGGGTTTGATACGGTTCCAGATCCCGAAATCAACACCGCAATTGTCCTGGCGCACCATCCAGCGTAAAAACATATTCAACCGCTTGCAGGTGGATTTTTGTGAGGGCGACGACACATGCTTTTTGGTACGGTGCGGAAAATCGGGCAGGGAAAAGAAATAAGAGCGGAAAGCCTCAAGTCCAGCCCCCCAGTCCCCTAAAGGGGGAGCTTTTTGATTGGCCTCTTGTTCCCCCTTCAGGGGGTTAGGGGGCAAAAACGCGTCCTCCAATGATTCAAAGTGTTCGTAATGATACCTGAAAAAAGCGATGAAGTACAGGGTATCGATATCGTTAAAAGTGCGGTGCTTAAAGCTGAGCAACCGTTTAAGATCGGGTTCCTGGTGGTTGATGATAAAATCATAAGGGGCGCCATCCATCAGGGTGATGAGCTCCTTACATTTTTTGATGATGGTAACGCGCTGCCCCCAGGATAAAGTAGCGGCCCAAAAGCCCATGATCTCGATATCCTGCTTGCGGGTAAATAGATGCGGGATGGATATGGGATCGTTCTCAATAAAACCGGGCTGGTTGTATTGGGCTACTTTGGCGTCGAGGAAGGCTTTTACGTTTTCGATCATAATTTAGTATCAAGTAGCGAGTATCAAGTATCAAGTACAGAATCTTTGATTGTATATTCAAAAATCTTGATACTTGATACTAACTACTTGCTACTAAGATAATGCTTGTTTCAAATCTTCCAGCAAATCCTCTATATCCTCCACCCCTACGCTCAGGCGTAACAGGTTATCCACTACACCGGCTTTTTCGCGCTCGGCTTTGGGGATAGAGCCGTGGGTCATACTTACGGGGTGATTAATCAGTGATTCCACGCCGCCTAAAGACTCCGCCAGTGAAAATATTTTAAATGACGACGCGATGCGGAAGGTTTCCTGCAGATCGGCGCCTTTCAGCACGATAGATATCATACCACCAAAATCCTTCATCTGTTTTTTGGCGATGTTGTGATTTGGATGATCGGTAAAGCCCGGCCAGTAAATTTTTTCGACTTTAGGATGCGTTTTCAGGAACTCGGCTATCTGGCGACCGTTTTCGCAATGCGCTTTCATACGCAGGTGCAGGGTTTTAATGCCACGCAGCACCAGGAAGCTATCCATTGGGCCCGGGGTAGCACCGCAGGCGTTATAGATGAACCACAGCTTTTTGTACAATTCCTCATTATTCAGCATCAGGGCGCCCATCACCACATCGGAGTGCCCCCCGATGTATTTGGTTACGGAATGCATCACTACGTCGGCACCCAGATCGATAGGGTTTTGCAGGTATGGCGAAGCAAAGGTATTATCCACTACAAAAAGCAGGTTCTTTTCCTTCGATATTTTACCAATCGCCTCAATATCCACAATTTGCATGGTTGGATTGGTCGGCGTTTCTATCCAGATGAGTTTGGTTTTATCGTTGGTATACTCGCGGATGATCTCGGGGTTCGACAGATCCAGGAAATGGAACTTGATGCCATAGTTGGCGTATATCTTGGTAAAGATACGGTACGAGCCACCATACAGGTCATTCCCGGTAATCACTTCATCGCCCGGGGCAAGCAGTTTCATCACCGCATCGGTAGCACCCATTCCGCTTGAAAATGCCAGTCCGAATTTGGCGTTCTCCAGTGCAGCCAGACAATCTTCCAGTGCCTTACGGGTTGGATTGGTACCGCGTGAGTATTCATAACCCTTATTATCACCCGGCGATTTTTGCCAGTAGGTTGATGTCTGATATATCGGCGTCATGATAGCGCCCGTTGTTGGATCGGGCTCCTGCCCCGCGTGTATAGCTTTTGTTGCGAATTTCATAGGCCCCCTAACCCCCTAAAGGGGGAATTTTTGGTTAGCTTCCTTCCCTAAAAGGAAGCCTATTTGTGTTATTATCCTTTAGGGAAGGATTATTTCGTTTTCTGCAATTGAAATATTATTCAACAGCAGATCAAGACCATTTTGCATCACCTTATTCAATATATCAATTTCAGTGTCATCAAAAACCGGATTGGGTTCATTTGCCCAATAACCATTGCTTGCGTTAAATAACTTATCATACACCTCATCCCGAATCTCATCCTTCACATCGCCTATAAATTTAAGCTTTGTTGATTCTGAGATATCCGTAAACAGATTCCATAAGTTCAAAAACACATCATAGTCAAATTGAGGATAAGGATTAGTTATCCATTGCTGTATTTTATATATATTGTAATCGGTTACTTCAGTATTTGATCCTCTTATATGATCATTCCAATACCGCAATAGGCCGACCTCTGTTTTAAATGCAATTACTTTAAGATCATCATTAACTAAAACTTCATCTACCTCATTACCAATCCATATAATATATAACTGGTAAAATTTAAAGTCGAGGCGAATGATATAGTAATTATCTCCTTCAAAATGCATCTAATTCAACTCTAATACGCTCTCGCGAAGAGAACCCTTTGTTTAGAAGGAGCTCCTGTCAAAATACATTTGCCTTCTTCCTGTTTGTTATCCAAAGGTATACAACGGATTGTCGCTTTAGTTTCCTCTTTTATTTTTTGTTCGGTTTCTGATGTACCGTCCCAGTGGGCGCTCAGGAAGCCTGGCTGCTCATCCAGCATACGTTTAAACTCGTCCCAGGTATCTACCTCGGTAGTATTTTCGGCACGGAAATCGAAGGCTTTTTTGTAGATATTATTCTGGATCTCTTCCAGCAGGCTTTCAATTTTTTGTGCCAAACCTTCCTGTGTGGTAGTTTCCTTGGTTTTGGTATCACGACGGGCCAATTCAACGGTTCCATTTGTCATATCCCGGCTGCCGATGGCTACGCGCAATGGTACACCTTTCAGCTCGTACTCGGCAAATTTGGCTCCCGGACGGTGGGTATCGCGTTTGTCAAACTTCACAGAGATACCTTTTGCTTTCAGCTCTTTGGTCAGGCCGGCTACGTACGCGGCTATATTGTCCAGTTCTTCGTCGTGCTTGTAAATAGGCACCACTACCACTTGTATAGGCGCCAGTTTTGGTGGCAATACTAAACCAGCATCATCGGAGTGGGCCATGATCAGCGCGCCGATTAAACGGGTAGATACGCCCCATGAAGTAGCCCAAACAAAATCCTGAGCGTTCTCTTTGTTGGTAAATTTCACATCAAAAGCCTTGGCAAAGTTCTGCCCCAGGAAGTGTGATGTACCTGCCTGCAGGGCTTTACCATCCTGCATTAAAGCCTCAATACAATAGGTATCCAAAGCACCGGCAAAACGCTCGTTGGCGGTTTTACGACCTTTTACAACCGGCAGGGCCATCCAGTTTTCGGCAAAGTCGGCATATACGTTCAGCATTTGCTCGGTTTCGGCAACGGCTTCTTCTGATGTAGCGTGTGCGGTGTGGCCCTCCTGCCATAAAAACTCGCTGGTACGCAAAAACAAACGGGTACGCATTTCCCAGCGCATTACGTTGGCCCATTGGTTTACCAGGATAGGCAAGTCGCGGTATGATTGTATCCAGCCTTTATACGTGTTCCAGATAATGGTTTCTGATGTTGGGCGGATGATCAGTTCTTCTTCCAGTTTGGCTTCTTCGTCAACAATGATATTGCCATCGCCATCATTTTTTAAACGATAGTGGGTTACCACGGCGCACTCCTTGGCAAAACCATCTACGTGGCTGGCCTCTTTACTAAAAAATGATTTGGGTATCAGCAGTGGGAAATAGGCATTACTATGCCCGGTATCTTTAAACATCTGATCCAGTACGGCTTGTATTTTTTCCCATATCGAATATCCGTACGGCTTAATGATCATGCATCCTCTAACCGGCGAATATTCGGCCATATCAGATTTTATTACCAGGTCATTAAACCATTGCGAATAATCTTCGTCTTTACTAATAACACCTTTACTCATATTGATTGGAATATATAATTTGACTTGTGCGAATTTGTATATTGCGCCAAATTTATAAATTAAAAGTTATTTGAACTCGAACTTTTCACATACCTGCATATGAAACGGAACATTGCTATAGGAATTTTTCTGATCGGCGCCATGGCGTTGAGTTCCTGCTCCACAACCAAGCTTGCCAATACCGATATCAGCGATGACGTTTACTTTTCAAAAGCCAAGGCTGGTGATGAACCTACTTACGCCGCGGCCGACAATTATAACCCAAACGCGGCACAGGGCCAGACTTATATTGACGATGATGACGATTATTTTTATTACGATGATTATGCATCGCGCATCAACCGTTTCAGCTATTTCTCTCCATTTAGCTTTTACGATAATTTGTACTATGGCTACAGCGATCCCTATTATAACAATGGCTTTAGCTTAGGCTTTAATTATGGTCCCTGGGGTTATGGCTATTCTCCTTACGGCTATGGCTACGGTTATGGTGGCTGGGGACTGGGTTATGGCTACGGCGGCTGGGGTCTTGGCTACAGCTGGGGAGGCCTGGGCTGGGGTGGCTACGGCGGATATTATGGTGGCGGCTACTATGGTGGCGGTTATCCGGGAGGATATTGGGGTAGCAATTACTTCACTTCGGGCAGGCCACGTCCAAACAGAGGGCCGGGCATTCCATTTGGTGGCGGTGGTGGCCGGGGTATTCCCAGTGGCACACCAGGTTATGGCTCACGCGTACCGGCCGGTGGTGGTGGTATAGGCTATATACCTGGCGGCCGGGGCACCAACAACAATTATTCGCGTCCCGCACGTACAGATGCGCGTCCGTCACGCCCGGGTTATCAACAAACCAATGCCGACAATGCACGGCCCGTTACACAACAACAACCACAGTATCAGCCCCAGGTTGATCGCTCTTCTTCTGCTCCTTCCAACAATTCGGGTGGAGGATCCAGAAGCTCCGGCGGTGGCGGTGGAGGTGGTGGCGGCAGACCAAGCAGACCATAAACTTTATTATCCTGAAATTCCATGAAATCATCATGAGTAAGCGCTTATAAAAAATGAACAATTGCTCATGATGACATCATCATCTAAAAAAACCGATCACATCCATGAAAATAAAATATTTACTTAGTATAATCGCTATAGTAGCTGTTACTAAAACCAGTTTTGCGCAGTACTCACAGGATGTAGTCCGCTTTTCGACCTTTCAAAACGGTTCTACATCACGTATCAAAGCCATTGGCAATGCGGGTACCGCTATCGGTGGCGATTTAAGTTCTATTAGCGGCAACCCGGCAGGTCTGGGCTTTTTCACCCATTCAGAGTTCAGCATCACACCTGAATTTAATGGTTCTAAAGTAAACTCCACTTATTTTGGGCAAGCCGGCAACGCCAGTAAAAACAGCGGCAACTTAAGCAACGCTTCCATCGTGTTTTACCAGCGCCTCAATACGGCAAAAGGAAGGGATAAAACCAAGGGATGGCTCAGTATCAATTATGGAGCAGGCTACAGTCGCACCAATAACTTTTATGAAAATATAGCTTATAGCGGCAAAAATGCATCTAACTCCATATCTGATTATTACGCAGGTACGGCTAATAACCGCCCGGATGATGCACTTGCACAATGGGCTTATAAAGATAAGTTGATTGATAATTTCGGCACCACTCAAAAACCCGATTTTGCCAGTACGGTATCTGTACCGGTAAACCAAACCGGGATAATTTCGCGTATAGGTGGTCAATCGGAGTTTGATTTTGCTTTTGGCGCCAACTATAGCAATAAACTATACCTAGGTTTGGGCGTTGCCATAACAGACCTCCGGTACGATTATTCCCGCCAGTTTATTGAAGATGGTACAGCGTCTATCACTAACGGAGGTACAACCGGTACCCCCACGCCCTTTAATTCCAACTACGCGCAAAATCAATCAACCAGGGGCTCTGGTGCCAATGTTAAACTGGGTGTTATTTACAAGCCTGTGGAAGCGGTTCGTTTAGGATTTACCTTCACCTCGCCAACATTTTACAGCATTAATGACATCTATGCCGAAGGACTGGCTACATCAATTAACGGAAACCGTAACCAGCCTAACTCATCTGGCGATTATGCGCTTAATTACAACATGCGTACCCCACTTAAACTGGCCGGTGGTGCAGCGGTATTTATTGGCAAGTATGGTTTTATATCGGGCGATGTAGAATACATCGACTATTCAACAACGCATATCAGCAATAACGACTCTTACGATAATACCGATGATATCAATGCTATTAAAGCCAATTATAAATCGGCTGTCAATGTACATGTAGGCGCCGAGGCCCGTGTAACCAATATGTTTTATTTACGTGGCGGCTATAGCCAGCAAGGCAGTCCTTTTAAAAATAATACCGGCGCAACAGATATAAGCAGCGATATCAAAACGGTTAGCGGCGGTATTGGTTTGCGATTTGGTCAATATTATGTGGATGCTACTTATGCACACATTACTGGTTCCGAAGCATTTTCGCCATACTTAATTAACAATGGAAACCCAACTGCCAATTTTAAAAAGACAAACAATAACGGTTTCCTGACTTTGGGATACAGGTTTTAATTTTACTCGATAACAAAAAAGACGCAGGTGATGCGTCTTTACTATATACTCCTCCGCCGTCCGTGTCCTCACGGGCGGCTTTTTTATGCTGTCAACTGGCGTGAGGACACAATCAGCGAGACGAGCCTTTTCTGTTTATAACCTTAATAAATCATGTCATTGCGAAGAGGAACGACATATTGGTTACCCTCGATTGTACTGTATTTTAATAACTATATCCCCGACACGTCGGCTATCTGCTCGGTTTTTACCAGTTTGCGCACGTCGAAACCTTTATCGGCAGCGCGTACTACCAGTTCATTATAAGTTTGCTCATCGAGCGTTGGCCTGCGGCTCAGTATCCATAAATAATTACGGTTGGGGTGCCCCACTACCGCGTAGCTATAATCTTTAGCCAGGTCAATGATCCAGTATTTACCTTTAAAGGGCCAAAAGAATTCCACGTCGAGTTTCGCGTTGGTATGATCGGTCACAAAAGCCCGTCCCGCGGTTACTTTTAATTTACCATCTTTAATACAACGATTTTTGACGATGACTGAACCATCTTCCGCCAATCCATAAGTTGCCGATGTGCAGCTGCAGCCCTTTTCAAAAATCTGCGGAAAGGCAGCTATCTCAAACCAGGTACCTAAATATTTTTTTAATTCTACGTATTTCACAGTTTCTAAAGGTTTACACCTGGCTTGCAGGGCCAGGGCAGTTAACCCTAAAACAACTGATGTTGCTAAAATCTCCTTTTTCATATCACAACAACGATTATAGCCTGCAAAAAGTTTATCCCAAAAGCGCATATTCTATGCATTTTTCTGCTTTAGATATTTAATTACCTTTGCGCCAATCCATTAAAGTGGGGCCAAAAACAGGTCATGGTGCAGAAAATGAATATCAGTATTTTAGGTTGCGGCTGGTACGGCCAGGCATTGGCAAAGGCATTGATTAGCGAGGGACATACTGTAAAAGGTTCCACCACATCATCGCAAAAAATGGATACGCTAACTGTTGAAGGTATTGATCCATACCTGGTGAACTTTTCGCCTGGTAACGAACATTATGACGATTCCTTTTTTGCCTGCGATGTTCTCTTTATCTGCATCCCGCCAAAAAGCAGGGGCGGCGAACGCCCTGAGTTTATTGATAAGATACAAGGCATCATCAAAGCCATTAAAAAGCACGATGTAAAAAAGGTGGTATTCATCAGTTCTACCGCTGTTTATGCCGATGTAAATGCCGATGTTGATGAATTAAGCAACCCGCAACCCAATACCGAAGCCGGCAGGATCTTACTACAAGCAGAAAACCTGTTCAGCGCAGAAACCACATTTAAAACTACTATTATCCGCTTCGCGGGATTGATCGGTCCGGGTCGTGATCCGGGCAGGTTTTTTGCCGGCAAAAAGGATATTGCTAACGGTAAGGCCCCGGTTAACCTCATCCATCTGGATGATTGTATTGGCCTGAGCATAGCTATTATTGACAGGCAGACATTTGGCTATTTGTTCAATGGCTGTTCGCCAGATCATCCGGACCGGTCTGCTTTTTATACGAGTGCGGCCATCAGGTCGGGATTAGAACTTCCGGAATTTATTGATGAATTGAAGGAATGGAAGATGGTGAAGGGTGTGCATGTGGATGAGATTTTGGGATATCGGTATAAGGTGAGGATTGAATAGCAGTAAGCGGATGTCATGCTGAGCCCCGTCGAAGCATGGTGGGTAGGCCTCTGCGCTCGCCCTTCGACAAGCTCAGGGTGACAGCCTTTTTTCAAGAGGGGAATCGCACATTCCCACGCTTTTTTATCTTCACATCTTCGGCTTATCCCCCATCACAAAAACCAACCGCCCGCCTTTTAAAATATCGGCATGACTGATATCATTTTTCGGATAAGGCTTGCCATTCAGGCTGATGCTTTGCACATATTTATTGACTTCTGATAAACCTTTGGCTTCGATCACAAAACTTTTACCGTTGGCCAGAGCCATGCTTATCTTACTCAACTGAGGTGCCCCGAAAATGTAACGGCCATCTGCCGGATTAACGGGATAAAAGCCCATGGCCGAGAAAATATACCAGGCCGACATTTGCCCGCAGTCGTCGTTCCCCGAAAGGCTATCGGGTTTGTTCTGATAAAATTGATCGGCTATTTGACGTACCAGGCGCTGGGTTTTGTAAGGTTGACCTGCAAGCGTATATAAATAAGCGACGTGATGATTGGGCTCGTTGCCATGCGCGTACTGGCCTATCAACCCCGTAACATCCAATGTGGAACCTTTGCCAAATACTTTAGAGTCCATACTAAACAGGGAATCGAGCTTGGCGGTAAAAGGTTTATTCCCGCCCATGAGTTTGATCAAGCCGGGAATATCCTGCTGTACCGACCATACATATTGCCAGGCGTTGCCTTCGGTATAATCGCCACCAATGGCCAACTGACCACTATCCAGGTTGGCAAAAGGACGCACCCAATCACCATTTGCCAAACGGCCCCGCATCAGGTTGGTCGACTTGTCAAACAAATTTACATAGAACCTGGATCGTTTGTTGAAATAGTTATAATCGGCTGTTTTATGCAGGGATTTGGCCAGTTGAGCGGCGCACCAATCGTCATAAGCAGCTTCCAGCGTACGGGAAACAGCCTCGCGCTTTACCGAGTCGGACGGTAAATAACCATAGCGCATGTAAGTATCCCAGTTGTACTTGGGGCTTTTGTTATTGGTGAGCGAGGCTTTAATGGCATCGAATGCCTTCTCTCCGTTAAAACCTTTGATGCCTTTTAAAGCGGCATCCACTATAGCAGGTACAGCATGATTGCCGATCATGGCATAGCTTTCTTTGCCCCACAAGGTCCATATGGGCAGTAGCTTGGCGGTATTAAAATGCTGCAGCATGGTTTCGATGATCTCTCCATCTTTATCCGGGCACATCAATGTATACAATGGCTGCGCCGCCCGGTAGGTATCCCATAGCGAAAGGGTGGAATAATACACCTTATCTGCCGATTGATGAATTTCACCATCAGCGCCGCGGTATCGGCCATCCACATCGGCAATATTGTTGGGCTGTATCAGGGCGTGGTAAATGCTGGTATAAAAGGCGGTCTTTTGTGAGGGGGTACCTTCGGCCTTCATCCGGTTGAAATAGCTTTCCCAAACTTTGGAGGCTTCGGCTTTAACCTGATCAAAAGTTTTGTTAGCGGTTTCGGCAGCCAGGTTTTTGCGGGCGCCATCGATACTTACACCAGATATGGCTACTTTAATTTCAATGGTTTCGCCGGGTTGGGTATCAAAGTCGACTATCAGGCGACGATGATCTTCGTCAATAAAATGAGAGCCGGTAAAAGCCTTGCTGAACCTCGCGGTGAAATAAACTTTCTTTTCCACCCATTGATTGCTAAAAGCGTAACCACTGACATCGTTTTTTGAATCGATGGTGACACTTCCTTCGGATACGTGCTCTTTCAACTCTTCCGCATTCTCTACCAGTCCACTTTGCATATCGATGAGCAGGTGCGATTGACCGGCTTTGTTGAACGTATAGCGATGCAGACCGGTATGCGCCGAGGCGGTGAGTTGCACTTTGATATCGTTATTATCCAGTATCACTTCATAATAACCCGGTGAGGCTTTTTCATTCCGATGCGAAAACCTGCTAACAAACTGCTGCGGATCTTTACCCTGAAAAGGGAAGAACAGCACATCGCCCAAGTCAACCCCACCTGTACCGCTTAAATGGGTATGGGCAAAGCCGGTGATCACCGTATCCTCATAACGATAGCCGGAGCAATAGTTCCAGCCAAAATTTCCCGTTTCCGGGCTTAGCTGCACCATCCCAAACGGTACCGTGGCACCCGGAAAGGTATGCCCCGTGGCGGAAGTACCTATAAATGGATCGACATATTTACTGTAACTCTGAGCGTAAGCGCCAAGGCATCCGCATAAAAAAAGCATTCCGATCAGCAGGCATTTTCGCATAGCTTATTCTTTATATTCCAACGTTTTGGTGAGCACTACGTCTGCTGCCGAGCGGGCGATCATTACATCAAAGGTTCCCGGTTCGTTTACCCGTTTCATATCCATGTTCCAGATGGCGATATCAAGGGGTGTGATGCTGAACTTTACCGTTTTGGTTTCGCCGGGTTTAAGGGTTATCTTGTCAAAACCTTTCAGGGCCATCACCGGCGTGGTTACCGAATTTACTTTATTACCCAGGTACATTTGCACTACTTCTTTACCATCTACACTGCCTGTATTAGTTACGTCGACAGAAACCTGCACCTGCCCGCCTTTATCAAATGACATCGCCGATACCTGCATATTGCTGTACTTAAACGAGGTATAACTCAGGCCAAAACCAAAAGGAAAAAGCGGATCGGTGGAGGAAAAAACATAATCCTGCCCCGGCTTATCCAGTGAACCCGGGTTATGATAAAAACCCCTGCCAGAACTTACATGATTATAAAACACCGGGATATGCCCCGTAGATTGAGGTATAGACACGTTTAACCTGCCCGATGGGTTCACCTTACCAAATAGGATATTAGCCACCGCATTGCCGCCCCTTTCGCCGGGATACCAGGCTTCGAGGATGGCCGGGATATGTTCTTTTTCCCAGCTGATGCTCCAGGGCCGGCCATGCACCAGCACCAGGATCACTGGTTTGCCGGTTTTATAAATAGCCTGCAACAGTTGCCGTTGTACGCCATCGGGATTGATATCAGTCACATCATAACCTTCGCCGCAGGTAAAAGGATCTTTGGGTTCGCTTTCGGGTGTATGACCATTCCAGCCTATACCGGAGAATACCACACTGGTAGTGCCTAAAACCACCACCACAGCGTCGCTATTTTTGGCGGCAGTAACCGCCTCTGCAAAGCCACTTGTATCCTGGCCAGACAATGCGCTGCCTTTGGCGTAATTGATCTTTATTTTATTACCCACTAATTGTTTAATACCATCCAATAGGGTAGTTCCGGATCGGTTATCCCGGGTGGAGCTATAATCGCCGTATTGTACCTGGTTGGCATTTGGGCCGATCACGGCGAGCGATTTCAGTTTGTTGATATTTAAAGGCAGCAATTGCCGATCGTTTTTAAGCAGAATGATAGATTCTTCGGCTATTTCCTGCGAAAGGGCCACATGCGCCGGGGTATGTACTCGTTTTTTCAGTTGTAAGGTATCAACCAAAGGTTTTTCAAACAAACCGGCCTTAAACTTGGCGGTCAGGATGCGGGCAACTGCAGTATCTATCTGCGCTTCTTTTACCTTACCTGCTTTTACCAGCTCTATCAGTTTACTGTATACATCTGGACTGGGCGCTTCCAGATCAACACCTGCATTGAGGGCCATGGGCGCGGCAGTTTCCGCATCTTTAGCGGTACGTTGAAAACCGTATAACATTTTCAAGCCTTCGTAATCAGAGAACACATAGCCTTTAAAGCCCCACTCTTTACGCAACACCTGCTCCAATAAAAAGCGGTTGGCGTGGGCAGGCACACCGTCCATTTCGTTATAGGATGGCATTACCGAGTAAATATTAGCCTTTTGCACCGCATCGCGGAAGGGCGGCAGAAATATCGACCGCAGTTCCCGCTCACCAATGGATGCAGGCCCTAAATTGATACCAGCCACCGGGATACTATAGGCAGCAAAATGTTTCGCAGTACACATTACCTTATCTTTTCCAATACCGATGAGGCTTTGCTCAGCATCGCCCTGCATCCCGGTTACAAAGGCAGTTCCCAATTGGCTTACCAGGTAAGGATCTTCGGCATAACATTCTTCTACCCTACCAAAACGCGGGTCGCGAATAAGGTCAAATAAAGGAGATAACGCCTGGTCAACACCCGAGGAGGATGCCTCGTAGGCAATCACCGAGCCCATTTGTTTGATGAGTGCCGGATTCCAGCTGCTACCCTGCGCTATGGCCTGCGGAAATATGGTAGCTCCTGCGGCCAGTTGCCCGTGCAGGCACTCGCCTATTTGTATGGGAGGGATACCTAATCGTGTTTTTTCGCGGGCGTACTTTTTGGCTTTAACGGATAGGGATGCTATTTCATTAATCGTAACGAAGGGGCTTTCGCACACACCATAAGCAATGGGATTATCCAGCGAACCTTTTAAGGAGTTCATACTCATCTGCCCTACCTTTTCTTCCAGTGTCATGCGGCCAAGCAAGTCTTTGACCCGGGCGGGCACAGGAGCTTTCGGGTCTTTATAAACCTGGGCATAGGCGGCGGATATGATCAAAAATGCCGCTATCGTTAAACTCCATTTTTTTTGCACCATATTTAATATGATCTATAAATGAAACAGGTATGCCGATGGGTCAAGCAATTTACCATTGGCATCCTTTAACACAAACAATGTCTGCTTGCTGTTGGCCTCATTGGCCGTGTAATATCCGCTAAATTCATAAAAGCCCTTTTTAAGATGTAGTAGTGCCTTTTGCGGCTCTACATAAGTATTTTTTTCACCTGCGATGAGCAATTCATTATCCAGATACAAAGTGGGACTCACCTCAAAACCCGAAGTCAGCTCATAATCGCCTTCGGTGTCAATTTTAATCAGTCCGCTGAATTTAACCAGGGTCAGATCGCCATCACTTACCGGTTGTATCATTGGAGTGGCTGTTGTTATTACGGTTACCGAAACCGGCGTAACAGCTTCCAGCTTGGCATAATTATTTTCTTTGGCCTTGAACAGCTTATAGCCTAAACCAGGTTTCAGCTCAGCTACACCAACTTCCCTGGGTTTAATTTTTATATGTTTTATAGTAGCGCTTTGTAATATGTGCTGTGCGTTCAGGCTCCAGGTGGTGTAGGTTTTCAGTTGCAGGCTATCCTTCAATGTAACGTCGATATTCACAGGGAATGCCACTGCTTTAGCCGTACTATCGGGCATTTTACCGTTGAGCGAATAACGTACCTGTGCTCCAGATAAAGGATATTGCAGTGTTTGTTTAAGCCGGTCGGCATTGGTAATAATATGATCAACACCCACAATATCGGGCAGGCGCGCGTTGAAATTCCAGAGTTTAAAATAAGGATACTGCTGTTTCATTTTGTATTCAAAACGATCGATGTTCTTATTCTCTTTACTGCTCCAGGCCAGTTCTGCCACAGCCAGTGCACGCGGATAAACCATGTACTCCAGATGCGGGGCATTGGGTATTTTTTCCGTCCAGATATTGCCTTGCGCACCTAAAATATAGTCAGCCTCGGCAGGCGTTAACTGGCTCGACTGTGGTTCATAGTTGTACACCATTTGCCAGGTAACCGGCGGGTTCCAGCCTATGGGTTCCAATTGTTCGTTGGCCTGCGGGGCATCAAAATACATATAGGGCAATGGCGTCATCACTACGTGGTGGTGCATGCGGGCAGCTTCAATACCTCCGGCTTCGCCCTGCCAGCTCATTACTGTTGCTGACTCGGCTAAACCGCCTTGCAATATCTCGTCCCAACCCACCAGCTTTTTGTTTTTGGAGATCAGGAATTTCTCAATGCGTTTAATAAAATAGCTTTGCACCTCCTTCTCGTTCTTCAAACCTTCCTTTTTCATGAGAGCAACCGCTGTTGGGCTTTTGAGCCAGTCGACCATTTCGGCTTCATCGCCACCGATGTGTATATATTGATTTGGGAACAACGCGATCACCTCGGTCAGCACATCTTCCATAAATTTAAAAGTGTATTCGCTGGGGTCCAGCATACGTACCCGGTGTTTGGCACCTGTAGAATCCTTGCACCCCAGTTCGGGATAGGCAAATATGGCTGCTTCACTGTGGCCCGGCATTTCAATTTCGGGTAATATGGTCACAAACCGGTCCTGCGCATATTTGATCACATCGCGAATCTCGGCTTTGGTATAAAAACCATCGTTGCCTCCATCTACCAGGTTGTCCAGTTTACGAAACTTTCCTTCTTTAGCATAATAAGCTATTTTGGAGCCAACTTCGGTCAGCTTTGGATATTTATCAATCTGGATGCGCCAGCCTTCATCATCGGTCAAATGCCAGTGCAATACATTGAGTTTATAATGCGCCATCACATCAATGTATTTCTTCACCTCATCAACCGTAAAAAAATGGCGGCATACATCAATACTCAAACCGCGCCACTGAAAGCGAGGCTCATCACTAATGGCACCAACCGGTATCTGTAAGGTCCTGGTAGCAGCCGGAGGCAATAATTGGATAAGCGATTGTACCCCATAAAATATCCCGGCGCCTTTACCGGATATAGTTATTTTACCGGCAGTAATACTCAGGGCATAAGCGCCATCCGCGCCTTTAAGATTACTGCTGATTAATCTTATAGCTGTTGATGGCGGTATTTGGGTATAAACTTTCAGGTTTAACTGCAATTTATAATACCGGGACAGATAGTCTTGTAAGTATTTACCCACCGCGGCGCTTTGCTTATCAACGCCGATAAGCGCGTTGCTATTCAATACAAAACTACCCTTCTGCGTGGTTACATGCAGCGGTTGTGGAATGATGTGCATTTGAGCGGTGGATTCTTTTACACCTAAGCCCAAACAGGTTATTATTAAAAGCAGATATATTTTGCTGAAACGAATCATAAAAGGTATAAAGGTTTAAATTTTAACCGTAATGTTCCTGCGGTACAGGATCCAAACCGGTATAAAAATGATGATCACCGTAAAGATAGCCGAAATAAGCGAGGCATTCTCTGGCGAAAAATTTGGCGTGAGCAAATGAAAATACATGTACGACCAGATATTGGTCTTGTGCCCGTTATCGGTAACCGGGATAATGGATATAATAGCGGGAATAACATCGGCCAGCACATAGGCGGCTATAGCATTACGCCCGAAAGCCAGGAATGGCGGCAACAATTTTTTATAGCCTTTTACATCAATAAGCCAATAAGATACAGAAAGGATAATGATGGCCAACCCGGCGGTGAACAAGACAAAGGAGCTTGTCCATAAAGATTTGTTGATGGGGAAGAAAGTATTCCAGATCAATCCGGCAACGGCCAGCAAGGCTCCGACGTTTGTTAACCGGAGTATCTGGTTGCCGGTTTTTAGCCTATCACTTTTGAGCCAGGTACCGGTAAGCACACCAATTAAACAAGTACCGATAGCCGGGATAGTACCCAGCAATCCTTCCGGATCCCAGGTCTTTGACGCGCCCCAAAGGTGATTTGGGGTAAATACCAGCCTATCAAGCCAGGCCCCCAAATTGGTTTCAGGATTAAGGTTGGCAGGGCCGAAACCGGGTACGGGCACCAGTGTCATGAGCAGGTAATAGCCAATTAAACAGGCAGCAGCAATAATTATCTGCGTGCGGGTATTGGTTTTAATATAGAGTACAGCGGTAATGCCAAAAACAACACCAATGCGCTGTAATACGCCGGGGAAACGTAAATGAGCAAATTGAAAATCGCCGATAAGTGGTAAACAAATTCCCAGCAGGACAATAATAATAGTACGGCGCAGGATGGACAGCATCAATTTTGGATGACTTGCAGTATCCGTTTTTTTAGCTTGCATGGCGTAAACAACAGATACGCCTACCATAAATAAAAAGAAAGGAAAAACCAGGTCAGTTGGTGTGCAGCCGTTCCATTTGGAATGCTCCAGGGGCCAGTAAATATGACCCCAGTCGCCGGGATCATTCACCAGTATCATGGCCGCTACGGTAAATCCTCGAAAAAAATCGAGCGAAAGCAAGCGCGGGCGACTGATACTGGTGGCTTTATCGCCAACGATGGTGTTTGCCATATTTTTTGTTCTCTGTTGATTAAAAATCTTAGACTCAGCTTAAAATGTAATTATTAATTGCCGTTGACTTTAGTCGACGGTTAAAGAAAATATTTTTGAAGGCTTTAGCCCAATTATTCAAGCGATTTTGGGCTAAAGCCCCCTATTTGCAATCATTACTCCGTTGACTAAAGTCAATGGTAATGATTTTATATAATTCACCATATCAGTTAAATCTAATTCTGACAGCGTCTTAGTTAATGTGCTTGCCAAAAGTTTTCAGTGTATACACAAAATGATAGGTACCTGAGCCCGCATTCAAATGCTCATCGTTACCTATTTTTTGGATACCGGTAATTTCCTTTATGGTATTGATATCAAGGCCGCCTTCGGTGATCTGCTCGGTTACTGATGGCAGCACAATCTCGGCGGTGGTATTGGGTGGCACAATAACATCCAACGTAAATATACCATTATCAATGCTCCATGCCGATTTTACTTTACCGTATAATGTTTCCAGTTCGGCCTGCGCGCTGCTCAATTTGCCGCCCGGGTGGGGTGAAATGATGATCTTATGAAAACCCGGCGAATTTTCGTCAGTATTAATACCGGCTATCACACGGTACATCCAATCGCCAATGGCACCGTATGCATAATGGTTAAAGGAGTTCATTCCAGGATCTTCAAAACTACCATCGGGCTTGATGCCGTCCCAGCGCTCCCAGATGGTTGTAGCGCCATGTTTTACCGGATACAACCATGATGGGTACGACTCCTTCATCAACAAGTCATAAGCAATATCGGTATGCCCAAAACGGCTCAGCACATGGCAAATGTAGGGTGTACCCAAAAAGCCTGTAGTAATATGCTCATCATAATCCTGGATATTGTTTACCAATCTTTTTGCTGCTGATTCCCGTAAATTTTCGGGCAACAAATCAAAGTTCAACGCCAGTACATAGGAGGTTTGGGTACCCGATATCATACGCCCATTGGGGGTTACATACTCACTCTGGAAAGCTTTTTTAACATTGTATAGTAATTGCGTGTATTTCTGTACATCATCGCCTCTTTGCAAAATTCTGGCGGCATTGATGAGTAACTGAGTAGAATAGGCGTAAAATGCCTGTGCTATCAGGTTTTTATCGGTCAGGGCGGCTCCATCCTCATAATTAGTTCCGGCATAAAAGAGCCAGTCGCCAAAGTGGTTGCCGGTGTCCCAAAGGTAATTACGGCTGTGGAGCTGGATATAGCCCACCCAGGCCTTCATACTTTCATATTGCTGCTGCAATACCTGTTTATCGCCATAGGCTAGGTAAATAGTCCAGGGGGCAATAGTGGCCACATCGCTCCAACCCGAGGCAGCCGACGAAACACTATCCAATACGTTGGGGATCACATAAGGTACAGCCCCATCTTTGTGCTGATCGGCCGAAAGATCTTTGAGCCATTTGGTAAAAAATCCCGCTACATCCATATTAAAAGTAGCAGTACGGATAAAGGCCTGTGCGTCGCCCGTCCAGCCCATGCGTTCATCCCGCTGCGGGCAGTCGGTAGGCACATCAATAAAATTACCTTTTTGTCCCCATTGTATGTTGTGTTGTAGTTGATTAATGAGCGGGTTTGAGGTAGAGAACTTGCCCGTTTGTGCCATATCTGAATATAAGGCATAGGCAGCAACGTTGGTAGAATCCAGCGGCCCATTATAACCCACCACTTTCAGGTAGCGGAAGCCCTGGAAGGTAAAATGAGGTTCATAGCTTTCTACACTATCGCTTTTAAATACATAGGTGATCTCCTGTTTGGCGGTACGCAGGTTTTTGGTATAGAAATTACCTTTCTGATCAAGCACTTCGGCATGGAAAAGCCGAACGGTATCGCCGGTTTTGGCTTTCAGTTTAAATTGTACCCAACCCACCAGGTTTTGCCCAAAGTCTATGACTCTTTCGCCGGCGGGGGTAGTGAAAACTTTAAGTGGTAAAAACCTCTCATGTTTTTTTACCGTAGGACCAATGGTAGTGATCAGGTTACTTTTAATGCTTTCGTCTGTTTTTACGGTGTCCCAGGTAGCATCTTTGTACAAAGGCTCTGTCCATCCGCTTTTTTCTTTGCGGGCATCATAAACCTCGCCATCGAAAAACGACGATGAGCGGATAGGACCATAAGCTACCTTCCAGCTTTTATCTGAGGTGATCAGTTCGCGTTTACCGTTGCTATAAACTATCTCGAGCTGATATAACAGGGCCAATTTTTTACCGTACACATTCTTTTTACGATTGTAGGTATAGCCCCGGTACCAACCGTCGCCTATGGTTACACCGGTAGCGTTTTCGCCTCTGCGGAGTAGCGAGGTAACATCATATACCTGGTATTGCAACCGTTTGTTATAACTTGTCCAACCGGGTGCGAAGTAATCGTTGCCTACCCTTTTACCGTTTATCTGTGCTTCAAATACACCATGAGCGGTAATATATAAGTGAGCGGCGCGTATTTTACGATCGAGTTTAAATGTTTTGCGGAACATAGGGCTCGGGCCGCCTGTGGTATCAGACAGGTAATTATCCTGGATCCATTTGGCCGACCAGTCTTCCTGTTTCAGTAAACCCATTTTCCAGAAGTTTACCATACTCCAGGGTGTTACCTGGTTTTTATTATTCCATACCCGTACTTGCCAGTAACATTTTTCGCGCGAGGTAAGCATCGGTCCACCGTAATATACATGAGCCGATTCATCTGAAGGAACCTTACCCGATGTCCAGATCAGATCTTTGCCTTTGGTTAACGATACAGCGTTGGTACCTACCCGTATCTCGTAATAAGTTTGTTGTATGTTACGATCCTGGGTTATCAGTTTCCAGCCCATCCGCGGGTTGGCCGCATCAACAGCTATGGGGTTAATTTTATACTCACATATTAAATTATCAACCCTAAAATTAACAGGCGCATTTTGAGCCTGCGCAAAACCCCGGCAACAAATAAAAAGTAATATTACGATACTCAGGCCCGCCTTTTTGAGCGTACCTGTTTCGGCTATGTAATTCATGCTACTAAATATAGCTTAAGAACGGTTTTTGTTTGTATATATAACATATTTTTTAGCCTCAAAAGTAAATATGATGGCATTGTTACAAATACTGCTTACACTACATATAAACGTATTATGACCCCATAAAGGTTTTACAGGATCATAAATACCTGTTAATGTTCCAATTGTCCTTCGTTTAACGGATACTGGAAAAGCAAACGAATATTAGTATAAGCAGCTGAGTTCACATTCCAGTATGGTTTCTTGATCGCTTTTTCCCTGGCACCATGGGCTGTCATTACCGCTACCGCTTTTCCGGTACGCAGGAGGTCAAACCAGCGGTGGTTTTCGAAACATAGCTCGATTTGCCTTTCATGCGCCACAGCAGCGCGAAAATCTTCTTGATTAGCCACATTCAGCGTAGCATCAGCATTACCGGCACTTTTATCAGGTAAGCCGGCACGCTCTCGCACCAGGTTTAAATATCTGAAGGCGTCACCACCGCCTGCAAAACCCTGCTCATTCAGGCATTCGGCCAGCATCAGATACACATCGGAGTAACGATACACCGGAAAATTATTACCGGTGATACCTTTAACCGCACCAATACTCTGGTATTTTTTGATGTAAGGCATGATAATACCATATTGATCTGATGTAAAAGTTTCATCAACCGATGCAGCTCTTCTTTTATCATTGGGTTCATAAGCATCCAGCAAATCCTGGGTAGGTATGTTCCAACCATTTTGGGCACCATTATCTAATGTATGCCCCGTTACCGATGTATCATATACATCCCAGGGTGCAAACGTGTCAATAAAATCGCTACCCAACCCATTAGGTCCCTCAATATATTGGATCTCAAATATCGATTCGGGGCCATTTTCTTTGTTGATATCAAAATTATCGGCGTAATTGGCGTTTAAGCTATAAACATTCGACGAGATAACAGCCCGCAGCAATGGCACGGCCAGATCAAATTTTTTCTGGGTCATGTATACTTCGGCCAGCAGGGTTTCGGCCGTGCCTTTGGTAACCCGGCCTTTATTGCCTAAACCCGAATAACTAAGGGGTAATTTGGCTATAGCATCAGTAGCATCGGCAATTATCTGGGTGTACACATCGGCAGCGTGGGCTTTGGTGGCCCCTTTATAAGCATCACCTACCGATTGAGTTTCTGTTAATACCAGCGGTACATCACCAAACATCCGCACCACGTTAAAATAGTTAAAAGCGCGTAAAAAACTGGCCTGGCCACCTATCGTATCAGCAATGGCAGCAGGCAATTTAGCTGCGGGTAACCGGGCAAGAATCACATTGCATCTCCCTATAGCGGTATAGCAGGAACTAAAAAAAGCACCCACCATGTCATTATTGTTTAGTTCCCTGAATTCGTCTATCTCCTCTTTATTAGTGCCGGAGCGATCGTCCGGATCAAATTCATAGGAGGTATTGTCTGATCGCATTTCGCCCATCGCCCAAAAAGAGCCTGTATATAAACCTTGCAAAGGTGCGTAAGCGCCATTAACGGCCTGCGTAAACTGGGCAGGCGTTTTGTAAAAATTTTCGGCATTTTGGGTCGAAGTTGGCTGACGGTCCAAATAGTCCTTTTTGCAGCCGGCTATCCCGGCAGCGGTAAGGATCAATAATATATATAAGTATTTTTTCATGTCTTCAGTTATTAGTTTATTGGTTCATTGGTTTAAAAATCTTTGATCCTTGTTCCAAAGATCCTTGCTCCCAAAACCCCTCTAAAAAGTTACGTTACAGCCCACGGTATAAATAGCAGAAACAGGGTAACCGGTAAAATTCACATTTGGTGAAAGAGATCGGTTCCCTTCCTGCCCATCAATACCTACCTCGGGGTTACCACCTCTGTAACCGGTAATCAGGATAGCATTCTGTGCGCTGAAATAAACCCTGAAATTTTTACTGAATTTGGTTTTAAAGTTGTACCCAAGGTCAATATTCTTAACCATGAGATAAGAGTTGCTTTCTACCCAGTACGAGGGATAATAATCACGGGCCAGGTTAGTATTGGATACCGTTGTTGGCAAAAGCCCGGCGCCCGGCTGACTGGCAGAACGCCAGCGTTGTATCACAGATTGCTCCACATTGAACACCCCATCCAGATTGGTGGTAAACTGCTTGTATACGTCAAACACATGGCCACCTACAGAACCAGCCGAAATGATATTCATATCAAAGTGTTTGTATGAAAAGTGGTTATTAAAACCGAAGGTAAATTTTGGCCATGGATTGCCAATCGGCACCTGGTCGCCGCCATCAATTACCCCATCACCGTTGACATCCTTGTAGCGTATATTACCCACCTGCTCGCCATCAAAATGCGGATATTTGTCTAATTCGGCCTGGTTCTGGAATATCCCCTGGAATATATAACCGTAAAACTGCCCCAGCGGCAGGCCTACCTTGGTAATATTAGTTGGGTTATCGTTGGCGGGGGCATCATATATCTGTTGAGTTGGCCCCAAACTCAATACTTTGTTACGGTTAAAAGATATATTCATATCTGTACTCCAGTTAAACCCACTGCCTATAATATTTTTGGTGGTTAGCGTAAACTCCCAACCACGGTTACGCACATTACCTACGTTTGATAAAGCGTAACCATAGCCCGACACAATAGGTACCGGAATGTATTGCAGCATCCGCTGGGTATAGCGGTTATAATACTCTGCGATTAAATAAATGCGCCCTTTCAGCAGCGAAAGGTCCATGCCGATGTCAAGTTGCCTGGTGGTTTCCCAACCCAGGTCGGCATTGCCTAATGTGGTTATGGATTGGCCTGGTGCAAGGCCGCCGCCAAAGGTGTAATTGGTTTGATCAATTGATCCTATGTAATCATAGTTACCTACATTATTATTACCGGCAAGACCATAACTGGCAGTAAATTTCACCTGTTCAATAGCCGGTATTTTTGGAAAGAAGGATTCGTCAGAGATCCGCCATCCGCCTGATACCGAAGGAAATGTTCCCCATCGGTGTCCCGGAGCAAATCTCGAAGAACCATCACGGCGGATAGATCCGCTTAACAAGTATTTATCTTTATAAGCATAATTTACACGGGCGATAAGTGACAGTAGCCGCCAGTCCTGATCATTATTGGCATCCTTTGGAGCTGTTATAATGGTTGCAGCTCCAATTGACTTGACAACATCATCCGGATAGCCTGTTCCGAAGGTAAACCGGTTATGATCTGTTTCCTGTTGAATGGAATAATCGCCAAATACGGTTAAAGTATGATTGCCCCAAGTTTTTTTATAGTTAACGGAATTTTCATTAAGCCAGTTAAGGGAATTTACCGAGGTAACTGAGCCAATTGCCTTTACCTGCGTACCATCGATGTTATGATTGTTGAATGCGCCCAGGAAAGATGGTCTGAAATAATCCTGCGATTTGGTTTGATAATCAACCCCAAAGGTTGACCTGGCGGTTAATCCCGGGATAATCTGCCATTCTGCATAGGTATTGGCTAGTATACGAAATTCATTTCGTTTATTGGTTGTATTTACCAGTTCGCTTACCGGGTTGGCATTTTGGAATGTACCGGGCGAGCCTACTACATTAGTATACGAGCCATCGGGTTGTTTTACGGGCACCAGCGGGCTTTCCAGATAAGCCTGGCTCAGCACCGCAGATTGGAAATGCCCATCTGTTTCCTGCAATTTACGAAGGCTGTAAGTTGGCGCTATACTTAAACCCACAGTTACGTTTTTGGCCACCTGAGCGTCCATATTACCCTTTAAGGAATATCTTTTAAAACCGGTATTCAGCACCGTGCCTTCCTGATCAAAATAGCCTAAGGAAAATAAAGACCTTACCTTATCAGTACCATTGGCAATAGTTACATCATAATTTTGCATGGGAGCCACCCGGGTAACCGCATCAAACCAATCGGTGCCTTTACCCAGCGATGCCGGGTTTTTATACGCATCTGGTATAGGGTCATTGGTGCCGTTAACTTTGTTGGCGTCCTGTATAGCCTCCGTACGCCACTGTGCAAACTGAGAGGCGGTCATCATTTTGAGCTTACTTTTGGGCAATATGGTCTGGATACCAGTGGATGTATTTACAGTTACTGATGACTCTCCTTTTTTAGCCCTTTTGGTGGTGATCAATATAACACCGTTTGCCCCGCGTGAGCCATATATAGCCGTAGAAGCGGCATCTTTTAACACGCTGATATTTTCAATATCATCGGGATTAATGGTGCTGAGCGGATTGGAGTACTGATCAAACCCGGGGGAGATAGGAAAACCGTCGATTACATACAAGGGATCGTCGCCGGCACCCACTGAACCCGCGCCACGGATATTGATAGATACACCACCACCTGGGGTACCCGTTACCTGGTTCACGGTTACGCCGGCCAGTTGCCCGGCCAGCTTCAGATCAACACTAGCCGCTTTGATCTCTTTGATGTTCGACATTTTAACTGTTCCCACAGCGCCGGTTACATCTTTCCGTTCCTGATTACCATAGCCTACCACCACTACTTCGTTTAATTGGGTCTTATCTTCTTCCAATACCACATCGATAGAGGTTCGTTTATTTACAGGTTCTTCTTTGGTTCTGAAACCCACAAAAGTGAATATCAATACGGCGTTATCATCAGCCTGTAAACTAAATTTACCGTCGGTGCCAGTGGTTGCTCCAATATTTGTTCCTTTTATTTTCACATTAACACCCGGTAACGGTTGATTTTGAGAATCCTTCACCTGGCCCGTTATAGTTATGGGTTCCGGAGGAGCTTCTGTGAAACTTTTAGCCCTAAGCTGTAAACAGCCCGTGATCAGTAATAAACCCGTTAGTTTTAAGATTAAAAATAGCTTGGAGGTTGTTGTCCGGGGCGCATATAATACCCTACTCGTAAAGTTTAATTGCATACCTTGGTTGTGTTTGGTTAATGTATTGGTTAATGAAATTCGGCTAAACCGGTTTGGCCCATCTATGTCAAAAAGTATTATCTACTCCACTTTTTGTTGATGAATGTTAAGCTGCTGAGGCGGTGATTTTGTTGATGTTTATCCATAGTTTTATATTTGGTTTTGATAGTGATACAATGCTATTTTATAGCTTATCATATGAAATGATAAGCTGCAAATACTTCACAATAAAGGTTAATTTGAGTTGTCGGCCTACAAATAACCTGTATAACAAACAGTTATAAGACCAACAAAATATATAGGAATTGGTTGTATTAAATTGAAATAAAATTAATTTTAACTTAACGCGCGTTGCAGAATAAGAAAACTGATTGGAGAAATAAACAGGTTTTTGCAGGTTGATTTCTCTGAAAGATATACTCAACCTGAAACATGATATCTCTAAACAACAAGGGTGTAAGTTATTTCCTAAAATCGAAAACCTGTCGAAGTACTTTTCCCGTATCTGTGGTATACATCTGATATACACATCTATCTAAACTTCCTTTTATGATAAGCAGGTTCATTAATTTTGCAATAACCACAGAGCGCACTATGGTTAAATGGAAGGTAAAAAACGGGCTTAGCATATTGCGGGTTTCTTTAGGGATTGTTTTTATCTGGTTTGGTGCCATCAAATTTTTTCACGGATTAAGTGCCGCCGAAGTAATTGCAGGAAAAACCATTTATAAATTAACTTTTGGTTTGGTTAAGCCCATTGTAGCTTTGCCTATACTTGCCTGTTGGGAGTGCACCATAGGTTTAGGACTCATTTTTAAACGATGGCTTAGCTTTACTTTATTATTGCTTTATTTTCAAATGGTGGGAACCATGTTGCCTTTATTCTTTTTTCCGCATGATACATGGACTGTTAATATTTTTGTTCCTACTTTGTTAGGCCAGTACATTATCAAGAATCTGGTACTGCTATCAGCGGGAGTGGTTATTGGTGCAACTGTGCAGGGTGCTTGTTTGATGGAAAAAAATGAACCAATTGAAACTACGGACAACATGATCTGCTAGGTACTTAAAAGAGATAGCAGTATTTACTGTTATGAACAAAAAAGACCGCTTCTCAGCGGCCTTTTTTGTTACTTATTGGAGATATATTTATGATAATATATTGTTAGCCAAAGCCAACTCTTCGGCAGTTACCGTGTGCTGACGGCCCTTATATATTTTCAGGGTAACGTTGGCGTTGAGCTTTTTGATCAGGCTCACCGTTTCATTTACACGGCTAACAGGCACATGCGGATCAGGATCGCCGGTGGTAATGAGTATCAGGGTTTGATCAAAATCGCCTTTATAGTTTTCATTGATCAGCCTTTCACCTATCAATCCTCCTGTAAAAGCTATCACACCACCATATTTACCGGCATTGCGAGTCACATACTCCAGCGTTAAACATGCTCCCTGCGAAAAACCAAGGAAATAAATATTCTCCTGCGTTATGCCCTGCTGCTTGATATCCTCCACCAAACTACCAATCACTTCCAGCGCCGAATCCAATGCCGGCTGGTTATCCGCTATCGGCGCCATAAAGCTATAAGGGTACCAGCTGTGTTCGGTAGCCTGTGGTGCAAAAATGGCATAACCATCCAGTTGCAGGTGATCTTTTAAAGTGAGGATACTCACCGCCGATGCCCCACGCCCATGCAGCATGATCATGGCTTTTTTGGCCTGATCTGCGGGCTCGCCCGCGGTAACTATCTGTTTACGATGCGTGTACATGATTTTATATTAATGAAGGTAACGATTTTTCCAGATCCTCGCGAATATTCTCATATTGTGCTGGCAATTTTAAACCGCTACCCAATTGATCAACCGGTTCATCAACAGAAAAACCAGGATTATCGGTAGCCAGCTCAAACAATACGCCACCCGGTTCGCGGAAATACAGCGAGTAAAAATAATTCCTGTCGATCTTGTCGGTGATATGTAAACCCAATGCAGCAATCTTTTCGCGGTATTGCATTAATATCTCCTCATTTTTAACACGGAATGCTACGTGGTGTACCGAACCTCCGGCTACATGACCTGCAACTTCTCCGGCTACTTCAACCAGATCAACTATGGCCGCGTTATCTACCGCATCGGTTACAAAGCGGAAACGGTTCACATGCTGTTCCAATAATTTATAACCAAACACATCGGTTAATATTTTGGCTGTAGCATCCATTTTATTGGTAGTGATGGTGATGTTGTGGAAACCACGGGTAGCATTTTCTGCTTTCACCTCTGCGGTTTCCCAGGGCAGCCTGCTATCGGCAGTTTTGGGGACTATCAGTTCCAACTTCAATCCATCCGGATCCAATAAAGTAAGGTATTGTTCGCCAAATTTTTCGGCCGGTTTGTTATACAGTACATTATTAGCTTCCAGTCTTTTTAACCAAAAATCCAAACTGCCTTCGGGTACGCTATAACCAATTTCGGTAGCCTGACGTGCACCTCTCCTACCGGCGGTAATACCTTCCCATGGAAAAAAAGTAAGGATGGTACCAGGTGTACCCAACTTATCACCATAATACAGGTGGTAAGTTTGCGGATCATCAAAGTTTACTGTTTTTTTAACCAGCCTTAAACCCAAAACACGGGTGTAAAAATCATAGTTTTTTTTGGCGTTACCTGCAATTGCAGTAATGTGGTGGATGCCGTTTATTGTATTTTCCATTATCTTCCTTTCGTGATCAAAAATTAATAATTGTTTTAATTGATGATTCAAAGTTACCGTGTAAAACAAGGTTTACACTTAATGTAGGATAAGAAATAAAAGGGAGATTTGGAGCAAGGATCGAGACGACTCACCCCGACATCGCTGCGCTTGTCACCCCTCTCTCCGCTTCGCGCATAGAGGGGATCTTTTTCACCCTCTTTCCGGCGAAGCCGAAGAGAGGGTCGTCCAACGAAGTGCAGACGGGGTGAGTCTAGACCGCGTTTCTCGGCATGTAAATAATAATGAAAGTTCCTATCAAGGCTACTAACGCACCGATGATATCATATTTATCCGGACGAAAACCATCCACTTTCCAGGCCCAGAGCAGGGCCAATACAATAAATATACCGCCATACGTAGCATATACCCTACCAAAGTTTGCGGTTTGCCAGGTGGCTACCACACCGTAAAGGGCCAGTATTACACCGCCTAAAAGGCCATACCACCATGGTTTGCCTTCTTTTAACCATTGCCAAACCAGGTAACCGCCGCCTATTTCAAAAAGGCCGGCCAGGATAAAAATGAGTAGTGATCTGATAACGGTCATTATCCTTCTGCTTTGGTACTGAACAGAAACACCGCCGATTCGCCCAGGATCACCTGGTCGCCTTCGCTCATAGGGTGACCGATCTGCGTAGAATTCAGCTTAATCATTTTCCCATCAGCAGCAATATGGATTTTAGTTTTGTTACGGGGAGGCACACCACCTTCATCAGCAAATATCATGAAGCATTCCGAGTCTTTATTCCATTCAATATGGGCGTGCTGTCTGCTAATGAATTTATTGCTTTCATCTTTGCTGTCAGCCGGGAACACCAATTTGTTTAGCCGGAAAGAACCATTATCGGTTACCGCTTTTTTATCGCGACCGATGTTTATTTTATCGTCGGTGGCCTTGATCATGTATTCCTCCTGCTCGGCTTCCCCATTCAATATCCGGATATAAGCTACTGCTGATGACGCGTTATGCATTACCTGCCGGCGGGTGTGCATCAGGAATGCAGCATCCAGGTCCGGAATAGAGTTTGCTTCCGGAGGTAACTCATCCACAAATTCCACCTCAATTGTCCAATCAGATGGTAAGTCAAGCGCATAATCATCGGCAATTTTTTGCACCTCGTTTCTGAATTTTTCTTTCTCGTGAATATAAACTGCGCCTTCATACAAGTGCTTGTCCTCGGCACTTGTTGCTATATAGAGCAGCAGCTCCTTGATATGCCCACCCTCGCCACCTTCTACTTTTTGTAACGACTCTTTGATAAAACGCAAAAGGGCATCGCGCAGACTTTTCACATCCCAATCGCGTTTCTCGCCCTTATTTCTGAATAATTTAAATGCCATATTTCCTTTTTTTGAGTAAGGATTTTGGGATCGAGGAACAAAGATTTTTGAACGATACAAAATACTTTTACAGTTCTGTCTTTACTCCTCGATCCCAAAATCCTTTATCTAAAAATCTTTACTCCTTGTTCCAAAAATCATTGTTCCAAAAGCTTCCTTACTGCGTGGTATCCCCCGGAAAATTTATTTCCTCAGGCGCTTCCACTTTTTCACGAGCTACCACTTTTTCAGGCTCGAGACTTTTCATGTAACCTTTTTTCAATAACAGCGGGATGATGTGATTTCCAGCCAGCCGAACAGCATCTGATGAACCCCGGGTTGATTCTATCCGGATACAAACCACCATATTGCCTGTGCCTTTAGCCTCGGGGGCAAAAAACACATACCAACCATCATTCACGCTTTTATTTTTTACAATACGCTCTGGCGTACCGCTTTTACCGGCCACCGCTATGTGCAATATAGGCACTTTTGGTGCACTTTGCGCTATCATATATTGTTTCAGCAAAGCTGCATATTCCGGCTTTTCGGCTAGCTTAAAGGCTGGCTTTACTGCTATTGCCGTGTCATTGACCTTGAGCACAAAACGGTTAGGGTGCAACATCCCCTCATTAGCTACGCCCGATATGAGTCGGGCAACAGCCGCCGGGGTCGCAATCAATTCGCCTTGTCCCCAGGCCATACCCGAGATGCCTTTGGCCCTGGTTTTATGGATATTGTTAGGATCATAACGGGGTTTGGTGTTAAACTCGGTTTTGCGCCAAAGATTACGCCATTTTTCTTCCTGCTCATCATTTTCGGGTGGTTTATTATAATAATAACCGCCTACGCCATGCAAAAACATACCCGTTTTCATATACAGGTTACCCATATACTCTTCCAGGTGTTGTTGATTGGCCAGTTTGATGAAATACACGTTGTTTGATTTGGCAATGGCCCTGGCCATGGTGATCATCCCGGTTTCATCGGGTTCGATGCCTTTAGTACGGATACGTTCTTCGGTACTTACATGGTACACCACATCTGCAGCGCCAATACCCAGCTTATTAAATGCCGACATGGCCGTAAGCACTTTGGCCGTCGATCCCGGTTGCGAGGCATAGGTAAAACCCAGGTCGGTCGTAGTCATCCAGGTGGCCAGTTTATTCTGATCGCCCTGCGACATGGTCAGTTGATCCCAGTTATGCACAGGTGGCAACGGGTACACTGCCGAAGCCAGCACATCGCCGGTATTGGCTTCCATCACTACCACCGAAACCCGGTTATCCTGTAAGGAGGTATCGGCTGCTATGGCTTGCTGTATCCCGGTTTGTAATTCAGCGTCTACAGTCAATTGTACATCGCGGTTTTTATTTTTAAAGGCGGCTATTTCAGGACCGTTTATATCAGCCAGCAACAGCGGAGCTAACGCACTGTAATCGCGTTTGCTCACGGTCATCTCCTTCATGCCGCGGGGTAAAAATCGATCTTCCTGGTAGCGGGATGCTTTAACATTATAGCTGGTTATCGGCATTTTAAAGCCGCGCAGCTCGGCGGCATGTTCATACTCGGCGAAATAGCCGTTGGTGCTGCCGTTAAATACACCGGTGTTTTCGTCGCCCGTCCAGAAAAACATATTTTCTTCAAAAGGATAATACCGCTCCAACCGCTTATGCATGGCTGAATCCAAATCATAATGGGTTGTTAAACCACTTGCTGCCAGTTTTTCTTTTTGCTTTTCAATCAGTTCAGGTTTGCTGGTAGCCAGGATCAATCCATTTCGATCCAACAACGAGCCCGCCTGCAGTTTATTCATCAATATGGCAATACGCGGATTATAGCTGAACATCCGCAGACCGCCTTTATCGGCCACCAAAGCAGGTTTTACTACCCAGTGTTTGTTATCAGCGCTATAGCGCGAAACATTCACGGTGAGCAAAATTACCGCGGCCAAAGCAGCTGCCAAAGCTGGTACCAGGTTTTTATCCTGTTGTTTGGTGATAAAACTCATTTGTACCTGCGTGCCTTTTACAGAAGATACCGACAACAGGAAACCCGCCGCCACCATATTGATGACCAGCGATGAGCCACCATAGCTTTCAAACGGCAGGGATACGCCGGATAAGGGCAATGCCCCGATAGAGCCACCGGCTATGAGGATGAACTGCACAAAACTACAAACTCCAATACCCGCACTGAGGTAAAACAACAGCGGTGTGCCTGTTTGCCGACCTATGATGATGGAACGATGCAGGTAAAGCAGGAACAATATAAAGATGGCGGCCATACCAGCCCAGCCAAATTCTTCGCCGATGGATGGCAGGATCATGTCGGTATGCGCCTCGGGAATGGTTTTGGCAAAACCCTGGCCTACACCGGTGCCGCTTAAGCCTCCGCTAGCCATGGCCCAAAGTCCGTTGGCAACCTGGTCGCCACCATACACTTCATTGTTCCAGGGATCCTGCCAGATGGCTTTACGTTCTGTTAAACGTTCTACTGGCCCGGGAATGATCTTGTCCAGACCAGGAATCTTATCGATGGTTAAAAATGCCGTGATCACGATCAAGGCCATAAAGGACGATTCGCTCAGCAAGCGTGGTTTAAAAAACGCCACAATACCCCATACACCAAAAGTAATAGCCGCACTGATCCACACATTTTCAAAAATCCAGGTGGCCAGTACAAACAGTATCACATAAGCAGCCATGTACATAAAATCGCCGCGCGAAAAAGAGAACAGGATAATAAAGGTAAAACAGATCACCATCGCCGGGCCCAGATCGCCCAGTACCAAAAACAGCAACAGGGTGATCACCGTAGCGATGAGTGCGAAGGAGAAGAACGACCAGCGCTTACCCCAACTGGCATACTGACTGATGAATTTTTCATTAGCAGCAAAAAAGCCGGCCAGAAATATCATGATCAGGTATTTTACAATCTCGCTGGGCTGCACACCCAACAGATTTACCTTTACCCCACTGCCTTCGGGGCCGGTACCAAATAAAATAGTACCGAATAATAAGGCCATAGCCACCAAAGCCCAGGGCCAGCCATTGGCCGCGCTGCGTGCACCTTTAAAAAACAATAATCTATACAGCGTTGAATCGGCATTAAAGCGACGCAAGTTGAAGAATTGCATGATGCAGATACCACCCACTCCAATGCCTAAATATATTAAGGTGTCTTTAGCCAAAAAACGATCGCGCAATGGATCTTGTAAACTCAATAGCGTTAATATGGAAATACCGGTTAACAACATGATCAGTGGCAATATCAACTGATCGGCCTGCGGATAAAGCGTGCTGAGCAGCAGGTGTATGATCACGAAACCTGCAAGAAAACTTCCTACGATGATCCAGTACCATTCGTTAAACTCCTCATGTGTACGAACGATGAAGGCTCCTTCCTTTTTCAGGATATTAAAATCGCGAGTAGATAATAGCTTTATCGTGTGTGGTGCCTGGCTGAAATTAAGCGTTTTATCTTTATTCAACTCTACCACACCCTGTGAGCGGCCAAATTCAAAACCCGGTTGTAATGGCAGTACTTCGAAAGCTTTGCCGGTCGGCAGGTTTTTAAAAGCGTAATGTCCTTCGGCATCGGTACGGGCAAAGGCTGTGAGCGATTGCAGCTGGCGCTTTTTATCCGCGTTGATCACATAAACTTTTTTATAAGCGGCGGATGCTTGTGTGGTGGTTCCTCTGGCTATGGTTTCTTCATCGGTATAGATGCTATCCTGTGGTAATATCATGTTCAGCCTAACCAGCACACCACCAATAGCCTGTTCTTTGTGATGGATGGTTCCAGATATACTGTATTCGCCCAAGCCCAGGTCGGTTTGTGCCGGTAATTGCGGGGGATGAACACGTTCTTGTGTAAAGCGAACGGAATCATCGCCGGTATAGCCCAATAAAGAACGGGACACCTGCACTCTTTTTTTGAATGATTCACCCCCATTAGCGAAAGCGTCATCGGCATTTACATAGTAGCGGCGTTTGTTCAGCTCACCAGCATTATCAATCTGTTCACCAACATTGACTTTGGAAGCTATAGTGGCCCGGATATAATCAACATCTTTGGGATCATCAAAATAATACCCTTTTTGTAACAAAGCAGCCACGTTACGGGCGGTATTAGGTGTATTGAGGTTAACGATGGTGCCATCCTGAAGCCGCTTATCTACATCCACAAACTTTTGTTGCAGTACAAAATAAAGTTTGCCAAAAAGCGCAACCAGTATAATACCGGTCAGCAATAAAAACAGCCGCTCCATTCCCCTGCCTGGTGACTTATCCATTTTGAGTAGAAGATAGAGTCAAGAACCAAGAGTCAAGAATCAAGAGTTTATTCAATATTCTTAATCCAGATTGCTGACTGACGTTTCTTAATTTTTGGTTTATACTTTTACAACTAAAAAATTTCTCCATCCCTCATTATTTTGTCTTGATTCCTGACTCTTGGTTCTTGACTCCTCTCAAACTGTCTATTTTAAACATGCCTCCAAACAGTCTTCCAGAAACCTGTTTATTAGCCGGGAAACTGTATGAGGTTTGTACCGGTGTTACACAACTATTAAATATTACATGCTTTAACACCAGGGCATCGTTATGCGTAGTAATAGCTGTATTAAAACCTTCAAAAGCAACGCTATCCAGCACAATGAACTTACAGGTAGCGGCCAATGTAAGCGCAGGGCCGCGGTATAGGGAATCGCATTTAAACAGAATATTTCCTTTTGCTTTGATATACAAACTGTCGCCATCAATATGCAGGCTATCGGTTAAAATAATGGGCTGGGGATAATCGGCGGCAGATAAAATCAGCGTTTTTCCTTTAAGCTTATTGATGGTATCCTGCAGTTTAATTTCCTGGGCATTCTTTACCTTAACAGGGATGACCGGTACTTTTACTGCTGTTTGCTTCAACTGATAATTGAGCCAAAACTGCCACAAGAAACCGGCTAAAGCCAAAACCAGCAATATAAAAAGCATGATCATACTTCCCCGATTACTTTTTTTCCTTACCGGGATAGATACCGGACCATCGGGCAGTTTAGGCTGCGCCAGCGGATCGATGATCTCATCAGTAACTTTTGCTGTTGCGGGGCGGGTAGCGCTATGTTGCCGCGGGGCCTTATCATTTTGAACCAGGGCTACGGTAACATTATCTTTTCCACCTTTGCTGTTGGCGGCATCAATTAGTCTTTGGCCCTTTTCTTCAATGGAGTCACTACCGGTCAGGATAGCCGTGATGAGACTTTTATCAACCAGATCGGTCAGGCCATCGCTGCAAACCAGTAAAGTATCACCGGGAAGAAAAGGCGAATGCCCCGTCTCCACAAAATCTGGGTCCTTAGATATTTCGGGATTAAACCCAAGTGCCTTATTAATCTCGTTTCGTTTTGGGTGATCCATGGCCGCTTCTTCAGTCAACCGCCCGGAATCTTCCAGAAAACCAACGAAGGAATGATCTTTGGAGATCTTGATCAGGGTATGGTCACGCAACAGATACAAACGGGTATCGCCCACATGGGCGTAATAAAATTGGTTGTTCTGCATGTCAATCACGGCCAGTGTGAGCACACAGGCCATACTCTCCAATTGCTTGTCTGTTTTCTTTTTGTCGTATATTTTTTGATTGGCTATATTAATGGTATTTACCAGTAAAGGCACCACATCACCGGCAATATAGGAGAGCTGTTCCAGGATACACTCGCGTGCTATATCGGCCGCTACTTCCCCACCCACATAGCCGCCTACGCCATCAATTACACAGGCAATAATAAAATTGCCATCACCGGATTTTTGGGCAATAAAGGTATCCTCATTATTATCCCGCTGCCGGCCAATATCTGTTATTCCGAAAAAATTATTTGCCATGGTTTTTACTGGAATTTTTGATGTCGATAAAATGGGCCATTAATAATAAAACGCCTATTGCTAACAACCCGAATGATAATATTTGCGACATTATACTTCGGGTTTAAATAGGTTGATGCCAATGATGCCATTCAGCAATATTTTGGAGTTAAAGGGCAGATCCACCCATTGTGGCGCGTTTACATCGCTGCGAGGCACTTCCTGCTCATTAATTAAGGTAAGCTCGCCAAACGAAGCCAGGTAAAATTTACCGTCGGCCTTGTTAAGCCGGATACGCAGGTGAGGTGTATTTACCCAATCGCTGGGCACTTTGAACACGGCACGTTCTTCGCGGCTTTCTTCATTGCCCGATACTACAATATCATCATCTTTTACCAGATACTCTACCTTCCGGCCCACAAACTGCTTATCGGGCATAATAGTATCCAGGCGGGCCAACACTTTATCGCCGGGGCGGTCAATTTCTTTTTCTTTATGGTTCAGATCATAAGCATAAGGCAGTTCATAGTAACCTTCGCTGTAATAGGTAAAGCCCTTCAGTATATCGTTGCTGATGTCGAGCGTTTGCGCCACACCTGTATGGCGGGGGATAAAGGTTACCCGTAAATTCTCTTCCTTTTTATCGCTGCCCGGTAACAGCTTACCAATAAAACCTTTATCGCCTTTGGCATAATCGGGATGCGAAACCAGCCGGAACACCCATTTGGAGCTGGAGGGCTCTACCTTTTTACCAACTTCCTGGTATTCGCGTAGCAGCTCATAGAATTTCTTTACCGATTCGTTAACGATAATACCGAACAGGCCCGAACGATTATTGATAAACTCCTGGTAATCTTCTTCGTTAAAGCTGATGATGAATTCGTGATAAAATACCACCCTATCGGCAAATGAAAGCTGACCGATAGATTCTTTAAATTTTTCGATGATGTATAAATAAACATCATCGGGGGTAAGTGCCTTTATACTTTCGGCTGCCGCATTGGCTGGTTTACCGTTGGGTAAAAACCAATCCTGCAAGCCTATTTTTTGCCAGAATGTTGATTTTGGTTCCATTCTTTATATTAAGTTCTAAACTCTAAATAATATTATACTCAAATCTAAAAATTCAAATTGGACGTGTCCTTTGTTTTGGCGCTGTCGCGATAAAACTGGGGCTCCTCTTTTCCTGATTTTTTATATTTCATCCCCTTAAGTATCGAATCGGCCTGCGAGTCAACATCTGGTGGTATACCCGATTCATCATTAGCAGGAGTTGTATCTGGTTGTTGTTTTTCCGGCTCCTTCTTTTGAGGAAGAATAACGTTTTTGGTAGAATCCACGGGCTTTTTTGCCGATTTAAAAAGCCGGTTATAAACTCCGTGATATATCTTGTCGCCATATTTGCTCAGCACTACTGCCGAAAACACGGTAAACCCGCACAGTAGAAACATAAACAATAAAAAAATCGGTTTCGACATGCGCACCTGCTTTCCATCGTCTACAGGTCTTTCAATCCCTTCACCTATCGCCGGCTGAATGGTTTTATTATTCTCAGCCTCCTGGTAATACAAAAGCAGGCCTTGCAAACGCTCGTTCTCTTTGAGCAATACAGACGAGTTCCAGGTGTCATCACCCTGGTTATTGCTTACTGCCGATATACTACTGTGCATCAGCGTTTCCTGCAGCTCAATACCGTCAGCAAACCTATCATCCGGGTCTTTTTTAAGGCATTTGGCTACTATTTGAAGCAGCCAGGCCGGCACCAGCATTTCGTGCTCTTTTTTCTTATCGGCCCAACTTTCTGGCAGATTGTTTCTGCGCAGTTCCATCACATCCGGCACCGGCGATTCCATATGGGCCAGCATTACGGCATTACGCGCGGTTTCGCCATTATCGCGTAGTGGGAACGGTACCTGGCCCGCTATTAACTCATAAAGAATAACGCCATAGCTGTATACGTCGGTCTGAAAATACATCAGCCCCTCATTTTGCTCGGGCGCCATAAACTCTATGGCCCCGGCGTGACGGATACTGGTACGGCGCTGATCATCGGACATGGCCGAAAGACCAAAATCCAACAATACATAATTTCCCGTATGGATATTAAATTTGACGTTATTGCTTTTGATATCACCGTGCTTTACAGAGACCTTATGGCAGTGCGACAAGGCGTTAGCCAACTGATCGGCCAGTTTAATGATCTCTTTAATGGTGAAGATGGGCTCGTGTGGCGGCTTCAACAGATCCTCCAGATCTGGGCCATCAATAAATTCCATTTCGATAAACGGAAACGAACCACTTTCTGTAATGCCCGAATTCAGGATCTTAACTACATTAGGGTTAGGTTCTTCGTTTACCTTTTTTAGCTTTTCAACCTCGTTTTGAAAATTACGAAAATTCTTATCGTCGGTACTTTCGGTATGGATGGGGGTAGGTAATAGTTTTACTGCGGTAATGATGGGGCCGTAGCGCCTGCCTTTGTAAACTGAGCCCTGGCCGCCCGTTCGTAAAGCACCCATATTTTCTAAACCCTCGGTTATTGTAAATACTTTGCTCATGGAGTAGTTGTCCTCGCGGTGCTTTCTGTGTAAAATAATTGCATAATAAACATTATATTATTTCAACATAACGCACGCATTAGTGTTTGGTATAAAATTAGGAAAAAAAATATGGATGGCTGTCTGAACTCGAATTTATCGAATTTTGGAATTTTCAGAATTCGGGTAATTCTAAAATTCGATAAATTCAAGTTCAGACATCTACCGCACTATCAACTCATCCACCATTAACCAAGCTTTGGCACCGGCAATATATTCGCCGGGTGGGATGATGCCTTTATTAGTGCCTTTTACACGGATGTACCGAGCTTGTGTAGCTTTTATATTCGCCCTTACCGCATTGATGCCATTATCGTTAAAAGTGGTTTGGCGATATACTTCGGTATAGTTTTCACCATCTGTTGATGTTTCAAAAGTGAGCAGTGTGGGTTCCCACATTTTTTGCCAGTGGTATTTTAAAATATTGATACCCAGCTGTGATACCGGCTGAATTTTCCCCAGATCAACTACCGCCTCCAAATCATCACCATTGAAACCGTACCATTGTCCGTCGTTATATAGTTTACTGCCAAAAACTCCGTTCACCAGACCAAATGTGTTGCCGGGGTTATATCCACCCTGTGGTTGATTGACCAGCGTTACCGTTTTTCCGATGGCTTTGTGGAGATGAAAATCTTTTTCATAAACGCGTCCGTATTGCTTAGTATCACTGAATACGGCTGCCTTTATATGTCCTGATGCGGATACGATAAACGGTTTACTATACTTTTTACTTTTTCCCTCCGGCACAGTTCCATCGGTGGTATAATAGATTTGTCCACCCGGCAATGTGCTGCTTAAAGCCAACTGTACCTGATGATCTGCCGACTCCATTACACTGTCGGTAATTTCGTCAAAAGTATCAGCAGCATTGATATTTAATTGTTTAAGTAATGGTTGTTCGTAGCGTAACCGTTTCAAAAAGTTGGGGTAGTTTTTATTTACTTTATCTGTCCACCCAATTTCGGCCAAAGCCAGTATCCGTGGAAATATCTGATACTCGGCTTGCGCGGTACTGGCAAGGTACTCACTCCATGCATTGGCTTGCACACCTTTAATATATTTGGCTTCATCGCCGCTTAATTCTTTGGTTATCGGCTCGTAGTTGTATACTTTACTTAAAGGAGTATAGCCTCCTCCGGCCAATGGCTCACTGGGATACAAGGATTGGTAGTAATCCAGGTAAACGTATTTTTCGGGGGTCATGATGGCGTTGTGGTGCAACTTCGCCGCAGCAATGCCACCCTCCTCGCCTGTCCAACTCATTACGGTTGCTCCGGGGGCTAATCCGCCTTCCAGTATCTCGTCCCAGCCAATAATCTGGCGGCCTTTGCTGTTCAGGTATTTTTCCATGCGACCGATGAAATAGCTTTGCAGCTCGTGCTCATCTTTCAAATGCTCATCCTTAATACGCTGCTGGCATTTAGGGCAGGTTTTCCATTTGGTTTTAGGGCACTCGTCGCCACCAATGTGGATATATTTGGATGGAAATAACGGCAATACCTCATCCAGTACATTTTGCAAAAAAGTAAAAGTTTGCTCGTTACCGGCACAATACACATCATCAAAAATACCCCAATAGGTTGCTGTTTTGTAGGGGCCGCCGGTACACCCCAGTTGTGGATAAGCAGCCAATGCCGCCAATGCATGACCGGGCATTTCAATTTCAGGAATAATGCTGATATGCCGATCCATAGCATATCCCACCACTTCTTTAACTTCATCCTGAGTATAATAGCCGCCATAAGGTTTGCCATCAAACCGGTGCGGGCTATCCTTTTTATGACCAATAATGGTTTCATCACGATAGGCCGAAATACTTTGTAATAAGGGATATTTTTTGATCTCGATGCGCCAGCCCTGGTCGTCAGTCAAATGCCAATGAAAAGTATTGATCTTGTAGAGTGCCAACATATCGATCCATTTTTTAATGGCATCTACCTTAAAAAAATGACGACACACATCCAGGTGCATCCCCCGATAAGCAAATCGTGGATGATCTTCAATTGTACAGCCCTGTACTGTTATTTTTCCGTTTGATTGATGCAGCAGCTGTAGAAGCGATTGTAAACCATAAAATACGCCTGCCTGATCGTGACCAATAATATTGATCTGTTTTGAGGTTACGGATAGATGATAACCTTCGGGCGCTGTGATCTTATTAGAGTCGATATTTAATTGGATGGATGGAGCAGTAGTTTTTTTGACTGATAAGCTATATCCTGCCAGTTGACAAAAATATTGGTTGAAAAAAATCAGATTGTCGGTGCTGATACCCGACCCGATTGCAATACCTGATGATGGCGAAAACCTGAATACTTCACCGTTTTTTTGGATATGGTAAGGCTTTGGTATAATACCCTGCTCTTTGATTTGAGCATATACCACATTCATCAGTAAACAAAAGCATAAAGTATAGCGGATGGTTTTTAAAATAGCGGTGCAGGTATTGATCATCGGCGTAGAGTTGTTAAAGCCGAATATAGTTGTTTATACCGATATTTCCGTTTGGTTACAGTCGGCATCGACTCACCCCGACGTCGCTGCGCTTGTCTCTCTCTGGCCGCTTCCCGCATAGAGGGGATTTTTTGTTTGTCATCCTGAGGCACGAAGGATCTATTCTACAATTGAAAAGTTCAATAACAGATGTTTCACTGCGTTCAGCATGACAAATCTATTTTTCTTACGCTCCAGCGAAGCGTAGACCGAGTGAGTTGACTATACTTCATGCTATAGCCACTCAAATTTGATCAATGTCTGATCATAAACTATCACCTGATTACAAAGCCCCTATTGCTTTTTTATAATTATTAATAGCCCTGATAATGGACTGAACAATCTCATTTTGGCCTTCGGGTGAGTTCAGATAATCTTCCTCCTCTGGGTTATTGATAAAGCCTGTTTCGATGAGCACAGCAGGCATAGCGCTGTGGGCCAGTACCAATACGCCCTGTTCTTTTACGCCATTACTTTCGCGACCATTGGTATCTACAAATTCAGTATTCAACAAATCGCCAAAAAGGATACTTTGCTTGCGGTATTTTTGAATGTAAGCATTGAGGATGATAAGGTTAGACGGATCGCTTTCGTCATAGCTCTCATAATTTTGCTTGTAATCTTTTTCAATAAATATGGAGGAGTTTTCACGCACCGCTTCTTCCTGCTCTTTTAAACGGTGGAAACCATAAACCAGTAATAACACCCCTTTTCTTTTGTGTGCTATAGCCGCATTACCCTCGGGCGATGAATTACAGTGTATAGAGATGAACAGGTTACCATGATTCTGATTAGCAATAGCCGATCGCTGATTAAGCGGGATAAAAGTATCATCGGTACGCGTCATGATGGTTTTAACGCTGGTGATCTGCGAGTCAATAGCCGCCTTTAATCTTTTGGCGATGGCCAGTGTTACCGTTTTTTCGTTAGAATATGATCCGCGGGCACCAGGATCTTTACCACCATGGCCGGCATCAATAATGATGGTTTTAAACTTAAAAGTAGAAGTACTTGGAATAGTATCCCTACCAGGCGTAAACGAACAAAGACCAAGAAATAAAAATAACAGCCCGCAGTTAATGCCGATGTAGAAAAGCTTTTTATTAAGAATCATTTTTTAACCGCTTTTTTACTGCATTTTGGGCATAAACCGGTAGCATATAGTGTAAAACCAGTAGGTTCAAATCCAGGGGGAAGAGTTATTGCCGGCAGATGCAGGTCGTCCAAACAATAAACATTTTTACAATTAGTACAATTGAAGTGCAGGTGGTCGTCATGATGATGGCCCTCGTCGCAATTAGAAGAACACAGCGCATAATTAGCCGTACCATTTAAATCAAATACCTTGTGGATAATACCCTTTTCTTCAAAAGCATTCAGGATACGATAAAGCGTAACACGGTCAATATCGCTCATCACACTTTCCAGATCGGGCTGGGAAGTGGCTGCACTTCTTGACGACATCATGGATAAAACCCTGAGCCTCGGCGCGGTCTTTTTTAAATGATGCTTGTTCAGCAAATCTTCAAAATGAAAATTATTGCGGGTTTGTGCCATTCAATTAGGGTATAATATAAATCTTACAAATTTAACAAGAATAACTAAGGGTTTAAAATAAGGTTTGGTTAAATGCTAAAAGTTCAGATTCACAGACTATCTCACTCACATACAGCCATTTTTTCCTTTTCTTTTATTAAATATTTGCAGGTACCTATATATTTATAATTTATAAAATGCGCTGCTGCAATCAGCAATCCGCCGATTGGTACTATAATTACTTCAGACCAACCATGTACAAACACATGCCCCAGCAAAATAATGGCAAAACCTGCTATCAGCAAACATAAAGGCAACAACCGTTTGTGTATGCGCAGGTAAGACAAGCCTATGGAATATGTCCCGATGGTTAATGCCAGCAGAATCATTCCCCATTCTATCCAAACATTGGCCAAAAAATTTAAACCCAGCAATGGCAAACTGGTAAACAGCACCGGTACTATAGCGCAATGTATAGCACACAACGTTGATGCTGTTATTCCGATATGATCAAGCCAGGACGTATTTTTTGGAATATTCATGCGCAAATATAAATCAAAACGCAACATCATTGCATCAGATTAATTTCATATTTTTACAGAATTTATTTTAACTATTTGGTAACAAGTACTTAATATTGATGTCAATAAGTTATTTTTGAACGCATTATCCATATATAAACTGTGCCCAATACCGCTCTATATAGATTAAAACAAAACTGGTTAACCGCTTATGATACCAGTTTAAAACAAGTCAAGCTACTCATTGGCAGTATCCTTATTACGGCTATTATTAATATTATGCCAGGTTTTTTCAGGGGAATTGAAGACCGTAATGGCATAGTACTTAATGATTGGGTACTCACCCATTTACCGGCTTATGATGTTTCGATACCCATTTTTGCCTTGATATGGGGCATGGGTATCCTGATGGCCGTTAGGGCTTTTTATAAACCGGCCGTTTGCACTACCTATATCTGGACACTGATATTTGTTTGTATCGCCCGTTTCATATCGCTCACATTGGTAAAGCTCGATCCTCCCACAGGCCTTGTTCCCCTGGTTGACCCGCTTACCAGTTATTTTTATGGGCATGCCTCCATCACCAAAGATCTCTTCTTTTCGGGCCATACCTCTACCATGGTGCTTATTTATCTCCATCTAGAAAGAAAGCGTGACAAAGCTATCGCGCTTATTGCTGCCCTTGTTGTAATGGCATTACTCCTTATACAACACATCCATTATACTATGGATGTATTGGCCGCTCCGGTAATAGTTTACTGTTGCTACCGCTTTGCCCGGGCTTTTAACCTGTAATTGTTAGAAAATCTATCCTTCATAGATAATTTATGTTTCTTTTTTAAATGCAACATAATTGCATTTAAAAACAAATCGATTATATTTGCATCAAACAATAAGCGATGGAAAAGAAATTACCGGTAACCGTACTTAGCGGTTTTTTAGGCAGCGGCAAAACAACCCTGCTTAACCACATACTGCATAACAAGCAGAACCTGAAAGTGGCCGTTATAGTGAATGATATGAGCGAGGTGAATATTGATGCGCAACTGGTGGCTAATCAAAAAACCTTATCGCGTACCGAAGAAAAACTGGTAGAAATGAGCAATGGCTGTATTTGCTGCACCCTGCGCGAGGATTTGATGATTGAGGTAGAAAAACTGGCCAAAGAAGGTAGGTTTGATTATTTACTGATAGAAAGCACAGGTATTTCTGAACCTATACCCATTGCCCAAACGTTTAATTTCGCTGATGAAGAAGCGGGTATCGATCTGAGTCGTTTTTCGGTATTAGATACGATGGTTACCGTGGTAGATTGCTTTAACTTTTATAAGGATTTTGGCAGCTCGGAGTTATTACTAAACCGCGATTTGGTTGATGATCCCAACGACCGCCGTACCATCGTTAACCTGCTTACCGACCAGATTGAATTTGCCGATGTGATACTGCTCAACAAAACCGACCTGGCATCACCCAAACAGGTAAAAGTATTGGAGGCAGTGATCACTAAACTAAACCCCGGCGCTAAAATATTACATACCCAATTTGGCCGGATTGATCCTGCCGAGATACTAAACACCGGACTATTTGATTTTGACAAAGCATCACAATCTGCCGGATGGATCAAGGAATTAAATGGCGAGCACACACCCGAAACTGAGGAATACGGTATAAGCTCAACCGTATTCCGGTCAAAAAAACCGTTTCATCCTGAAAGATTTTACCATTACCTGCACCATGATTTTCCGCAAAACATTATTCGCTCCAAAGGTTTGTTCTGGATAGCTTCGGCTCCTGACGATGCCTTGAATTTTTCGCAGGCCGGCGGTTCCTCGCGCCTGGAGAACGCTGGCGTCTGGTGGGCCAGCATGCCTTATCAAAAACGCATCAAATTTCACGACTTTGTAGAGAACCAGGAACTGATCGAAAAAAACTGGTCAAAAGAATTTGGCGATCGTCATAACGAACTTGTTTTTATAGGTGAGCACCTGAATAAGGAAGAATTAACAAAAGAGTTAAACAGCTGCCTGATCACAGATGCCGAATTTCTGGATCTTTTAGCCGGAAAATCCTTTGCCGATCCGTTTAATAATCATTAATAGCAGCCCCCTTTTTAAATATCTAATTCATGCAGTCGGTGCATAGAATCCATGAGATCACGGTACAGCTTTTTAAACATCGGAAATAATTTGCTGTACCGCTCATGGTTTTGGGTATTGGGTTCGATAACTGTCTGATGATCTATATGGGTAAGCTGACCATAGCTTTCGGGATGCAACACCTGCATAGCCAGGTAAATAGCCCCTACGGCCGAGGCATCTTCAGGTTGTAATACCACCAGCTTTTTACCGGTAATATCGGCCAGGATCTGTGTCCAGGTGGCCGAGCTTACAAAGCCGCCGCTAATGTTTACCTGGGTAATATTCACCGAGGCATCTTCTACCGTTTTCAATACATCATACAAGGCAAAACAAACGCCTTCCAGCGCTGCCCTTAAAAAATGGGCACGGGTGTGAGCCGGTTTTATATTTAAAAATGCGCCGCTGGTTTGGGTATCCCAAAGCGGTGCACGCTCTCCGTATAAATAAGGTAAAAAGATCAAACCATCGCTTGCTGCAGGTACAGTATCTATCGAGGCAAATAATTGGTCGTAATCTGCAGATGTTAGCTTTTCTTTTTGCAGAAAATTCTGCAGCAGCCAGTTAATCGCTATCCCCCCATTATTTACCGCGCCACCGCATACAAAAGTATCCTGATTGAGTAAATAGTTAAAGGTCATCCCTTCAAAATTATACACCGGTTTAGGACTGGTGATACGTACGGCACCACTGGTACCAATGGTAAGCGCGGCAATGCCCGGTCCGGTGGTATGGCTGCCCAAATTGGCACAACATCCATCGCTCGCCCCGATAACAAAAATGGTTTGCGGCGAGATATTCAGCAAAGCAGCTGTATCCTGGTTCAGATCATCACGATAGTACGTAGTATTCCTGGGAATTGATAATTTATCGACTGAGATACCAGCCAACGCACATGCTTCGGTACTCCAATCCAACTTTAGTATATCAAACAGACCTGTAGCCGAAGCGATGGAATAATCAATTTCAAAACTTGTAAAAAGCTTGAACCAGATAAACTCCTTGATCGATATAAATTTATCCGTTGGTATAAACAACTCCGGTTTGTTGGTTCGCAACCAGATGAGCTTACACAAGGGCGACATGGCATGTATGGGTGTACCCGTGATACGATATATTTCGGGGCCTTGTGCCGAAAGCCTCAGTTCCTGTGCAATATGTTCGCTACGCGAGTCGGCCCAGGTAATCATAGGCGATAGCGGCATTCCCATTTCATCAACAGGTATAATACTATGCATGGCGCTGCTAAAACTTACCGCAACGGGTGCATAGCCTATCCGCGTAGTTATATCCTGCATGCATTTTACAAAAGCCTGCCATATCAACAACGGATCCTGTTCGCTGTAACCTGGCTCCGGACTATTAATGGGGTAATGACTTTGTACCACGCCTAAAGCCTCGCCGGTAAGCGTAAGGGCTACCGCTTTAGTGCTCCCTGTGCCTATATCTATTCCTAAAATGTATGCTTGCATATCAAGTCCTAAATTAGAATAAAAAGATAAAGGACGAAAGGATAAATGGTTTGTAACCAACAAATAGGTGGATGCCCAAAAGGCTATAAAGTGGGTTTACATAATTTATCACTAAAATCAATATAAAAATCTGACTATCAATCAAATAAATCAATTTTAACCCTGAAAAGTGTAAACCATGTAAACCCACTTTTTTAACAAAATGGACTCCAGCGCATAACGCATAGTCGACTCACCCGATCATCGCTACGCTCGATCACCCTCTCTTCGCCTGCGGCGGAAAGAGGGTATTTAGGAATTGAAAAAATGTTTTTGTCATCCTGAGGAACGAAGGATCTATTCTTGACTATACAGACCGTAGAATAGATGCTTCACTCCGTTCAGCATGACAAATATTTTCTTTACCCTCTTTCCGCCGCAGGCGAAGAGAGGGTCGGCAAGCGCAGCAACGCCGGGGTGAGTCGATATTCACCAGAGCAGGTTCTTGTTCCCATGACAGTACATGACAGTTTCGGCCCAATTATTACCTAAATTAGCTTTACCAATATAACCTGATAACGTATGCAAATAATCTTTGGAGTTTTTTTCCATTTTGTCGGCGGTTTTGCCTCGGGAAGCTTTTATATCCCTTACAAAAAAGTTAAGGGCTGGGCCTGGGAAAGCTACTGGATAGTGGGCGGTATTTTTTCCTGGTTCATCGTACCTCCGCTGGCCGCATGGTTAACCATTCCGGGTTTTGCAGATATTATCAGCCATACCGAAAGTTCTGTTATCGGCTGGACATACCTTATGGGCCTGCTTTGGGGCATCGGTGGACTCACCTATGGTCTGGGCGTACGATACTTAGGGGTATCCCTGGGTAGCACGATTATATTAGGCCTTTGCTCCGTTTTTGGCGCGCTGATACCATCGGTTTATTACGATATTTTTCCAAAAGCAGGCAAGGATACTTTTAGCATGATGCTGCATTCGTCATGGGGCCAGATGGTACTGCTGGGCATTTTGCTATGCGTAGCGGGCATTGTGATATGTGGCAAAGCAGGTATGATGAAAGAAAAAGAATTATCGGCCAATGGGACAATAGCACAAGAAAATAAAGACTATCGCTTTGGCCTGGGTATATTGGTAGCTATTGTATCTGGTGTGCTGAGCGCCTGTTTTAACTTTGGCATAGAGGCAGGTAAAAGCATGGCCGATACCGCTAATCAGCTTTGGCAGGCTGCTCACCCTGCCCAGGGTAATTTCCTGTTTCAGAACAACGTTACTTATATTGTTATACTGTGGGGTGGCTTAACTACCAACTTTATATGGTGCATGATATTAAATGCACGTAATAAAACTTTTGGCAATTACACCGATAAAAAAACACCCCTGCTTAAAAATTACCTGTTTGCGGCGCTGGCAGGAACTACCTGGTTTTTGCAGTTCTTTTTTTACGGCATGGGCGAAAGCAAAATGGGCAATGGTGCCAGCTCCTGGATACTGCACATGGCCTTCATTATCCTGATAGCCAATATGTGGGGGCTGGTATTAAAAGAATGGAAAGGCGTAAGTAAAAAGGCATTGGCCACCGTAATAGCCGGCATCGCAGTCATTATTTTATCGGTACTGGTAGTTGGGTATGGCAATTCAATTAAGTAAAACAAAATATAAAAACATTCAGTAATTCAAATCAAAATTCACCAACTCAATAATTCAATAATTAAATATATGTCTGTCAGAACAACACCATTCAAACACGTAAGCTATTTGTGGGATGATGCCGAAGCCGCCAGGCTCGAAGGGGATGAAGTTGCCCTGTTAATATACCGGTCGAACCTGTTGGGGGCCGATCTGCGGCTCACCAATTATGGAGGAGGCAATACGTCATGTAAGCTTATGTCAAAAGATCCGCTCACTGGTAGCGAGGTAGAGGTGATGTGGATCAAGGGCTCTGGTGGCGACATCGGTACCCTTAAAAAAAGTGGACTGGCAGCATTATACGTCGACCGCCTTCGTAGCCTTAAAAACGTTTACCGTGGCGTAGCTTATGAGGACGAAATGGTAGAGCTTTTTAACCATTGCATATATGACCTGGCTTCCAAAGCGCCATCTATCGACACTCCGCTGCATGGCTTTTTACCCTTTAAACACATCGACCATCTTCATCCCGACGCGGCCATAGCTATAGCGGCAGCTAAAGATGGTAAGAAAATAACCCAGGAACTTTTTAACGGCACTATTGGCTGGGTGGAATGGAAAAAGCCAGGCTTTGAGCTTGGCCTGCAACTCAAACAATGCCTTGATGAAAATCCGGGAATCCGTGGTATTATGTTGGGTTCGCACGGTTTATTTACTTGGGGCGATACCGCATATGAAAGCTACATCAATACCCTCGAAGTTATAGAACGCTGTGCTGAATATCTGGAAGAAAACTATGGCAAAAAAGGACCTGTGTTTGGCGGACAAAAAATCCAAAGCCTTGATGAGGCTAACCGCAAAAAACAGGCTGCTGCCATTGCACCTATCCTACGCGGCTTTTGCTCCAGCGAAAGGCACATGATCGGTCATTTTACGGATGATGCCCGTGTGGTGGAATTTATCAACTCCCATGATCTCGGGCGTTTGGCTCCTTTAGGAACCAGCTGCCCCGATCATTTTTTGCGCACCAAAATTAGTCCGCTGGTACTGGATCTTCGGCCAGATGAGGACCTGAGCGATGTAAAAGCATTACAGGATCGCCTGACTCCCGCATTTGCTGCTTATCGCCAAATGTATACCGACTATTACAATACCTGCAAACACGATAACAGTCCGGCTATCAGGGATACCAACCCGGTAATTATCCTGTATCCGGGTGTAGGCTTGTTTTCCTTCTCCAAAGACAAACAAACCGCGCGTGTAGCTGCCGAATTTTATACCAATGCCATCAATGTAATGAAGGGTGCCGAAGCTATATCTGAATATACCTCGTTACCGCGTCAGGAAGCTTTTGACATTGAGTACTGGTTACTGGAAGAAGCCAAACTACAACGGATGCCGAAACCTAAAGCACTATCGGGAAAGATAGCCTTGATCACTGGCAGCGCTGGTGGTATTGGCAAAGCCATCGCCAAAAAATTTGTGGACGAAGGTGCCGTAGTGATTCTCAATGATATCAATACCGAACGACTGGAAGCTGCCGCCGAAGAATTTAAAAAACAATATGGTAAAGATGCTTACACCACATCTGTGCTGAACGTTACCAAAAGCGAGCAGATCAATACCGCCCTGGAAACCGCTGCCTTAGCTTTTGGCGGAGTTGATATTGTGGTAAACAACGCGGGCTTATCTATATCTAAACCCATTGCCGACCATACCGAGCAGGATTGGGATTTATTGTATGATGTACTGGTAAAGGGGCAGTTTTTTGTTACCCAGGCCGCTGTAGCCGTGATGAAAAAACAGGATATTGGCGGTGACGTTATCAATATAGTAAGCAAGAATGCCCTGGTAAGCGGGCCTAATAACGCGGGCTACGGCTCGGCTAAGGCGGCACAACTACACCTGAGCAGGCTAAATGCAGCCGAACTGGGTGCTGATGGAATCCGCGTAAATGTAGTAAACCCCGATGCGGTGATCAGCGACAGCAACATATGGGCGGGCGGATGGGCCGAAGGTCGCGCTAAAGCTTATGGTATTACCGTTGAAGAGTTACCTGCTTACTATGCCAAACGCACCCTGCTAAACCAGATCATTTTGCCTGCCGATATTGCCGATGCCTGCTTTGCCTTTACCGGTGGCTTGCTCAGCAAATCAACCGGTAATGTATTGAATGTTGATGGCGGGGTAGCGATGGCTTTTGTAAGATAGTTTTTAGAGTAAGGATTTAGGGACAAAAGATCAAAGCACATTAAAATCCACCATGTCATTGCGAGCGAAGCGTGGCAATCTCCTCACTTGTTTATAAGCGAGCGAGGAGATTGCTTCGTCGTTCCTCCTCGCAATAACATGGTTTTAATAATACATCATTATAAACCAATAAACATGCAATTAGAGAAGAGCATTATTGACGAAGCTAACCACAAACAACAAACCGCGCACCAACGGAAGTTTGATTTTGTGGCCGCCGATATAAAAGGGTTGGATACCATCCTCCAAAAATTGGGTGAATTTCAGGTGGCTATACCCAGTTGGGCATTAGGCACAGGAGGCACCCGTTTCGGCCGTTTCTCGGGCGGTGGTGAACCACGCAGCCTGGAAGAAAAGATAGAGGATGTGGGTTTAATACATGCTTTAAACAAAAGCAGCAATTCCATATCCCTGCATATTCCCTGGGATATCCCGGATAATGCAGCTTCCATCAAATCGCTGGCTGCACAGCTTGGCTTGCATTTTGATGCGGTAAACTCCAATACTTTCCAGGATCAGCCCTCTCAACAGCATAGCTATAAATATGGCTCCTTGCACCATGTAGATAAAGCGGTTCGCAAGCAGGCCGTTGAACATAATATTGAAGTGATCAATTATGGTATCGAGCTACATTCCAAAGCTTTATCACTTTGGCTATCCGACGGATCAAATTTCCCCGGGCAACTCAACATGCGTGGCGCCTTTGAACGCACATTAGAAAGCCTCCAGGAAATTTATGAAGCTCTGCCTGCCGACTGGAAGCTTTGGATAGAATACAAACCATATGAGCCTAATTTTTATTCCACCACCATTGGAGATTGGGGGCAATCGTACCTATTAGCATCTAAATTGGGCGATCAGGCGCAGACCCTGGTTGATCTGGGTCATCATTTACAAGGTGCCAATATTGAACAAATTGTATCCCTTCTATTGATGGAAGGTAAGCTGGCCGGCTTCCATTTCAATGATTCCAAATATGGTGATGACGACCTTACAGTCGGCAGCATTAACCCCTACCAATTGTTCCTGATATTTAATGAATTGGTGGAAGGTATGGACGCCCGCGGCATGAACCACGCTACAGGCATCGGCTGGATGATTGATGCATCGCATAATATCAAAGACCCTATTGAAGATTTATTGCAATCTGTAGAAGCCATCAAAATAGCTTATACCCAGGCATTATTGGTCGATCAACAGGCACTGAAGCACGCTCAACAGCAAAATGATGTAGTACTGGCACAGGAAATTTTACAACAAGCCTACCGTACCGATGTGCGCCCGTTACTGGCCGAATCGCGTTTACGGGCAGGCGGCGCACTACAACCTTTGGATGTATACCGTCAACAAGCGGTGCGCAAACAACTAATTACCGAACGAGGCGCATTAGCCGTATCAACAGGTTTATAACATGACACCGATACCCGTAATAGCTGTTTTTGATGTAGGTAAAACCAACAAAAAGCTGTTCCTTTTTGACGAGAACTATAAAATAGTTTTTGAAAGAACGGCCCGCTTTACCGAAACCCACGACGAAGATGGCGACGTTTGCGAAAACCTGGACAGTCTGCGGCTATCGGTATTTGATTCCCTTCGTGAGATATTCAAACACAAAGAGTTTGACCTCAAAGCAGTCAATTTTTCCACCTATGGAGCCAGTTTTGTTTACGTTGATGACAGCGGCAGCCCGCTTACACCTTTGTATAATTACCTTAAGCCATATCCACCCGAATTAAGCAGGCAGTTTTATGAAACCTATGGTGATGAAGCCAAATTTGCTCGTGAAACCGCCTCACCTGTTTTGGGGAACCTTAATTCGGGTTTGCAACTCTACCGGCTTAAATATCAGCAACCAGAAGTATTTAAAAAGATAAAATACGCCCTGCATCTGCCGCAATACATGAGCTACCTGCTCAGCGGTCAAATGGTAAGCGACCTGACCAGTATTGGCTGCCATACCGCCCTTTGGAATTTCAATACAAACAGCTATCACCACTGGGTTGATCAGGAAGGCATCCTACCCAAAATGGCTCCACTTCAACCTGCCGATGCAGTACTCCCGGCTATATTTCCGGGGAGTACTTACAGTGTAGGTATCGGGCTTCATGATAGTTCGGCAGCGCTTATACCCTACCTGGTAAATTTTAATATGCCCTTTGTGCTCATATCAACCGGCACCTGGTCTATCAGCCTCAACCCTTTTAACCAAACGCCGCTTACCGGAGATGAATTGAAACACGATTGCCTCAACTATCTTCAATACAAAGGCAGTCCGGTCAAGGCATCTCGTTTGTTTAGTGGGTATGATTATGAACAGCAGGTAAAGCGCATCGCTACTCATTTCAATCAGGATGTGATCAAATACCGCAGTATGGCTTTTGAGCCTGCTATTGTGACCAAACTACAGGCACAGGACGCACCAAAGGCCCGCTCAAACGAGGGCGAATTACAAAGATCAGTTTTTGAACAGCGTGATCTGCATGATTTCAAGACAGATACCGAAGCGTACCATCAATTGATGATGGATATTGTACAGCAACAAGCCATCTCCACCGGGTATGTATTAGCGAATTGTAAAGTACAACGCATCTTTGTAGACGGCGGATTCAGTAAAAATGCTGTATTTATGCATCTACTGGCATTCGCTTTCCCCCACCTGGAAGTGTATGCCGCATCAATGGCGCAAGCCACCGCTGTGGGTACAGCTTTAGCTATTCACCAAGCCTGGAACACCAAACCGCTGCCTCATGACCTTATCGAACTAAAATATTACTCGGGGCAAAGCGAAATAAACCCCGTTTAAAAAGGCATGGCTGTCATGCTGAGCATGTCTAAGTATGGTGGGCAAAGGCCTCTCCGCACGAGTCTTCGACAAGCTCAGACTGACAGGTCCTGCGCTTTATTGCTTATTCTTCACCAATTCCAAAACATCTGCTATCAGCCTCGGATCTTTGATGATCCTTTCATGGGTGGCATCAGGGTATTCTTTAGAGGTAATAGCAGCATGCCTGTTCAGAAGCTCCTGCGTGTAAGAGAAAGGCGCCATTTTATCCTCACGATCGTAGGCAAGCCAGTGCTTTTGAGCAATATCGGCCTTGTATATATCGGCGAGGTTAAAATACGATGTAGGTACATCAAATATCTTATTAAAACTCTCAAAAAACTTATCCTGTGCAGCTTGTGGTACATCGGCATTGTTCATGGTGGCTATAAAGTTTTCCTTTAAATTCACCATAGGTGTTATATTGATCAGTAATGATGGTTTGATCCCTGTTTCTTTTATAGCCAGGGTGTTGGCCATTACACCCAGAGAATGTCCTATCATCACATCCGGCGCTCCATAAGTATAGATAACAGCTTTTACTGCTTCCACAAATAACAACAGATTGGATAATTCTCCGTCCGAACTGCCATTACCGGGAGCATCAAACGCAATGATCTGCAAATCGTCGATGGTTCTGAGCGCGGTGATCAGATCAATAAAATCAGCACCCTTTGAACTCCAGCCATGGGTGATCAATACTTTACGACTGCCATTTCCCCATGTGAAACCATTGAATTTTAATATCGAATGACTAAAATGCAGGTCGTTAACCTCCAGCGTAAATGGTGCAGACTCATCCAGCAGCTGTTGTTGCGGTAATCTCGGCGGGAATTTTGGCGAATAGCAGATCAGCGGCCAAATCAGGTCGGTTATATCTTCGTTATCTGTATGCTGCAACTCTTTTACCCGGGTAAAAATCTCCTTTATTTTCTTCATAAATGCAGATTGATATCTCCAAAGGTATAAACCGACAACAAAAAGCTGTTCTCTGCAAGGCTACTTTCTAAAAAAATGACACCATTACGAAGATTAAAGATCTTTACTTTTTACCGCTCCCCAGCCATAGCAGCGTATTCAGGATCAGCTTATTTTGGATATCGTTGTCAAATGTTTGTGATTGCTCTTTGTTGGTACCGCCATCATAATCAATAGCGTTATGCCCCATGTTAAAGTAAACCATCCGATAGTTCTTGTTTGTCCACACCACGGGATAATAACCGCTGTGCCATATTTCATATGGTTTTGGCCCCGTACCCAGCGGGAAACTGGTAGAATCGATTGACAACAATATTTTGATATCCGGATTGGTACGTAGATCCTTTTCCCAGCGGTACCACTCATTGGGCGATGCTTTGAAGGTAACCGGTAAACCTTTGGTAACCGGGTGCTTAGTATCCTCTACCCGCAAAATAGCCGAGGTGGGGTGCCAGGTATTACTCTTGTACTGTCCCGATCCCAGGAATTCATTGTGGTACCAATCCCAGTTTTGAGGATAATCTGATGGTGTAAGTGCGAAGGCGGCAAAGTGGAAACCCATCCAGCCGCCACCATTTTTCATATATTGTTCAAAAGCAGCCCTTTGTGCAGGGTCGTCGGCCCGGGTATCTAAAAATATAACCACCTGGTACTTGGCCAGAAACTCCGGATTCATATTGCTCCAGTTGTTGGTAGAGTCATAGGCGAAATTATACTTTTTGGCCATGACCGGGAACCAGCGGTTAGCCTCATGCATAAAGCTGATATGTGCCTTATCATTACGCCCTGTGTAAAAGGCTATTACCTTAAATTTAGGTTTGGTACCTTGTGCATGAGCGTTGTATAAACTAAAACATATGGCGCAGATAGCAATAGCTAACGCTACAATTTTCCGAATACCTATTCGACTGATCATGGTTGAAATCTTGGATTTTGGTTAGAACCATAAAACTAAATGATTTTTATAAACCCTGCACATCAAAACCGGGTATGAGAGGTGATGTAGGGGCGGGGATGGGAATCAAGACATGAGAATCAAGGAGTAAGGTCGGATAATATCCATCACATGACTGGAAGCGAGAGACGGCGAGGATTATAATTCTAAAAAAGAGTTGTCATTTCGATAGAGCATGGGTTGGCTCGAGCGTTGTGCGAAAGAGAAATCTTATACAACGTACAAAGCAAATTTGCAGGTCGCAGAAGATTTCTCCTCGTACCTCGTTCGAAATGACACCCCTTTTATATCTTTTCTTGATTCCTGACTCTTATCTCTTGCTTCTAACCTCTCTCTCCTTACCCCCATTGCAGCATTTCTATTTTGAAGCCTATTTTGTGCATTTCCCATACTTCAACGGCGTACACGCCAAACTCTTCCACTACTTTACCGGTCATCCGGTAAAAGCCATCGCCCTGAAAAGTGTAACGTTTTAGTGATTCGGGCCAGTGTACGGTGTCGAGCCAATCGCCGTGGGGGTCAAGGAAAGTACCAAAATTCATGATCTCTCGCTTAATGGTGTTTGATTCTTTGATGGTGACCAACTGGCCCAACATCTTCACTGTTTGCCCCAGTTTGCCGGGCAGCTCTTTAACATAGGTGAGCCCCCGCTGGTCGTCATCAACCATCGGAAAAGTGTCGGTAAGGGCAAAGCCCAGTATCTCAATCTCATCAAAAGCATCCTGCAGCGGGCGACTACTTAATTCAGGCAATTTAAAATCGATGATAGGCTCATGAAATAAGGCTACGGTAGTGGGTTGCTCTTCCTGCTGTTTCTGAAAAAAGTTGGCACGCCACAACAACTCCTGTTTGCTGGTGCCGGTAAAGCGTAATGCGCCAATACGGATCAGGATATTCAGCTGCTCCATACCGGGTTGGGTCCGCTCTATAAAATCCTCCATACTCAAATAAGCGCCATTATTGCTGCGTTCGGTTATAATAGTCTCCAGCAAACCGGCTGTTAGCCTTTCAATATGTACCAGGCCCACATATACATCGGTACCTTTAATATTGGTATAAGTATCGCTTTGATTTACACAGGGTGCATGCAGCTGTGCACCGGCCCGTTTTAATTCATGAAAATAAAAAGGGGTACGGTAAAAGCCGCCAAAATTATTGATCACCCCAACCATAAACTCCATCGGGAAGTAGGTTTTGAGGTAAAGGCTTTGATAACTTTCCACCGCGAAACTGGCCGAATGTGCCTTGCTGAATGAGTAGCCACTAAAACTGGCTATCTGCCGCCAAACCTCCCGGCTGATATGGGGTGGATAGCCCTCCACTTTACAGTTGCTAAAAAACTTACCCTCTATCCTGATCATCTCCTCGTTTCCTCGGTACTTGCCCGACATGGCCCTGCGCAGGATATCCGCCTCGGCCATATCCAGGCCGCCAAAATGATGTGCTATCTTGATCACATCCTCCTGGTACACCATAATGCCAAAGGTTTCTTTTAGCAGCTCCTTCATTTTGGGGTGCAGGTATTGCACCTTGTCCTGATTATGGTAATTGTAAATATAGGCCTTCATCATACCCGATTGCGCCACACCCGGCCTGATGATAGAGCTGGCTGCCACCAGCGTCAAGTAATCATCACACTCCAATTTCATGAGCAATTGGCGCATAGCCGGACTTTCGATATAAAAACACCCGATGGTATCGGCCCGGCGAATCCTGTCGGCCACCAGGGGATCTTTCATAAAATCATCTACACGGGTAATATCTATGTCGATGCCCTTATTTTGTTTCACCAGTTGTATGGTATCCTTGATGTGCCCCAATCCCCGCTGGCTCAGGATGTCCAGCTTGATGAGCCCCACACGCTCGGCTCCGAACATATCTATTTGCGAGGTGGCGAAACCTTTTGGGGGCATTTCTAGCGCGGTATATTGATGAATAGGCTCTTCTGATATCAGCATACCACCGGCATGGATACTCAGGTGGTTAGGAAAATTCTGTATCAGGCCGGCATATTTCAGGATAACTTTTTGTATACTGTCTTCCTTAAAAGTGGCGTTCCGGTTTTTAACCAGGGTGTCTATTTCTTCTTTGGGCAATCCCAATACTTTTCCTAATTCGCGGATAGCCGCCCGGCGCTGAAAAGTGCCATGCATACCCAGCAGGGCCACATGATTTTCGCCATACTTGTCAAAAATATACTGGATGATCTCGTTCCTGTCCTTATGGCTAAAATCCATATCAAAATCGGGCGGCGAGGTGCGGAATTTATTCAGGAAACGCTCAAAGTATAAGTCGAGTTTGATGGGGTCGACGTCGGTTATTTTTAAGTTATAAGCGATGATGGAATTGGCGCCGCTGCCCCTGCCCACATAGTAAAAACCTTTGCTTCGGGCAAAATTTACGACGTCCCATACAATTAAAAAGTAGGCGTTAAACCGTAGATCGTTAACCACTTTTAATTCCTTTTGTACCCTTGCTTCAATTACCGGATCATCAGGATACCGTTCCTTCATTCCGGTTAAAGCCAGCTGCTCCAATAGCAGCCGGTCTTCTTCTAAAGAGTCGGTATAGGTTGCTTTGTTTTTGTCGGACTTTGGGTCGATGACCATAGCTGTACCGCACGTATCCGTTAACTGTAGTGTGCGTTTGATGATATCCGGGTACTGCCTGAATTTCTCCATCAGCTCCTCTTCGGTCATGAACATTTCATCGGGCAATGCGGTATCGGCCGGTATTAGTTTGGAGAGCAGCGTATTTCTGTCAATAGCCCTTAAAAGCCGGTGGAGGTTAAAATATCTTTTGCTTTGAAAAGTTACCGGCTGGCGGATGATGAATTTTTCAGGATATTTTCCTACCGGTACGTTAAACAACTTGTTCACCTCGTTTGCCCGCACGCCAATCAGTTCATTATCTTCCAATTCCTGGGGCTGTAATACGCCCAGGGTATAAATAATAAAAACATCATCATCAAAAACGGGCCTGGTCGGAAAGGGCTGATCTTCCATCTTATACCGAGACACAAAGCGGTTGATCTGCATCAGGCCCTGATCGTTTCGGGCTATCAGCAGGTAACAAAAGCGGTTATTGTTATGAATTTCACAGCCTAATATGGGTTTTATGCCTTCTTCGCGGCAATAATGTACAAAATCCCAGGCATCGGGGTTGCCATTAATATTGGTGAGACCAAGAGAGCTTATACCCATTGCCTTTGCCTTCGCTATTAGCTCTTGGGTTTTATACGTACCATAACGGTAGCTGAACCATGTTTTGCAATTAACGTACATAACGCTCCTTTTCTATCGCATTGAGTTGTTGTGCTATAGAGCGGTGCACAGCGTCCTCGCCAAAGCGGTTGCGGATATGATCCATCGCCTGGTACAAACGGATATTCTCTACTGTATCGTTAAAGATATCTATCTGGTATTGCCCCTGCACCAGGTGACTTAACCGCACACCCAGCAGGCGAACCAACTGCCGACGGTCGTATACTTTTTTAAAAAGCTCTTTAGCGGTTTGCAGCAGCACATCGTCAGACGAGGTATAGCTGATCATCGCCTGTTTGGTTTCGGTATTAAAATCAGCATAACGCAGTTTGATGGTGACACAACCACACAGCTTTTTTTGTTGCCGGAGCTGAAAGCTTACTTTCTCGGTCATCCGTACCAGTTCGCGGTGTAAAAACTGGATATCGATGGTATCGTTCTCAAAGATCTCTTCGGTTCCGATACTTTTTTGTTCGGAATAAGGTATTACCGGACTCTCATCAATACCATGCGAGCGGCGATGCATTTCGATACCCGGCTTACCAAAACGGCTCTGCATCATGGGCCGCGGTATCTCGCTTAAAATTTTAATGGTAGTTACTCCCATTTGCCTCAGCAACGACGATGTTTTTTCGCCAACGCCCGGCAGCTTTTGCACCACCAGCGGGGCCAGGTATTCCCGCTCGGTCCCAAAAGGTACTTCCTTATGACCGTTGGGCTTGTTTTCATTAGTGGCTACTTTGGAGATCAGCTTATTGGAAGCCAGGGCATAGGATATGGGTAAGCCCGTTTGGTTGGCAATACGTTGCTGCAGTTCACTCATGAACAGACTGCAGCCAAAGTAGCGATCCATACCGGTGAGATCGGCATAAAACTCATCGATACCTGTTTTCTCATACAAAGGCACTTGCTCCCGGATGATCTCACCAACATCACGCGAGAGTTTACTATAACGGTCGAAATCGCCTTTTACCGGTTTTGCTTCCGGGCAAAGTCGCAAAGCAATTTTCATAGGCATTCCAGTGTGCACACCGTAAGCACGGGTTTCATAACTGCAGGAGGCCACAATACCCCTATCGCTCAAACCGCCAACAATTACAGGTTTACCCATCAGGTCGCTGTTGTCCAGCCGGGCCACGCTCACAAAAAAAGTATCCAGATCCAAGTGGGATATAAAACGACGGTCGGCCAGGGTTGTCATAATGATTGCTGTAAATACAGTGCTAAATTACTAATATTTTTAGCAATTATTATATAACACAGATGCCATTTTTTTGTTAAATTATTGTTAATGAGTATAATAAAAAGAATAGCATCAAAAAAAGCTCAGGATAACCGCCTTCCATTGTCTGAAGTTTATCCCTCGCATAAACCCCTCTCTACCCTCCCGAGGGAGGGAATCGCACTTTGGCCTGTGCTTTTAAAAAGAAACCCCTCTTTCCGCCGCAGGCGAAGAGAGGGGTGACAAGCGTAGCGACGTCGGGGTGAGTCGGTTCATGGCCTTTTTAGTACTATCTGCCCGGATAATACTTTTTCATATAGGCTGCATCGGTAGCCGTAATGGTGGTGTTATTAGCAGCTATGGCTACATTATTTGTTGTAAACCTGGCCGGAACCGGGTAGTGCATAATGGATGATTTATCATAGGCCAGCAAGTTGCTCCCAGTTCTGGGGCCAACCCACAATACATTAAAATCTATTTGATCTTTAGTCCAGAAGTTAGGGGCACCTTCATAATAAGCATATACTGCATCTTTGTTCCATGGAATGTTGGCATCTGGGTGTGCCTGCTCATGCTGCAGGCCCAGCACATGGCCAAATTCATGGGTGGTGGTTCTTCTGAATTCTTCGTCGGAAGTATTATTATCAAACCACCCAAAATTAACCGACTGAGTTTGGCCACGACCGTCGGTGCCCACATAGGCCCATGAGCCTGCGTCGCCATTGTGCTTAAAGCCAACGGTCAGATCGGCAGCCGCATTATCAGCCACAAACTGAAACGTTAAATTAGCGCTGCTTTCCCAACTTTTAGCATATTGCTGTACTTTGCTGCGTACAAATGTGGTTCCTTCGCCACTAATAAAGCGCACTTTAATGGTACGACCGTTGGTCCACAATTTGTTGTTGGGTCCCCAGCTTTCGGTAACCGGGCCGCCCGTTACGGTTTTCATTTGACAGTTAAAATCTGCGAAAAGGGTTTCTTTTGTCACCGCATCTTTTTGCAGTACATTTTCTTCATTGTTGTTGTTTTTTTTGCAGCCCGTGGCGGCCAGCAGGGCCAGGGAGATGAGCAGGAGATTTGTAGTTTTCATCGGTGATAGATTAATTATGATTTATTATTTAAGATATTTCACATATTGATAAGATAGAATTTATAAGAAAATTCGTGTATTGATCGGTAGATTACCCAGATTTTGAAGAAAACTGGTATTCATCTGGTCCATGCCTTTATGAGACACCTATTAACAAATTTTTCATACTATCAATAACTAGCATATAATCAGAATTATAAATACCAAATTAGCAAAATAATTATATATTTTTATATTATTTGAAAAAATACACAATCATCCTATATAGAATATCATAAATACTATACAGGATGACGATTCCAGGCATGGCGGGTGGGCTTCTGCACTCTACCCTTCGACGGCGCTCAGGGTGACACCCACCTTTTTGGATCAGAGATCACGATTCTTTATAAAAAGCAACAGCCGCCACATTGCTGTAGGCGGCTGTCTCTAAGTTATTATCCCTAATTTATAACTTATTATCTTGATCCCTTTTAGGGGAGTATACTTACCTCTGCGTGGTTGTTCACATTAATATGGTTTTTGCGCATTGATTTCATCAGCGTATCTATTTTGCAACCACTACTTATTTATTAGAGGTTTTATAATGTCAAAGATATATGCCCCGGTTAACAATAGCAGTAGTGATACTACGGTATTGATATGCGGGTTTTACGCAAAATATTACGTTTACTTCATGCTCAAAAACTTGTCTACCTCCTCATATTTGTTAACCGTAATAGGTTAGGCAATAATCTCCGGCTTTACCCAAGTTGGGGGCAGGCGAACCTGCCCCGCTTAGGGTAGCGCTTCCGGCAGCACCCGGTGCACCGGTAGCACCGTTTAATGAAAATCCGCCTCTCCAACCTGCAGTAGTTTTGAGGCCATACAATAAGCCAGTAGCGGTATCCCGGTAATAATCGCCAATAGCGCCTTTAGCAGCTTCCTGAACGTTTTTTCTACTATAAACTCATACTGCCTGCTGTGCCATTTGTCCCGGCAAAACCGGCAGGCCCAACAGCACCAATTGAGCCCTTATCGCCGGTATCGCCTTTGGGACATGCAGCGCCGTCTTTACTGCATGAGGTCGTTAACAGCATGGCTACTGTGCTGCTGCTAATAAATAGGACTATCAAATTTCTTTATGTAAATAAATTTCAAGGGGTATTAAAATTGGGGGTCTCGAAACTACAGAGTAGATTATTTGATATTCAAGAACTTGCTTACCTCCTCATATTTGTTAACATTAATATGGTTTTGCTGTAACTGAATGGCAAAGTGCCCGGATACCGCCAGTATCTTATATTTTGTTGTAAAAGGCTGATAGGTACTGGTAGCTGGCGGATCTTTGGTTATTGGGGTAAAATAAAAATACAGGTTTATTTTACCCACAAAAGTTTCGTAAGCATAATTATAATTGTAGCCAACACCCGGATATGTAAATGGAAGAGGTTGCCATTGCGCTGTATTTCCATTCGGATCGGCTTGAAAATAGACTAATATCATCCCTGCATTTAATACATCGGCCGTGATCAGTGAGCTATAATGCTCCACACCTTTAACCGGATTATAAGAGCCGTTAATAGGATAATTGAAGTTGTTGTTCCACTGGTTACTTTCTATGATAAAAATCTCTGTTTGAACATTGGCATTCCCTTCAGGCCCCTGCGGCCCTACGGGCCCCCGCAAGTTTACGGGAGCCCCCCACCCCGAGCCAGATTTAGGGCCGTATAATAGGTAGTTGATTTTATCCAGATAATAATCGCCGGTTTTACCCAAGCTTGGGGCAGGCACGCCTGCCCCGCTTAAGGTAGTGCTTCCGGCAGCACCCGTTGCACCGGTAGCACCTTTTAATGAGAGACCGCCTCCCCAGCCAGTGGCCGTTTTAGGGCCGTACAATAAACCGGTAGCGGTATCCAGGTAATAATCGCCAATAGCGCCTTTTGTAGCCACAGGAGTGGTAGTGCCACTGTAAATCATATTACCGGCTGTACCATTTGCCCCGGCTGGACCGGCGGGCCCAACTGCCCCAGTTGAGCCTTTATCGCCGGTATCACCTTTAGGCCCTGCAGCACCGTCCTTGCTGCAAGAGATCGTAAACAACATTATAATTGATGCTAATAATAGCAGTGTGTAATTAATTTTCTTCATATCCATGTATCCCGAAAGTTTGTAAAAACAGCACTTAAAAAATTATCGCTAGTATTAATAATCTTTCAAGTAATATTTCATTTGCAATATTCCTTAAATCAAACAAACCGGTCAATCACAGAAAACGGTGATTTTTAACAAGAGACCGCAAGCCCTAAAACAGGCTAAATGCCTACACTAGGGCACGAATATGGCGGGGAATAAAACACAAAAGGGAGGCTAGTGCCTCCCTTTTGTGTTTTATAAGAATATTTCGTTTTAGTTTTTTGCAGCAGCCGGATGGGTATTTAAATACTGATATAGCTGAGTTCCGGTAAGCAGAAACGCGCCCACTCCGTACACTTCGGTACTGTTTTCGGTAACGGCATCGGGGCTGGCCCCTATGCGTTGTACATACCCCAGCATCCCATCGGCATGCACCGAAGCTGTTAGTGCGGCCCAGGCTTTTTTTACCACAGGCCAATAGGTTTTGTTATCCAGCATGCCGTGGTTAAGGCCCCACAACAGGGCGTAACAATAAAAGCCGGTACCGCTTGTTTCTTTAACCGGATAACTTTCCGGATCGAGCAGAGAGGCGTGCCAGCTGCCATCGGGTTGTTGCAGTGAGGATATCCTGGCCGCCATATCGCGGTATAATTTTTCAAACTTCTTTTTGTCTGGATAATTGGCAGGCATATTTTCCATCACCCTCACCAAACCGGCCAGCACCCAGCCATTGCCCCTGGCCCAAAATACTTTCTTGCCGTTCTTTTCTTTTTTATCCAGGTAGCTACCATCTCTAAAATACAGGTGCTCGGCAGGGTCATACAGATAATCGGTTGTTTTCCACCAAAGTTTAGTGGCTGTATTTAAATATTGAAGATTACCTGTTGCTGTACTCAAATAACTTAAAGCCGTAGGGCCCATAAACAAGGCATCGCACCATGCCCATTCTCTGGAGGCTATATGATTTTTCCATTCCAGCGATTCGTCATGCGGCTTGTTCACAATGCTATCGGCTAATAAGGTGAAGGGCGCAATCATTTTTTTGTCCTTGTATTTTGCATATAGCAAGGAATAGGTTTGCCCTATACAATAATCATCAGCCATAAAACGATCGCGTCCGGTATTCCAGCCCAGATCGTTGCCTATATTCACCAGTGTTGTTAAATACTTTTCGTTGTTTTTGAGTGATCCCAGTGCATAAATGCCGGTATAACAGGCAGCGTTTGTCCAATCGACTTTAGCGTGTTTAAAACCATTGGTATTCCAGTCATTAATCTGCCAATCTGCAACCCGGTGCATGATGTTGAGTATATATGCTTTTTGCAGCAGCGAATCGGGTTTAACCGCAGGCTTTACAGCATAAGCTTTTATACCAGGGATCAAAAATAGCAGTAACGTACAAAGGTATTTGAATTTTAACTGGGCAATCATTTTCAGGTATTTTTAGGTTAGGCTTTAAAGATAAATATTTTACCCGAAGTTGATTACTTCACTACTGTAGCTTCCAGTTCAATCTTTAGTGTTTCAAAAAGACTTTTCACTTCTAACAACGTGAGCGATTGTTTGATGCCATGTTTAGCCACCCAATCCTGGAAAATTTGAAAGTGAGGCCAAAGTTCCGCGGTAGAAGTTGTATAGATATTTAATCTTACAATACCTTCGGGCTTGTAACCTGCCTCGCCGATCACTTGCTCCAAGTTTTGCAGAGCTTTAATTAATTGGGTTTTCATATCGTCGTTACTGGATATACCATCGGCGCTAATAGCCGTCTGTCCCGAAATATACAGCGTACTTTCTGCATGTTTTACTTCAACCGCTTGTACATAGCTGCGCTTGTCCTGCCATTGCCAGGGGTTAATGATTCTTTTTTCCATCTTATTGGGGTTTTGAGTTTGTGCCAGAGCAGGCACCGTGATTATGAATAGTAATGCTAAAAGTTTTGCCGTTTTTTTCATGATCGTTGTTAAAAATTCATGAGGCAAAACTGCGCATAACACCCGGAATAGACAGTTGATAAACCTCACGATTATTCTGTGAGGAATATCACATTAAGAAGATAACCTGCTCAGTGTTTCGCGCGAAACACCCAGATAAGCAGCCAGCAGACCTTTAGGCACACGCTGAATAAGGGAAGGATATTGTTTAAGCAACTGTTCATAACGCTCTTTGGAGTTTAAGGTTAGCCAGGATATGATGCGGCGCTGAGATCCAATAAAACCAAAATTGGCTTTCTCCAGGAAAAAACGCACCATCTTTTGCATACTATCACACAACTTTTTGTAATCATCGAGTGAAAGACAAAGTACCTCGGTATCTTCCAGGCACACTAAGGACATGGTTGCTTTTGTTTGTGTGTAAAAGGCATAAAAATCGCTCTCCCACCAGTCTTCCATCGCAAACGAAACAATGTGCTCCTTTCCCGCTTCATCTGTATATACCAATTTTAAAAGCCCCGAGAGCACAAAGTAATGATACTTTACCGCTTCGCCCTCCTGTATCAGAAATTGGTGTTTTTTATACTTTTTAGCTGTAAAATGCGACCATACAAAGGCGAACTCTTCGTCGGTAAGCGGTACTATTTTTTCTATATGTCTTCTTAATATTTCCTCCATGTATAAGAAGATGCTATAATTCGGGCATAATAACCCTTATTCCCTTCTCTCCGGCAATAATAGCTTTGGTAGCCATCCCATAAAACAGGGAATGCTCTACAATTCCGGGAATCATTTTTATATCGATATTGAGCTGCTGCCAATGTGGCGTGTGAGCAAAATAAATATCGGCCAGCAGATTACCGTTATCAGAAATAACCGCGCCATCTTTCTGATCGCCCATACGTAATTTGATCTCGGCATCGGGATACGCAGCAGACTTGAGTTTAGCCAGCACAATCTGTAAAGCCTGCGGCAAAATTTCAATCACCAGCGGGTAGGTGGTAGTGAGTTGGGGTACAAATTTAGTATCATCACCCATTAAAATAAATTCGGCAGCCATGGAGGCCAGTATTTTTTCGGTGGTATGGATGCCGCCGCCGCTTTTCAGAGCATTGAGTTGCTTGTCGAACTGGTCGCAGCCATCAAAATAGATATCCAGATGTTTTACAGCCGATGCGGACTTTACATTTAAGCCTTGCTCTTGCAAATAGCTATTGGTTTTAAATGATGACGATACCAAAACAACAGACCGGGCCAGACCCTCGTCCTGCCCGATCATATTGGCCAGGTGCAATACTGTTGTACCGGCACCCAGGCCAATTGTTTGCCCTGTTTCTATAAATTTAAACGCGGCTTTGGCAGCCTCCAGTTTATAATCAGCCATGTGTCTTAATTTTGCGGCAAGATAGTTTATATCCCCGCAATAAAAAAAGCATTGATGCCCGGCACATCAGAAAGATAAGTAGCCATGCTTATGATCTTTCCTCCGTTCACCTCAAAAACAATGGCTACTTGCTCATCCAACAGCAAATTCCCGCGACTGGCTGTGTTATGCAACGATAAGGTAAAACCATTAAGACCAATCAGGATATATTTCAGATCGAAATTCACCCCAAAATGTTTTAGGCCCTGCGCCCGTTTGATGATCGCTTCGGCACCATTTGCCAAACCGGATAGTAAGCTGGTTCCGGGCAATGTCCAACTGGCATCGGCCGCCAATATGGAGCGCATGGTATCCCAATCATTGCTTTTTAATGAGGTGATAAATTTATTGGCAATGGCCAGTTTTTCATCATCGGTTGGCTGGGTATTATTTTGATTATCAGTTTTCATTGTAAATTAATTTATTGGTTCGGCCAAAGGAAAATCAACCGGGATAGCGGTTGCCGCAAAAACATAATTGGTAAATATCCGTACGGTAACCAGACCTATAAGTTCCATCAAGGCAGCTTCATCAAAGCCGGCAGCATAAAAATCATCCAGGGACTGCTCATCTGCATGGCCTTTATTAATGGTTATTGATTTGGCCAATTGTACTATCGCATTCACCTTATCATCGTTGCTTTTCCCTCTTCTCAGATCCAAGGTTTCTTCTTTGGTAAATCCGTTTTTAATGGCGGCCAAGGTGTGACCTGCCAAACAGTAGGCACAGCCATTTATTTCTGACACGATAAGCGCTATGGCTTCTCTTTCTTTTGGCCTAAATACCCCATGGCTAAACGCGGCATCAAAATCAACAAAGCCTTTCAAGGCATTTTCGGAATAACCCATAGTAGCGTACAGGTTGGGCACCCTGCCTAATCTTTTTTGAAACTGATCAAATATAACCTGCGATCCGGCGCTTACCTGATCGCGGTTGGGCACTTGTATTGTTTTCATGATATTATGTTTAAAGATTTTATTAAAGATAACTTATTTTGATTTTTGGCGATTGAGGTAAAGCCTTGCCGATTCGCTCATGGTGATGATAGCGCCACCCAGTATCACCAGATCCTTAATTACCAAACGCCCCCTACCAGAAAGATACGGGAAACCCCATTGCGCATCGGTTAAGTGCGGCACCCAACTTTCGTGCGTCGTAACCAGGAACGAGAGTGTCCCCAAGGTGAGGATAGCGATAAGCAAACTGCCAATCATACTGGCTAAAGGAGCTATCCGGTATAAGGCCACCAATACGGCTAATGTTACCAGGAAAATCCCCAAACCGGTTGAAAATCCGTAGGTATTGTTTTCGATGTTCCACTGATGATTGGCGGGTATCAACTCGCCTTCTTTATTCTGATGGGTTTTGTATTCAGTTGGGTGATTATAAAAGAAAGACATGAAGGGGCTGTTGGCTACAAAAGGCACAATACCATCGGCCTCGTAAGTAAAAAATTTAAGGCAGCCTATCCAAAGGAACACCACAACGATACCAAAACGGATAACTTTTTTGCCCAATTGATCGAGGTTGGCGATGCTGTTTATAATAGAAGTTTTCATGATGTAATTTTGTTTAATCAAAGCTACATCAGTTATCAACGCCCCAACATGGACGAATGTGGCTATTGCTTGGACAAATCTGCCACAATGGAGATACCGGTTTTATCGCGAAAAGTTTGCGGTGAAACTTTGGTTACCTTTTTAAAAACACGGCTAAAATAAAATTCATCCTGAAACTGAAGCGCATAGGCAATTTCCTTGATGCTTTGCCGGGTTAGGTGCAGTCGCTTTTTGGCCTCCAGTATCAATCGTTCCTGGATCAACTGCGAAGGTGTTTTTTTAAAATAACGCATACAGCGCTTACTGAAACTATTGGGTGTTATGGCCAGTAGCTGCGCATAATCATTGGGTTTATGCAGGGTAAGATAATGCTGATCCAACAGCCTGCTGAATTGCTCCATTTGCTCATCCTTTTCTTTACGATCCTGGTTACCGGCTATCAGCTTTACTTTAATAGTGCTTGACTTGGCCAGGAAGAGTTGCAAATACGCCCGGAGAACGATCTCTGATGGAGACACCTGTCCAAACTCTTGATCAACCTCGACTAACAGCTGCTCAAATACCCGGGCATCGTCGGTGGTTAGTTTAACACAGGGTTGTATATACAAATTATTAAACAACAAACCATTGCAGGCAACCTCTTCCCGATGATATTCGATACAATAAAAGTCGGAGTGAAACTGCAGCATGGTTAATGGTTCAGGTTTATTATGCTCCAGGTAAATAACCTGTAAGGGTGTCGAGAACAGGAGAATAGGTCCGGCATAGTTAAACTTGCCAAAATCGGCATGATAAACACCTTTTCCTTCAGGAATAAATAAGATAGTATATTCAGAGAACTGAGCCGGTGAGCTCAGCAGATCGGTATCTGCATTTTTTAACCCAATCAGATATTCGCCAGATCTTGAAAATACTTCTTGCATGTTTATTTATATTTAACAGAGCTAAAAGTAAATATTTCCGGTATACCCATCTGTATAAATGTGACCCTTAAATAGTCCCAAACTTATAAATGATACTTTCCCGATAAGTATCGCCGGGGTTTAATACTGTTGAAGGAAAATTGAGGTGATTAGGACTATCCGGATAATACTGGCATTCCAAACATAGGCCATCAAAAGGGCTATACTGTTCTCCTTTGCAGCCCGAATGTTTGCTTTGTAAATAATCACCAGTGTAGACTATGAGAGATGGATAGGTAGTAAATATTTCCAGCTTGCGCCCCGATTTTTTTTCGGTCAACTCGGCCGCCAATTTATGGGCATTAACTAATTGTCCGCTCAACACATAACACTCATTTAAACCGGTAATGTTGATTTCGTTTATCAACATTTTACTTCGGATGGTAGTCCCTGAAAAACCTTTGCTCCCCACAGACTCAATAAGTCCCGTGGGGATATAGGCCGTACCATTTTGCAGCATAGTTGCTGCATGCACAGTAAGTATATGATCAAATATCTTGGCTCCGTTATTTGATAAATTGAAATATGCATGATTGGTAAAGTTGGCTACTGTTCTTTTATCCGTCGACGCGTAATAGCTAATGATCAGCTCATTCAGATCCGTCCATATATAATGCACCGTAAGTTCAAGGGTACCGGGATATCCGCCGTCTCCATCGGGGCTCTGTATCGTAAAAAACAACCCTTCTGCGGTAATTGCATATTTAAAAATCCGGCTGTTAAAACCATTGTTGCCGCCATGGTTAGTATTTTCACCATCATTTTTTTCAAGATGCCAAGTGGTATCATCCAGCTCAAAACTACCCCCTCCTATCCTGTTGGCGTAACGACCTATGGTTGAACCAATATAACAGTCATCATCCAAATAGCCCTGCAATGATGAAAATCCTAAGACCACGTTGCCATAAGTGCCATACCCATCAGGTACCACTGCCGAAACCAGCGTAGCCCCATAATTGGTCAGTTCCACATAGGCACCATGAGCATTCTCCATTTTAAAGAGACAGACAGGCTCACCGTCATGATCTCCCCATTCCTGCCAGGTTATATTGGTAGTATTGCTCATCCCTGGATATTTAAAATATGTTTTGCCATATCCAGATGGATCTTGCTTCCGGCATGAGCTGCGTCGAGTTCCAGTACATTATCGAACATTTTTTGCGCGGCATCCAATTCCTGTAAACCTAATGCGCCCAAACCTTGTAAAAAGCTGGTGTGGATACGGTTGCGCAAATTTAGGTCGTCATCAAATATGAGCAGGTTTGGCAGCGACACAGCGAAATAATCGATCTTGATATCGTCATTGGCATGCAGGGCACCATAATTCTTTAACTTTTTAAATATGTTGCGGGCCCTTTCCTCGTCCCCTAATTTTCTCCAGGCTAATCCCTGGTAAAAGATCTTATCCGGCTGCTGATCATTGTAAAATACAGCGGCCGACGGCTCATCCAAGCCAATGGTAGCCTGTTCAAAGTATTTTTGGGCCTGCTCTGTTTGTCCGGTGGCTTCGTAAGCGCAACCTAACCAGTAATCAATATCATTCTCCTGGGTTCCGTACAGTTTACCTTCGCCCAGGTTATGCGGATAGGTTTTGGCATTGTTGAGGTAAGTGATCGCTTTTTCGGACTGCCCATCTTCATGAGATTGTTTAGCCTGTTCGATCAGGCTGAATATATACTGCCCTGATGCTTTGCCTTCGCCCCCTTCCCATGGATGAAACTGGCGGCTGTTCAACAGATTCAAAGCGGTTTCATGCTTACCTAAAAGGTTATACAGCGTTACTCTTTCCAGATACACATCATCGCGCTGATCGGACACAGCAAGGTTATCTTCCAGAAATTTCAAACGTTCTTCAGGCGATCTGTTCAATCTTTTATACAACTGATCAAGCTCCATTAATACCCGCGCATCTGTTTTATCCAATGCAAAGGCTTTTTCAAAATATTCCAGGGCTTTTTGCTCGTTGTTTTGCTTATTGAAATAAGCGATAGCCAGGTTACGGAAAACCGTTGGGAACTGAGCATCCAGCTTAGCCGAACTTTCCCAGTAACTCACCGCATCAGTATACTGGCGTTTATCATAAAACAGGTTGCCCAGGTAGTACGGCGCTTTGGCATCAGTTGGGTTGAGCTCTATAGCTAATTTCAAGATACCGATCTCATCCAAACGGTTAGGAAAACACAAATATGGATCGGCTTTGACAGCTTTGGCCAGCCACTCGGCAGCCTCAGCCTTACGGCCACCCAACTGGCTCAGCCAACCTAAAGTATAATAAACCATAGGGCTTGATTCCGCAGGTTTTACAACCAATTGCAGCAATTGCGATGCTTCATCATACAAACCCGCAGTGGCGTAATCCAGGACATACTCTATAAAATTCTGATCGTCATGGCGCGAAAGCGTTAACAACTGGTTCAGGCTCTCCTCTATTTTATCGGCATCGTTACTTATCCGGTAAGCCAGTACTTTTTCAAACAGTGCGCCCAGGTTAAAACCATCACGCTCCAAAGCAGCATCAATAGTAGTCAGGGCTTTGTTGAGTTGACCAAGCTTCCGATAAGCCGCTGCTTTGAGCACGTATGATTTGCTATTGGCGGCATTCCTATCCAATGATTGGTTAATATGATCCAACGCTAATTGGTAATGGCCGCGGGCCATATCTATCTGCGCCACGCAGAAAAAGCCGGTATCTTTCCAGGCATTGCTCCATGTTGATTTGTAAAACATGGTATAAGCTTCATCGGCCCTGCCCAAGTATTTTAAGCACAAGCCCAGGTTATAATAAGGCTCACTGTCATAAGGATTAGGATTACGTTGTATACTGGTTTCAACCGCCTGGCGTAAATAAGGCTCGGCCTTGGCAAACTGCCCTTTGCGGATATACCATTTACCCAGCGCGTTATTGTTACGCACATCAGTTGGCTCACGACGCAAGGCTTCCTCATAATAAGGGATTGGGCTGTAAGTAGCATGGCGATATTGCTCCAGGTGCTGCGCGGTTAAAAACAGCTGCTCCACACTCTCTACATCAGCGGGAGGCAAGGCTGGTTTTGCCGGTAAAGGCATTTCGTTCTTTTTGTTTTTGGCGGGCTCATAACGCAGCACTTCCTGTTTGTTGCTGTTGGTGATGATGAGCAATAATTCGTTCTCATTCACATCGTCTTTAACCGCTACTTCCTTCACAAAAATCTGTTCAGGGCTGATATCCGTTGTTTGCGCCAACAAGGATTCGCCTTTGTAAGTCAGATTGATATTCAATCCGCTTTGCGCCGAAGTTACCTGTACTTTGATGTTTACCTTGCCGCCATCTTTGCTTAGCGCGAGCAGAATATCTTTAGTAGCATTTTTTACCATACCTAATTCGCGGTAAGGCAAAAAGTACTGAGTGAAAGTTTTCTCTTCGTAAGGCATCAGCCAGCTAAAATCGGGCTGGTTATCGGTGAATACACCAGTCATTAGTTCTATGTACGGGCCGTCCTCATCGGTCAAATTTCTGTCCCAGGCCTGACCGAAATCGCTGTGGCCCCAGGTCCACTGTTTTTTACCGGGCGATACATGATGGTTAGCCACATGCAGCAAACCACCCTGTGAATCGTGCTCATACCCACCCACAAAATCATACTCAGAGTTGATAGCCATATATGAGGTTGGCACCGGGATATTTTTATACATCGATATATCGGTACCCGGCGAATAATCAACCTTGTAATAAGTACCGGTAGCGATAGGAAAATCAGATACATCACGCTTGCCATGATCAAACACCGCGTTTACATCTGGCGGAAAAACCGACTGGTAATAGTCATTCACCTTCACCGCCGGGTTTGCCCACCACAGGAAAGTTTGCGGCAGGGCCGAGCGGTTAAACAGTTTAGCTTTAATCTCGATATAAGCCGTATCCGGGCGAAGCGTAAAACCGGCCATTCCCTTGGTATGAAACATGCGCTCCACCTCGTTCACCCAAACGGTTTTGCTGCCATCAGCATGTTCTTCCAGGGTGTAATCAACCGGATCAAAAGTACTTGGGCGATGGTGCTGCGGCCAGTTAAACTCGATACCACCCGAAATCCACGGACCGGTTAAGCCCACCAGCGCGGGCTTGATCACCTGGTTATAATATATAAAATGACGTTGTTTGATCTTATCAAAAGCCATCTGGATGCGACCGCCTAGTTCGGGCAGGATCATCACCTTCAGGTACTTATTTTCCAGGAATAAACCTGTGTATTCTTTGTCTTCTTTTTCGTCGGCAATTTTTTCGATCACCGGGTTGGGATATACTACACCACTGCTGCCCTGGTAAACACGTTTTTCGAAAAACATGGGATTTTTATCGGGCTTGCCCACACTATACGTAGGGATAACAACTTTTTCTTCCCAAACGGATACATTAGAATGATGCATAATATATTTTTCTTATGATTAATGTCTGATTAAATTTTCTTCCAGTTCTTCGAGGGTTTGGCCTTTGGTTTCCTTAACGCGCGACTTCACGAACAGGAAGCCCAGGAAACAGATACCTGCGTACAGGTAAAACGGCCCGTAAGTGCCCAGTTTTTTGGCTAGTATAGGGAACGTGAACACCAGTATAAAGTAAGCCCCCCATAGCGATACGATGGCTACCGACGAGGCTACTCCCCTGATCTTGTTCGGAAATATCTCTGAAATAAGCACCCAGGTAACCGGGGCTAGTGAAATGGCATACGTACTGATAGCCAGCAACACAAACAGGGATACCAGGCCGGCCGGGAAATGGTTTTGCAAGGCAATAGCCAGCACAATATACATGATAGATAAACCCAGCGAACCCACCAGCATCAGCGGGCGGCGGCCCAACTTATCTACCTGCCACATAGCCAATAAGGTAAATACCAGGTTTACAACACCTATAGAAACCGTTTCCAACAACTGACGATTGAGATTGGCCCCTACCGATTCAAATATGGTTGAGGTATAGTTAAATACCACGTTAATACCACAAAATTGCTGAAACACGGCCAGCGTGATACCCACCACAACCGCCGGACGTACCGCCTTTTCAAACACCATTTTGTAGGACTGTTTTACTGCGCCGCCCGCCAATGATTTTTCAATGGCTTTCATGGTGGTATTAGCAAAATCTGTCGTACCTATTTTGTTGAGTACTTGCTGGGCCTTAGTTACCTGGCCCGATTTCATCAGCCACCTTGGACTCTCGGGTAACCAGGTTACGCCGATCAGGAATATAGCCGATGGCACTGCACCGAGGCCAAACATCCAGCGCCAGGCATCATGCCCTGCATCGGCCAAAAAATAGTTGACCAGGTTGGTTACCAATATGCCAATAACCACCGTAAGTTGGTTTATAGCCACATTACGGCCACGTACTTCAGCAGGCGAAATTTCGGCAATATACATGGGGCAAAGCATAGAGGCCATGCCCACACCAATCCCCGCGGCAAAACGCAGTACAATAAAATAAGTCAAGCTTTGTGCAAAGGCAATACCAATGGACGACACTGCAAAGATCAAAGCGGCGACCATTAGTCCTGGCTTGCGACCATATTTATCGGCAAGGTTACCGGCAAATAAACAGCCTATGATACAGCCTAAAGCTAATGAGCCAGTCAAAAAACCTTCCCACACGGGGTCGAGCGCAAATTGGGTACGCAGAAATGGCAAAGCGCCCGATATCACGGCAAAATCGAACCCGAAGAGGTATCCGCCCAGGGCCGAAATAAAGGAGATCCCGATTATATAACTGCTGTTAAATGTTTTTGAACTACTCATTTTTTAGGGTATGTATTTACTGGTTTAAGCGTAATATCGTTATTTAGCCTATTTATTTACTGGGATTAACTTTATCATTATTGCATCGGCTGGTGCAGCGCTTAATTTAAATTCAGTATCTCTTTTTTTTAATTCGCCTATAACGGCATCCGTCAGCATATCCTTAAACTGATAAGCTTTGCCCGCATCCAGGTGCAGGGCCCGTCGGGTTAAAACCTGTTCATAGTTCTTTTGCTTATCAAAATTGAACAATGCCAGCAGGGTATTTTCACCCGGCAGATAAAAAGACATCTGCTGATCAAACGTCTCTCCATCAGCAGCTTTCAATGGTATAAATGCTTTAGGCCGACTAAAAAACGCCGCTATCTGCTTATTGTTTAAAAACGCCTGTGCGCGGCTTGCTATGAGCGGTTGCCTGAAATCGGAACCATCACCCAATATGCTGCCCATAACCATCAACGCGTATAAGCGTACTTTGACATCCTGCTCACTCAGATCGGGATTTTTCTGGAAGTTTTTCATGATGCTTACATCCATATTGGTATAAGGAAACAGTGTACCCTGCACCCAGCCCATATGCGAGCCCGTAGCCAGCGAGGCCTCCGTACTGCCATAATGCGGAAAACCGGGCTGATCATCACGCAAATGCGAATACACATCGGTTGATATGAAACGGGTGTGTGCATACTGATGCGGGAACATAGGCGATATAGCCTGGGTTATAAAAATATCTTTGCCCAGTATAGAATCAACCAGGTGGCGCAACGTTTTCATGCCATAATCATAGGCCTGCATCCCGGTACGGATATTTTTGTTATAGCGGGTAGTGCTTTCCAGCGCACCGCCTGTCAGGAAATCTATTTTCAGGAATTTGGCATTGATAGCTTTAGCTTTTTTTAATTGCTGGATAATATACAAGCGAATTGCCGGGTGCGTAGGATCCATGGCATAAGCGCCCCATTTACCATCTTTATACATAATGGGTTTACCTTCGTTATCATGCAGCAATACGTCTTTTAAATCATAATTTGATCCCGCTACCTTTTTCCCCTCAATATCGTCTTTCCAGTTCCACATAGCAAAAGGGATAAAATAAAAGCCCATTTGTTGGTTGTTTTTCGCAAAGTATTTACTTAAATCAGCCAACACTTCGGTTGAGTAAATACCCTGATCATAGGAGTCGATACTCATTACCGGTTTGGAATAGCTGCTGAAATTGGTAAGTGTATGCAGAAAATCGGAGATCTTTTCAACGGCGGGTGGCATCATTACTTTCTCGTAACCTAACACACCTTCAACGCCAAAGCTGTTCCAGTAAACCGGGGCATAGCCATTCCTGGTTTGTTTACCATTGATGGCAGAATTTGCTTCTCCATATTGCTTAAAGGCCTCGTTCAGATCGTCCTTGGCGCATAAAAATATCGCAGGCGAACTTACCGACTGGCCCATTGCCGTGCCATGTGCCACCAGGTCATGCGTGCCATCATTACCGCCATAAGCAGGGGGCAATTTAGGATCATCGGGCGTTGATGCACCGCCAAAAATTTTGAGCGAATCCACATAACCCAACTCGTTGGAAGTTTGATAGGCCAGGCCGGTTTTCCAAAAATCGTGCTTTACACTGCCAATAACCAGTCCAGAGTTTTTTAGCATATCATAAATAGCCGCGAACTCATAAGTAATGCCCGTGGTTTTAGGCAATCCGGCCTTAGGCCAGCTTCTCTCCAGGGTAGGTGTCCAGTCGTCATTATCAAAGGGCATATCCAATATGCGGGGTTCGGTACCAGGAACAAACAATCTGCCTTTATATTGGGGTAGCACGGCTATCGGGCTAATATCACGGGTTTCTAAAGGCTTTGCTTTGGCATCTTTATTTTTGGCAGTCAGGCTGATCAGCGTATAATCGTGTCCCTCATAATTGGTAAAACGCTGTTCCAGTACAAATGGATGTTGATGATCGCTATGTGTAATGATCGTTTGCCGGCCGGTACCTATATTATCATGAATTACAGTAGTTGTATATCGATGACTGATAAAATCGGCGGTTGTAGTAACACCCGATTTTAAATCGTTAACGTAGCCTACCGTATTTTCAATCCGTATACCATTTGGGAATACATAATTCACCGTACCGGTATGAGCATCTACCTTAATGGTAATATGGCTGGTGGTGATCTCAAAGGCGTTAACCGTCTTTTGCGCAAATCCTGAGTGGTAAGCTAACAATAAAACAATAACAACAAGCGGGTAGGTTAATCTTTTCATCATAGTTTATACCGGTAAATCATATCACCCCTTGTTAACAGGCATGCTGTTATCTATTATCCAGTGAGGCAAACGCTATAAATATGGATAATATGTTCAATTGGTTACGATGTAAAGCTCAATGATTAAAATAGATTAAAAAATAGTGAATGTTATGATAATGATGGATTTTTTTACGACAACCCCCATAACTAGCATGAAAGAAAAATCTGGCCCTTAATTTAATAAAACTACCTTTTATAATATAAACAACGGTACATATCATTAATTAGCTGCGTAACGCCACCTATCAAAAAATGAAATATTTTATGATGTTTTTGTTTTTTTGAGTAATGTTGTGCACCATATTATAAACCGGTCAGCGTAGCCCTATACCCCGCAAATAATGACAAAAAGCACAGCGTTAAGACGGCGTGAAGGTTTTGAAGGGCAGAAACTTATTGTGTTGCCCAAAAAGATCATTACCAATTTTTTAAGTAAAGACCCTGTCACCAAACAGATCTATATAACCGATATAGGATACTACCCAAAAGCCAGTCACCATTATGCCGAACGGCCCAATGGCATCAATCAGCATATTATTATCTATTGTACAGAGGGTTATGGCTGGCTGGAGATCAATAAAAAGAAGGTGGAAGTTTCACCATCTCAATTTATCGCTATACCTGCCAATACGCCCCATAAATATGCCGCTAATACCAACAAACCCTGGACCATTTATTGGATACACTTTAAGGGTGAGATATCGGCTTTTATTATAGACCTGATCCTTCAAAATTCCGAAAACTACAAACCCTATTTATCTTATAATGAAGACCGTATAAAACTATTTGAAGACATTTGCTATAATCTGGAAAAAGGCTACAGCGATGATACTTTACGCTATGTAAACATGATATTTTCACATTTCCTATCCTCATTGATCTATGAAGATAAATTCAATCACCTGGAAGAGAATACAGATGATACTATGGTGGAGAAAACGATCAGTTTTATGCAGGATAATATTAGCAAGATTCTCCGGCTTGATGAGCTTGCTGCCTTGGCCAATTTATCAACATCGCATTTTTCGGCACTTTTCAGGGCCCAAACAGGTTACGCTCCTATAGAATACTTTAACCAGCTTAAGGTACAGAAAGCGTGTCAGTATATTTCGTTTACAGCAATGTCAATTAAAAGCATAGCCATTAGTCTGGGTATCGAAGATCAGTATTACTTTTCCAGAATGTTTACCAAGCTGATGGGAAACTCACCCAATGAGTATCGCAAAAAGATGCGTTCAGCATCATAAATCATTATTTTAAATCAATAACGCAGGATTTGGATCGTCTGTATTGATAAACAAACGTTTAAAAAAGGATGCTATTTTATCCAGCAGAGTTGGCGTTTTTACAGGCATAGAAGCCGGTATATCCTCTTGTTTTGGTTCATCCGGAAGATCATTTATGGCCTGCATTTCTTCTAAAACACTTTCTCTTATATCAGGGTCGCGATTCACAATAGCGTCCAATTCTGTAAGCTCGTTAAAAGTAGCTACACCGCTTTTCTGTCGTTTTATTAAAATATCAAACCGATCCTGGTTAAACGTACGCCGCTCCAAATATTTGCGCTGTTTCATAATAATCTACCTGCTTCAATACCGGCATCAAAGCAAGTGCCATCATTATATTTATTTGATTATCAACATATTAAAACAAACAGATAATACAACATGTGCTGTTTTGATACAATGCATTGTTCGTTTCCGATCAGTTGGTAAGTATTGTAAAATACGGGTTTAAATCACCAACCCCAGCAGGCTAATATTGCCGATGCTGGAGAAATAGGCCCCTGGTTAACTTTTAAAAGCCCGGGCATGAATCTGGACCTTATAAATACAAACCGGAAATTTAACCTGCGATTTGCCATTTTGAAAAGCGGCCAGCCGGTTTATTTGTCCGGCGGGTATCCACAAAAAGCCTTTATCATCAATCCAAAGTGCATCGGCCCATAACAGCCTTTTATCCTGCATGATAGCCTCACTTGTACCATTTGGCTTTATTTTGATGATGCGCAGATGATCAACATCCGACAGGTAAATATTACCATCGGTATCCATTGCGGTACCACCTGTAGTAGGCGAGTTGTAGTATTTGGTTACATGACTAGCCAATTGAGCTTCACTTAATTTGGTATCGTTGAGATAAGCCATCTCTACCCGGGCAAGCGGACCGGATACCGGTTGAAAATAGAAGTATTTACCATCCGGAGATATTTCTAACTGATCGGCATTTACTCTTAGCTCCCGGCCATTTTTCAGACGTATTACTTTACCTTCTGCCAGCAGTGCTTTACTATCCGTGGTAGACCAGTGATTTTCCATTACCCTCCTGCCCTTACCGGTTTGCTTATCTAATATTACCAGGCCAGGTTCGCCGGCATCGGTAATGTAAATGTGTGAACCATAAACACGCAGATCATCCATAAAGCTATTGGGTTTCATTACTCCATCCAGGGGAATGGTACGGATAACCTGATTGTTTTTCACGCTGATCACTACAATCTTAGCACCTCCCGGCAGGGCTTGCTCTCCCAGTTTGGGCGCACCGGTATCCATCACCCAAAGGTCACCATCGGGTCCTATTCTCAGGGAGTTGGTGCGGATAAATTTATGGGTGGTGACTTCGCCTTTTACCCAACTATTCCAGTTTTTAGATGGGTATGGTATAATGCTACCGTTTTTAATTACTTCGCCAATGCTCATACCCTTTTCGCCTTCCAGCCGCGGAAAACATACAAATATCCTACCATCACTGGTTGTGGTTACCCCATTCCATACTTGCTTAGACGAGCTGGCTACAGGTATCAGCTGGGATTTGGTTTGAGCCATCACCGCGCTGCTAAACAGCACGGTGATGAATATTAAAACTCTCATTGATGTCGATCTAAAAAATTTACATCAAACAGTCACCACTACTTTGCCCCGGGTTCTGCCGCTGACAATCTGCTGATGGGCCGCAGTCATTTGGTCAAACGGGAACACCTGTGATACATGTGATTTGATGATACCCTGCTGCAGCCATTGGGCCAATTGCTTCATATCATCACCGTTTGATTCTACCAGAAAAAAATAGCCATTTATGCCCTTTGCTTTGGCCTTTTCGGTTACGGTTTCGCCAAGGCCTGAGGGTATGCTGATCACTGTTCCTCCTTTTTTGGTTACCTCCAACGAACGGTCGATATTATCACCACCGATACCGTCAAATACCAAATCTACATCGTGCAATACATCCTCAAAACGAACCGCTTTATAGTCGATATGTTCATCGGCGCCCAAACTCAACACAAAATCCTTATTGGCTGCCGACGAAGTACCGATCACATAAGCACCCAAATGCTTGGCTATCTGTACCACATAATGCCCAACCCCGCCTGCTGCTGCATGTGCCAGCACCTTTTGACCAGGTTGTACATTCGCTTTATGAGTTAAACCCTGTAAAGCGGTAAGTGCGGCCAATGTTGCGGCTGCAGCTTCTTCATGACTGATATTGGCCGGTTTTAGTGCCAGGTGATTTGCCGGAGCGGCTACATATTCGGCATAAGCCTTACCGTGGCCAGGAAAATTCACCATACCAAATACAGCATCGCCTACTTCAAATCCGGTAACCGCACTACCTTTTTGGGTTACGATGCCCGATATATCCCAACCGAGGATAAACGGGTCTTCACTTTTTAAACGGCCCGACAGACCTTTGCCAATAGCCGTTTTTACGTCAACAGGATTTATGCTGATGGCTTTTACCTGTACCAATACTTCGTTATCCCCTATTTCGGGTACTGGCAACTCAACAGTGTGTAAACTATCAGTACCTTCAAATCCTTTTAATATGATCGCTTTCATGTTCTTTTTAATTTTATGGTACAAAATTATACAGATCACCCAACCCATTATTTGTACAAATAATACCAAATGCTGTACATTTGTACCTATGTACCAGGAAAACTTACACCAGGAGTTTGAGATAGTTTATAAAGAACTCAACGAAAACCCTCAAAAAGCGCATCAGCATAGCTTTTTTGAGCTGATCTATATTGTAAGCGGCACGGGTACACAATGCATCAATAAAAACACATTCGACTATCACGAGGGGCACCTATTTCTGATAACCCCACAGGATTGCCACTCCTTTGAAATCAAAACCACAACAAGCTTTTTCTTTATTCGCTTTAATGATATCTATATCCGCAACCAGCAGCAAGACCGTAAAGCCAAGAATGACTGGCTACAGCAAATGGAATTTATCCTGCAACATGCCAGTCACCAACCTGGCTGTTTGCTATGCAACAATGGCGATAAGCCGCTGGTAAAAATGCTGGTGGAAAGCATCATTCGCGAACAGGTAAACCGTGAGGCCCATTATACCGAATTGATCAAACAACTGGTAAACACCATACTCACTATTGTTGCCCGCAACATGACCATGATGCCGGTGAGTGCATGCATGGTCAGCGGCTTGAACAACGAACCGGTTGTAGATATTATCCGCTATATACAGGAAAACATCTATGAGCCGGAAAAACTGCGAACTGAACTCATCAGCGATCATTTTGGGATAGCGCAGGCTTACCTGGGGCGTTATTTCAAAAAACATACCGGCGAAAGCCTGCAGCAATACATCTCCAATTACAAACTTAAACTGGTTGAAACCCGCCTGCAACACAGCGATATGCGCATCAACGAGATTGTTCGTGAACTGGGTTTTACCGACGAAAGCCACCTGAACCGTCTATTCAAAAAGCATAAGGGCATCAACCCTTCGTCATTCCGTAAACAGAACAACGCGGCCTATCAGTCTGTACAGCAATAGCTATTTCAGCGCCTTGGCAATAGCTTGCTCGGTAACCTTGGCCATAACTTTATAACCGGCAGCATTGGGGTGTACGCCATCTGTAGTAAGCTCGGTTTTTTGCCCGTTGCGCTCATCAACCATGGGCGTAAAATAATCCAGCAGGGTCAGGCTATTTTCAGCGGCATAGGCTTTTATCAATTTGTTGAGCGCGATGATCTTACCAGCAGGCTCAATGCCTTTGCGCCATGGATAATCAAATACAGGCAGGTAAGCGCATAGTATCACCTTGATATGGTGTATTTTAGCCAGCTCCGTCATAGAGCGAATGTTGTTCATGATGTATTCATTGGTCAAATGGCCATAGTTGGAGGCGATATCATTACTCCCAGCCAATATGATTACCGCCTTTGGTTTCAGGCCGATCACATCCTGCTGAAAGCGCAGCAATAACTGTCCGGAGATCTGTCCGCTCACCCCCCGGTCCAGGTAAGGCCTGCCTTCAAAAAACTCAGGTACAGTTGTTTTCCATCGCTCAAATATGGAACTCCCTAAGAAAACAACCCGTTTCTCACCGGGTTTGGGATCGCCTATTTGTTTATTTTCCCTCGCATAGTGCGACAATGCCGCCCAATCGTCCCTTAAATCCTCCTTGACAACCATGGTCGGTTTATTTTTCCCGGTATCAGTACTGCTTTGCTGTGCATAACCAACAGAAGCAATCAGCAATCCGACGGATAATAATAGGGTAAGCCTCGTATTCATTTTGAAGTGGATAGAAGTAAAACTTTAGGGTAAAACATTAACGCTTTTCCGCCTAAAAATTGGAGCATAAAGCATATCCTAAAAATAGAACTATTTGTAACTTTTTTTTACGATTTTTCCAGTCGCTTAAATACAATTCAATGACTCCTGCTATCTCCGTTACAATGCCTGTTTATAATAGTGCTCCGTTTTTAAGAGAGGCTATTGACAGCATTTTAGCCCAATCATTTACTGATTTTGAATTTGTTATTTTGAATGATGGCTCAACCGATAACTCCAAGGAAATTATATTAAGCTATAATGACCCACGAATAATATTTTATGATGGCAAAGTAAATTCAGGCTTAGCTCATATTCGTAACAAAGGTATAGAGATTTCGAAGGGTAAGTATTTGGCTATCATGGATAGCGACGATATTGCAACTCCTGATAGGCTGCAAAAGCAGTTTGACTACCTGGAAAGCAACAGGGACATAGTTATGTGCGGGGGCTTTTTTACACCATTTGGTAATAAAAACTCTGTATTAAATTTTAACTGGGTAACGGAAACCGATCCGGAAATGGTTAAAATTAATTTATTGTTTGATGGTGCTATATGCCAGCCTACCGTTATGATAAGAAGCAGCACGTTAAAAGAAACCGGATTAAAGTATGAATCCTATTTTGACCCGGCAGAAGATTACAAACTGTGGGTGTCTTTATCGAAGAATCACCTGATCGCAAATATTAAAGACCAGGTTTTGAAATACAGGCTTAGTGATAATCAAATCTCAAACACAAAAAATCAAGTTCAAAGAGCGCGAAAGTTTGAAGTAATTAAAGATCAACTTAGCTGGCTCGGTATTACGCCAACAGAAGCGGAAATGCGCATACACGATTACATGTTTTTCGCATCCGCAATACTATCCTATGACTATCTCCCCAAAATAAAAGCCTGGATTGATAAGTTAATCCTGGCAAACAAAAAATTCAAAATCTACAACGAGCAAAAGCTATCCAGCTATTTAGATAATCTATATGTTCGAAATAAAACATCTTTAAAACAGGCATTAAAAAACAGTTCGCCAAAATCTATAGCTATGTTTTATCTTAAAACTTTACTAAAGTGGCAGTCGATAAGATAAGCAATGTTCCAAAACAACTACCTAATCAATTATTTTTAAGTTAACAATTTCTTTACGGGCTGAGGCTTACTTTGTGGCAACTTTATTATAAAAAACCTGCACCCATGAAAAAAACTTTATTAACCCTGCTCACTTTTAGTGCTGTAGCCCTTAGTGCCTGCCACAAAGATCATAAGGTAAATATAGCACCATCGTACCCGGATATGGCCGAAGCGGCTGATCCTGCCATTTTGATGACCACTGCCGATGGCGTAAAAGTATATAACGGAGGCTTTGGTTCGGCTATAGCTGCTGATCATAACGACGCTAATGTTTTTTACCTGCTTACCGATCGTGGGCCAAACGCCGCAGGTTCTATTGATAACGCCATCATATTTGGCAAGGCCGATTTTACCCCCGAAATAGGTAAGTTCCGGTTGAAGGATGGCAAGCTGGTATTAGAGCAAACCATTCAGCTTAAAAATGCTGCCGGGCAAAACTTAAATGGTTTACCTAACCCCGACAAACAAGGTGGTACAGGAGAGATTGCTTTTGATCTGAGCGGCAAGCAGATTGCTCCCAATGCCGATGGTATCGATTCAGAAGGCATGGTTTTAGCCTCCGACGGCACCTTTTGGATCAGCGATGAATATGGCCCTCACATTGTGCACTTTGATGCCACTGGTCGTACTATTGAGCGTATCAACCCATTTGGAACAGGCACAGGCGGCCGTAAAATACCATTGGTATTTGCCAAACGCAAGCCCAATCGCGGCATGGAAGGCCTGACCATTACACCCGATGGTAAAACACTGGTGGGCATGATGCAATCGCCTATGCTTAACCCCAGCAAATCAGCTGTAAGCAATTCAACCGTGCTGCGCATTTTAACCTTTGACATCGCCTCCGGCGCTACCAAACAATATGCTTATTTAATGGACAATGCCTCCCTTACCGGAGTAAGTGATATTGTGGCTGTTAATGCTACTACATTTTTAACCATTGAGCGCGATGGTCTGTACGGCGGCGCACCAACCAACCCAGCTACGTTTAAAAAAGTATTTAAGATAAGTATTGACGGTGCTACCGATATCTCAGACCCGGCAAACGGCGTCAATGGCAAACTTTACGGTGCTAATAAAACCGTAGAAGAACTGAATAACCAGGCCGGTTTGCAAGGTGCAGGCATCACCCCAGTTTCCAAAACCCTGGTACTCGACCTGCTGAAAGATCTTCCAACTGTTTACCCGCATGATAAAGCCGAAGGATTAGCTTTATTGCCCGGTAACATCCTGGCCATTTCTAACGATGATGATTTTGGCGTGGTGGATAATAGCAAAGGCGGCTTCGCAGCCAAGATACTGCCGGCTACCAATACGGTAGATCATAACCGTATTTATTTTGTGAAGATCAAGTTGTAGAATCAAGAAGTAAGAGCCAAGAATCAAAATAGAAGCATTTTGCATCTTTATAAGCCATTCCTGTGTTCGGGATGGCTTTTTTGCTTTCGCCCATTGAAGTGAGTCCATTTGATGGAGGCGAAGGAACAAAAAGTGGGTTTACATGGTTTACACTTTTCATGGTTAACATTATCATAAATAATTAATAATCAGATAATTAAAAATAAAACAAGCTAATTCATGTAAACCCAATAATTAGCTTATCATATCATCCCTCCCGGGCACCTGAAGAGAGAATTAAGCTATCCCAAAGTTCGGAATAGGTCTATTTTTTATCTATCTTCATTCAAATTTCAATCCCAGTGAACCATTTCAGAATAATACTTATCCTTTTGGGTGTGTTTATATTTAACACCTCAAATACACAAGCCTTTGCCCAGGTTTATATTTTAAATGGTAAAATTAAAGGGATTAGTGAAGGCTGGGCCTTTCTTCTGCACCGCCAAACCGGGGTTGTAGATTCTGGCAGGATAGAAAATGGCGTTTTTACTATCCGGGGTAAAGCAAGCGTGCCGGAGTTTTGCAATTTTGGGTTATCGGCAAATGGGGTTAAAGATTATTACTTTGGATTTTTCCTGGAGAAAGGCAGATTAACACTCCGGGCATCTAAAGATTCTCTCACTGATGCCGACGTCTTATTTACGGGGAGCCGGGTGGCTGTAGAGTTTCAGCAGTTTCAAAAGCTAACCAGGCAGATATACAGTGCTCATGATACAGAAGATGCCACCAACGCCAAACTTGGCGAATTAGCCAGCGCCTACACCCTCAGGCATCCCCGCTCCTACATCAGCGCCTTCGCGCTTGCATCCTTCGGAGGCAACTTATCTCAGTTACCTAATCTTTACAATAGCTTAAGTCCTGAAATACAGGCATCTTACTTCGGAAAACAGGTTTATAACAAGCTAAAACACCGCTAATTTTATTTTTGAAAATACGGTGTTTTCACGGATTGCGGCGACTTGTAACTCTACTTACATTTGTATCAAAGGGTTTTACTAAAACCGTTGATAATGAAACTAAGGTTAACTGATAAAGTACTTATTTTTTTTATCCTGTTGATGGCGATCTTAGTGCAACGCCCAAATTATCAAATGGTGAATGCCATGATTAGTGGTTTGCATCTCAATTGGAGATTGATACCACACCTCAGGTCATTCGCTGCATTGTTTACGAATATATCATACTTCCTTAAGGGAGTATATCAAGAATACCACCTATGAAAAGCACCCTGAGAAAGTGCAAACAAAATTAAGTATATTGTTGGTGATATGCTTAGTTAAATGGTCCTGACCGGCCTCAATACAAGCATTACCTTTAACCAGGTAATGCTTTTTTGTTGGAATAAGGGTCTGTCACCCTAAGCTTGTCGAAGCATGACACCCATTTTTGAAAATCATAAACAGCCTACATCCTGAACTTATTTCAGGGCCTCTCAGGACAGGCTAACGATATCAAGCCAGACATGGTGTAGAGGGCAATTATGGCCTCTGTAAAAAATAAATTATATTTGAATTACTAGCCCAGGGCTTGTAAATAATCGCCACCCGGGGTTAGAACCAGACGACTGCATGCACATTCCCAAATGAAGAAAAAGAAGCCAATGCCTTTTGATTTCCTGCTGGATTACTTACCCAGCAGTATCATCATTAAGCCCGCAATTGGTATGTTTTATATCTATTATGCACAAAAGATCGTCATGATCTTCCGCAAAACCAGCAAGAATCCACAACATAACGGCATCTGGATATCAACCAAACGGGAGTACCATACCAGTTTGAAAACCGAAATACCGGCCATAACCGATTTTGAATTAGAAGAAGGTTTTGATACCGCCTGGCTGCTGCTTAGTGATAGTCATGATGATTTTGAATACGCCGCCATACAGCTCTGTGAACTGGTTGCACACAAAGACCAAAGGATTGGCAAAGTAACGCCCAATAGCAAAACAATTTAGCCCGGTATTTACATTAGCGCAACATCACTCAGGCAAGCACTCGCCTCCAGCCTACAATTATTGAAAAAAGCGATCAAATTCCCCTCTTGAGAGAGTTAAAGTCGATCTGCATGAGATGTAAGGGCTTATACCTTAATCAGCTTGCCCCGTGTAAGTATTTTTCCTTTGAGCATGATCACATAAATATATACCCCCGGACTAAGGTTTATTTGAAATGTATTTTGCAGCTGGGTAATGGTTCGCTCCAGGCGTATATATCCAACTGCGTCATACAGCTTAAAATCATACGTATTGTTGATATCGCCGCTTAATATATTAAGCTGGGTACTTACCGGGTTTGGATAAAGTGTAAACTGACTGGCCTGTAAAAACGTGGCGCTGGCCAGATCGGAGTAAATGATCTTACCATCGTTAGTCTGAAGTTCGACCCGGTAATATTGAATACCATTTTTAGGATTGGCATCAGTAAACTGGTAAGCCAAAGCTGTACCTACTACAGTTGTACCCAGGTTAGCGTAAGCATTGGCCCCGGTTTGTTTTTGCCAGGTGATGGATTTGAGATTGACCACACTACCTATCTGCAGGTTAAGCACAATAGCATTGTCCACCACATTAGCCAGCAGGGTTTTAACGTAACAGCCTACTCCCTGGTTATTAACATTAATGGTAAGGCTTTTTAATCCTTCAAATCCATCGCCTTGTGCGCTTATCGCAAAATAAGAAGAGGTTTGTTGTGCTGCAGGTATTATAATGGTGGTATCGGTAACCGCGGTTAGTTTTTGTAATAAATTATCTTTAATGGTATAAATAACGTAACCCTTGCTTCCCGGCTGCGCTTTCCAGTGCAGCAGTGTACCATCGGTACAATTGTATCCAACCTGTAAACTAAGGGGTTGTGAAAGCACAAACTCCTTACTGATGAATGACTGGCTGCCAATATCCATTTTAAGCATGGCAGTAGTAAAAACATCGGGGGCGGTCCAGTCGTAATACCTGTTTTTCAGGGTAACGCTGCTGATAGCTTTCCAGGTGGCGCCGTGGTCATAGCTTACACTCAGCTGTCCCGATGTGGCGCTGAGCGAACTTTGCCAGCGCAGGTAGTTTTCACCAGCCGCGAAAAGATGGTTCTGTCCCGATGGATAGATCCATTCAAAACGATTGGCCGCTGTAGCTCCATGTGCTATATAAAAAGTTTGGGTTCCGGAGGCTATTTTACTTCCTTTTACATGAATGATATAATTACCCGCTACCGGATTTTGCAAAGTAACCTGCTCTGTGTTATTCAAAGTATCTCTACGACGTACAGCAGGTTTTGTTAAAGAATCTGTGGATGGATAAGAGCTCAAGCTCCACGGCAGGAGGTTTTGACCATCGGGTGTGGTAACAGACAGGTCCAGGTCATTTATAAGCGCTTTAGGAGCATTTAATGCCGCAGGAAGATCGTTCCAGGCCAATGATACTTTAAACAGGCTGCTGCCCGCCGGAACGTTGATGGTATAGTCGGTTTGCTGCTGGTTACTTACGGCTCCTTTTTTAAAGCGATTATCGGTAATTGTCCGTAAAGCTTCTAATGCATTTAATTGGCCGTAACCTGTTTTATGATCCACATTGGGTAAGCCGATATCATCTGCTGAATTGATGAGTATACTTTTGACTAACGCGGCCGAAGGTAACTGACCAAATTGCTTTTTATAGGCTTGCTGCAGCAGTACCACTGTTCCCGAAACCAGGGCCGCAGCGCCGGAGGTGCCGTCTTCGCCGTTGGATACCAGCTCGGGTTTCACCCGGCCATCATAAGCCGGCCCAGCCGAACTCAGATCTGCCGGTACGCCGGTTTGGTCGGTACCACCAATAACCAATACATTTTTGGCCTGTTTAAAAGTTCCCGACAGGTTAGCTACATTCGGAATACCATTATATAAACCTGTTGTGGGTGCTGTAGTGCCAATATTACCCGACGAGAATACATGGATAATAGAATCGTTCGCCATCACCTGCTGATCATAAGCTACTGCTTCAACCCCATAATAGTCTTCGATGCCGGTACCGTAGGAGTGATTTTCAACACCAATATCAAATGCTTTAAAGATGGCGGTGCTATCGGGTAGTAAACGGGCAAAATCCGACGAAGTGAACCGTACTTTTGGTGCACTACCCAATCCCCTGATAAATGAATTACCATTGCCGCCTATCAGAGTAGCCATAATAGTGGCATGTCCCGAAGTAATAGCGGCCGCAGGAAACGAGGTGAAGGTACGCCCCAGCAGGTCGAGGTCATTATCATAACGTTCTTCTTTAATGGCTATGTTGATACCGCGACCGTCGATGCCTGGAAAATTATCGGCAACCGCCGAAATCTGGTTAATACCCAGATCAATATCATTAATTACCAGCTCGGCATGTGCTTTCCGGGTTATATTGGCAAAGGTAACATAAGGTTGCTGCAATAAATCGGTAAGGCGTTGTAATGAAATATTCAGGGTAACCGAGTTTGAAGTTTGAGCGGTTATTTCACCATACTTTTTGAGGTCATTCATCACCGAATCGCTATGGGAAGCAATTGACAAGTCGACCGATTGTTTGGCAGAGGGGTGCTTTTGTAAAAGCTGCACTAAATTATCTGTGGCTTTCCACAAGGAGTTTGCTGGTGTGGCCTCCTGTATATTGGCATCGGTTGATATATCGGCAGTGGTAGCTACCACATAAAAATTGTACGATACCCGTTTTACCGGGCGAAGTTTTTTAACGTCGGCTTTATCTGGCTCTTTAAATTTAACCAGGTAATATTTAAGCGTGTTATCCCTGTTCAATGGCTGGCCAGCGGATGTTGCTTTGTAAAGCGCAGCCATAGTTTTATCGCTCGCTGGATTTTGCGCCCAGGAACATTTAAAACATAAAAATATCAGTATAAAAGAGAGTAATTTTTTAACCATACTGTATATTAAAAAAATAAAGGGGAGTTATGCTCCCCTTTATTTGTAAAACTACTTGATTGATCAATAAGAAGCAATACGATAAAGTTTTTTAGTACAGGTAATTCAACGCTATTTTATCATTTGCGTTAAAGGTACGATCGGTACCGCTTGAGCAAGCTAACATCCATGAGCCTGCATCAGCAGCAGAAGGTGTTCCTGGGATAAGAACAGCGCCAGGATAATTTTGAGGGTCGCTGCTGTTATAAGTATTGCCTTCATTTACAGCTGTACCACCGCAGCTGAAAGCACGGTTAAAATAATCTGTATGACGCATACCTATACAATGGCCCATTTCATGCTGGATAACAGAAGTAAGATAACCTACATTCGGGTTAGTTCCATATGCCTGTGCGTTGGTGTTCATGCCGATAGCGTTGTAAGGATTACCCGCTGCGGTTGGGAAACCAGAATAGCCTAAAGTGATATAACCACCGCTTGGGCCTTGGTTAAAGCCGGTAATTACGATATTACCACCGCTGCTTACCACCTGGAATTTAAGCGTAAGGTTTAACGCATTGTAGCGGGCCACGGCAGCAGCTGTAGCTGTAGCGTAAACAGTTGGCAGGTTTGAAACTGAAACAGTAACGGTTCTTGGCAAATTTTTTACCAGGTTGTGTGTTTGATACTGTTCTGTTTCGGCAATTCTAACAATAGGGCCAGCAACCGCGGCTTCATTTAAATTTTCCGGAGTAAGCAAGATATCGTCTTCTACCAGGTAATTGTCGCCTATTTTACGTACATTATCTGTACTGAAACCAAGCGCTGCAATTTTTTTTGAAGCATCAGCCGCAATTTGTGAAGTTTGATCGGCCTTTTTGTCTGCACCTTGATTGTTTTTGGTACAGGCGGTTAGTAATGAAGATGCACATATAATGCATAACCCCATTTTTAGCAAGAGTTGTTTTTTCATTTGTCGGTACTTTAATTTTGTTAATAGTTAATAATATTTAAAACAATGTACAGCTGGCCAGCCTGTTGTTTATATGATAAAAATATTAAATTATATTTAAAAATTAACTAAACATTAAAAAATATTTTGTTAATAATTAATTTATATTACACATACAATGTAAAATTGCATTAATACACGTAATACCTATTTATATTATATCATAAATCAACAATTATTTTATCGCCCGCGGCCCATGCACATCTGAATTATTGCTCAACAGCTATAATTCGCCTATTTTTTTTTCATACTGCATATTAAAGAATAAAGGAGAACATACATTCTCCTTTATCAATAACAATTACTTCATTGATCAATAAGGAGTAATACGGTAAACGCGATAAAGCTTTTTAGTATAAATAGTTTAATGCTATTTTATCATTAGCATTAAATGTACGGTCGGTGCCACTTGAGCAGGCTAACATCCATGAGCCGGCATCAAATGTTTTGGTAGGGGTGCCCGGGATATGTACAGCACCTGGATAATCCTGAGGATCGCTACTGCTATAAGTACTACCTTCATTACCCCCGCCATTTACACCACAGCTCAGATTTCTGTTAAAATAATCTGTGTGGCGCATACCTATACAATGGCCCATTTCGTGCTGAATAACAGAGGTAAGGTACCCTACATCGGGGTTACTTCCATATGCATCGGCATTAGTGTTCATGCCAATAGCATTATACGGATCGCCTGAGGCAGTCGGGAAGCCTGAATAGCCTAAAGTAATAAAACCATCAGAATCAACACCTTCGTCAAAACCGGTAATAACCATATCGCCACCGCTGCTTACTACCTGAAATTGAAGTGTAAGATTTAGCGCATTGTAGCGTGCTACCGCATTAGCTGTAGCTGTAGCATAAACGGTTGGTAAATTAGAAACTGAAACGGTAATGGTTCTTGGCAGGTTTTTTACCAGGTTGTGTGTTTGGTACTGCTCTGTTTCGGCAACCCGAAGAACAGGGCTGGTGGTATTGGCTTCGGAAAGATTAGCCGGGGTGAGCATAATATCACCTTCTACAATGTAGTTGCTACCCATTTTACGCACATTGTCTGCACTAAAACCCAGGTTTTTAATTTTCTGGGCAACATCGGCAGAGATGGCAGTTTTAGGAGAGGCTTTTTTGTCGGCGCCTTGGTTGTTTTTAGTACAAGCAGTTAGTAATGAAGATGCACATACAATGCATACCCCCATTTTTAGCAAGAGTTGTTTTTTCATTTGTCGGTACTCTAATTTTGTTAATAGTTAGAAATAATTTAAAACAATCATGATAATAGCTGGCCAGCCTGGTGTTTATGATTATAAATGTATTAAAATACAACGACATTAATTTTCGATTTTATAAATACAAAAGCCAATTTTATCTTTAAAATAAAATTTTATCAAAAAAACATACCCGTATAATAACTAGAAAAAATTAACGTTATAGTGGCTTTAAATTAATTCCAGACAGTTTTTATAAAAAAAGAGTTTGCGACCCGGTAGGTGTAAACACCTACCAGACAACCGGATAAAATACGGGTAAAATAAAAATGGACAAACGTGAAATTTATCCATGCTTGTCCATCTTTAGTGCCCCAAGTGAGCACCGTTATCTTCTTAATACCTTAATAATTAAACAGGTATTCATCGACAACTAACCAGGTGGTATCTCAAATTTTGATCAGTTCATGCTTTATCGCAAAAAGAACCAGACCTGTTCGCGATTTGATATCGAACCGTTGAAACAAGGCCTCCCGGTAATTATCAATGGTATGCGGACTTAAATTCATCTTGTCGGCAATTTCTTTATAAGTGAGCTCTAAACAACAAAGCTCCAGGAACCGCTGCTCATTAGCGCTGATGTTCATCACCGCATCGCGGGACAAATTATTGCTTTGAATAGCACGCAATAATTTACCGGTAACATTCGCATTGATAAAAAAGCCCTGTTGGGCGATGGTTTTGATGGCATTCACCAGGTCGGTAGTTTTCGATTCCTTCAACATGTAACCACCGGCACCGTTCCGCAGCATTTTTATAATAGGCTTTTCATCCTCAAACATACTGAGAGCCAGTACGTGAATATCCGGATAATGTGTTTTCAGCCAAAAAGTTGCTTCATAACCATCCATCACCGGCATGGTAATATCCATAATAACCACCTGAGGGAGCGCGTTAACCTTTATTCTTTCTATCATTTCCGCGCCATTCCCGGCATCAAACACAATATGGATATCCTCAAACTCCGAAAGCAAACGGGACACCCCCTGCCTAAACAGGGTATGATCGTCAACAATAGCAATATTTATTTTTTCACTTAACATATATTGGATAAGGTATAATGATCTGAACTGCAGTGCCCGTTCCCGGGGTCGAATCAAATTGTGCCGAACCATTTAACATGGCTGTTCTTTTTTGTATATTATGCAAACCCATTCCGCCTTGTTGTTTTAAGGCCTCTGCTACGTTAAAGCCTTTACCATTATCGGTAATGGTTAAGATCAAAGATTTCTCAACTTGAGCTACAATCACATGAATTACCGACGCATTGGCATGCCGAATAGCATTATTGATGATCTCCTGAAAAAGGCGAAAAATAATGGTTTCGTTATCGCGCTGATCAGCTACGGAAACAAAACCATTATTTACAAAAGAAAGCTGGTACCGCTCAGATTTATTGAGCCATTCCAACTCAAATTCTATAGCGCTTACCAAACCCTTCTTCATCAATTCCTCGCCATGCAGCAAACGCGACAACTGCCGCAATTCGGTGATCGATCGTTGAATCAGCTCTCCTGCATCTTCTATTTTACGGGAAAGCACTGGCCGGTCATCAATATCTATAGAAGTGAGCGTGATAGCCGTAAGACTCAGTATTTGCCCAATATTGTCATGCAAATCATAAGCAACAGTCTGCAGCGTTTGTTCCTGCACTTCCATTTGTGTTTTTAACAGCTCGCTGTCAAAAGTTTTGCGCAGCCACACTTTCTCTTCCGCATGTTTCTTTTTACGCCGGTTGTACCAACTGATGTAAATGAGCAAAAACAGGGGCGCGATCAGAAAGACTATTGAGGTCAGTATGATGAGCGTTGCAACGTCCTTTGTCGATATCTGCATATAAAACTATATGACCAGCAACAATATAAGATGATATCAATGATGTTAAAAATCATGTACCGGACAGATCCCGATATCAGACTTTTATCCTCCATAAAATAATCAAAAAATATATTGCATGCGGTACTGCCAAAATAAAAAAACAAAACGCCGTTAACCCACCAAAAGGGAGCGTAATTACTCAGCTGCCTAAATTGCTCGTCCTTCAATATCAAATAATAATAATTCAGACTGGCCAACACAAATACGATGGACATGAGCGTAGTTGTTTCAAAAACAAAACTGTTAAACTTCTCTGTAACCATCTCAGCGCCGTAACAAACAAAAAACACGATCAACCAGACAATCAGCCACATGGACTTGTACTGATATTGTTTATACAGGTAATAAAAAAAACAGCTTATGGTAGTACACTCCACCACCACAAAAATATTGTACAACATAAAATTGGAAGTATGCCATACTTTGCGGCATTGAATGCCTAATATTTCTACTATACAAGTGACCAGCAGGTACACGATGAAAAACCGCCATGCATTGCTTTTGTCCTTAAACAAGCAAAACAGCGCCACACCGAAGCAGATGAACTCACTTACTGTATTGATGGTGAAGTATTTTAACATTGCCTATTGCACGCTAAGTAATGTTGCTCCTGTACAAGGGTTGGGCGGCGGGCACAATTCACCTCTATTCTCGGGATTTACCATCAAAATAGAACCTATGTTAAATTTAGGATCGGTTACAGGTCCGTTAAAATAATAATCCTGATGAACCTTGGCATTTATACGATAGGTAGATACCATCAATAAGGTGTTATGGCCCCAGTATAAACTATCAGGCGTGTTTGGAAAATTCTTTTTATAGGTAGTATCATAAGCGGCCAGATAAAAGCGCACACCGTCGCCGCCTTCTTTATTTACTTTATTAATAAGCATTTGCAGCCGTTTTAAACTGAACCATATACAGCGCGTATTGGGTTGCTTTTTCTTGATTGCCTTATCCTGTACACTATCCGCAGTTGCATATTTAGCATAGTTATGTACGTATTGTTTAGCAACGTCAACACCTATGGTATCCTGACTGGGGATGGTATCGTTTAAAGCGACGGTTGAGGGACTGTCTGATTTTTGTTTACATGCGTTAAGGCAAATAGTTAATAGCATTAAACCAATTAGGGATAGGGTAATTTTCATGTGAATAGTGATTTAGAGTTTTTACTAAAATATTAAATAAAACTGACGAAAACCGTTTCGTTTTGTTCATTTGATTAAACTATTTATACGATAATTTAACTATTCAAAATTAGCAGGCACTCTGCAATGCACACAGGGAATTAGAGGGTTATTTTAAGGGTGATTTCACCCTTTCTGCCTGATTTTATGGCAGACCTGTAAAAAAGGTATTTACCCATACCGATTTACCTTCATACCCGGTACACAGATCGCTAAACGACAGCAAACGCATACCCGGCCCGCGCGAATCCCAGGTTAAAAACTGACGACTACGGGTAAAACCACTCACAACCAATATATGGCCGGTAGCTGATTGCTGCCACTTTATAACAACAACCACCGGCCTGTTACAAGCCAATTCTCTTATCAACACTTCCTGCGAAACGGGATAAGGCATTGCATTTCGTAGTATACCAACGTGGTCAAGCGCTTCGCCCACATACCAGGGGCGATTGCACATACCGCATCCTTTACCATTACAACAATATCCATTGCTAAGGATCGTGGAAACCAATTTCGTCTGATCTGCGAAATCATTTTTTTTATAAAAGCGGGCCAAACTGGCCGTTATTGCCGCCCAGCACCAGTTGCTTTGCAATTGCTTGTCGATCATATAATCACTTATCCATAACTCTTGTATGGATACCGTCCAACGGCTATCGGCCATCCTGAGCAATAATTCATTGCTGCCCGGCTGTAATTTCCCGGAGTCAATAGCCAGCATATTTAAATTTTCATCCCCATTCTGGGCAATCTCCATCTGGCCTATCCATTGCAGGTTGAGCAAGATGTTCAAAGCACAGTTCCTGTCATTTCTTGGGGTTATGACATGGTAGCGCAGCAATAAATACATTGTTTTTTTAACTACCGGGCGGAAAGTAAAACGAACAAATGATTCCGGAGAATTAAAACAATACCCTTCCGGCAGCCTATCATCAGTTTGCTGAGGACCCAGCGATAAATCCCGGATACGATCTGTAATATTTTTTTCTGCTGAAAATTGAATACCTGCTTGCATAGGTTTTAGTTAAAAGAGCAGGCTGCGCACAGCCTGCTCTTTTATTGACGACGGATTAACCTCCTGGGTTAACCACATGAACAATATCTTCCGACCTGAGACAATTGACCAGACCAATGATAGCTCCGATATAGGCTATACCAGCTCCTACTACACCAACTACTGGCCCCGCACCTGTTTCTTTAAAAGCCATACCTCCGGCCGCTGCTGAACCACCAATATTTGATAATGTATCCTGAGTATATGCCCACCCACTTTCATTATTAAGCGAGTCGGCAGGCATTGCCAAACAGAAAATAATAATATCCACAATAGATTCGGCACCCGCGGATACCTTTTTAACCGGGATGAATTTAAACCCGATATCTTTAATGACGGCCAAAACCCATGTGGTGACTTTTAATATATAAGAATCATCATTCTGATCATCTTTTTTTATAGGGAAGCTTAGAGCAGCTGTGACCAGCGAAAATCCTAAAGATATCTTATCCAATGTACTCAAGCCCGGCTCATCGCCATCATCCGCGAAAGCTATCAGGTTTAAAATACTTGCAGGTATAGAGGCTACCGAAGCTATAGCACCACCAATCCTGGAATAAGCTATAGCACCGGATGAACTGCCAGCCAAAACAAATGGCGAAACCTGGCTACCAAACAAATTGGCATAATAACCGGCATCTTTCATCCCAAAGTCGCTATCGGCAAAAGGAGCCGAGCCGGTAATTATCTTACTTACAAATGTGTAAGGGATAGCTATAATAAAGGCTATGGCATTTACAATAGTCAGGTCCTCATCCTCTCCCATCAATGCGCAAAAGAATTTGTACATACTGGTCAGGAAAGGAATATCCAGGCTCTCGGTAAGTAATACCTGTAAATCGCCGGTGAGGTCTTTTAAAAATTTAAGGATCCCTAAAATGATCGTTTTTATAGGATCGATAACCAGTTTAATCAGATCTCCGATCATTTTATAGGCATCGCTGATATTGCCGGATAAAATACCCGTAAAATCATTAAATACATTTACCAGATCGGTAGCCAGAGCCGATACCGTGGGCGCAATAATGTCATTTACAAACTGCTCAAACGGGTTATGGCTTACCGAGCCAGACGAGCCGCCGCCAAACAAATCATTATTAAAGATCTGCGAAAAGATCCAGCTCCCGGCTGATGAACTCAGTGGGTTATCAAAAGATCCGCCCTGGCTCAGGCTTTGGCTGGCAATATTGGCCGGCAAAACCTGCTTCAATATCATATCTTCGGCATTATTGAAGGTTTTACTCAAAAACGCCTGCAGATCATCCAGCTTATCTTCTAACTGGTTGGTACCGTATATAACCGCGTTCTTCATCAATTCGGCAATAACTTTGTGGGTTTCCCATACAGCATCAAGACTTAATAAATGGCCCAACCAACGTAAGATAGCCTGCAGATCGATCCCGATCAATTTTAGCACCCAGTTGATGGCTTTAAATACCGTTAACATGGTATCCAATACAATAGTCAGTATCTTATCGGCCAGCGTGAGCACAAAATGCAGAACATCACCCACTTTTTTAACTATAAAGCTTACACCGTCTTTTAAATAGGTTATGCCTTTATCTATCAGTTTAATACCATCTACAAAAGCATTTTCCAGCCATTGAAATGCATCACCTGCAAAAACCAGAAAGTCATCAAATGCCCCTCCTGCTTTAATAAAGCCTGTAGTATCGGTGTGAGGCACCCAGGCTCCATTCTCCAGCTTCATACCTATCATTAAATTATCGGCTATATGCCCCAGGCTCAACTTACCCGTTTCTTTTGTTCCTTTGTCCGTAAGCGAAATAAACAAATGCCCGTCCTGCACCACACCTGTTTTATGTGCGGCGGTGGCCGAAGTAAGCTGCCCTAAATTGCCAGCCACACCATCCAGCGTATCTGCCGATTGATCTGTTGTTAATACGGGTTTTCCATCGGCATCTTTAGCATTTTTAATGTCATCGCCCGAACTGATCTCCGAAAGCCCTTTTTGAATTTTTCCGTTTGGATAGATATTGATGGTTTTATCCAAAAAGTCGGCTTCCAGATGAAAAATAGGGGCTGCGATATGGTCAGTCATCTGGATGATGTTAATCATACCACGGGAATCTGTGGGCACTATGGCTGGGTTATCCCTGTCAAGACTATACACTTTACCATTAATGGTAGCGAATAACCACTCAGAGGAAGTAATGGACACGTTTTGTGCCGGCAGTATTTTACCATCCTGATCGGTCATGCTGATCTGGGTGGTAAAAGAATCGAAATTAAGCAGGAACGCATCGCTCTTAGTATTCAGCGTACGCTGGCTCCAAACGGTTGAAGTAGGATCCTGCCAGCAATGGATCAGGTTTTCGCCCTGATCAACCAGGAACAGTTCATTAGCTAGCGTAACCTTATTCCGTATAGGGGCAATGTGTATTATTCCTGAATTGAAAAGAATGGGATCATTCCAGGTGTAACCACCTTTTGCCCTTTTACCGTATATATAATATAACCTGCTGGGACTGGCCATAGCCCATACCGAAATATTACCTGCATCCTCGGTAATATACAATTGATGAACATCTTTAATCTGATCGGCTACCACCTGAAAACCACCATTTGATATCTTGCACCCATTGAACAGGATGATGCCCTGGTCTGTACCCACATACAAATCGGATGAAATAAGCATTGGGTTTGTTTGCATGCCCTGGGCCGTAGCCATGCAATTATAGGTAAGTTGCCTGTATTTTTGAGGTATATTGGTATTACCCGGACTAAAATCATACGTTATACTACCCTGAAACTTATCGGCAATAGTAGTACACTCCAGTGTTTGTGAACCACCGATGTTATACAAGAAAAATTTACCCTTTTGGCCATAAGCAAATCCGGTTTCTATTTCTGTAGGCTGGTGTACATTTTCGGGTAGCTCCAGTTTCACAGCGGTATAATCCGTACCGTTTACCTGATAATAATACTCATTGCTGTTAATGTTGCCCGAAACCAGGATCAGCGCGTTATTGTTGATATCTGTTGTACCTAAACGAATATGATCGGCGGTAAAGGCAGCATCAATGCCCTGCACCTTTTTGCAGGAAGCGACAAAGGTTGTCCAGTCAAAATCGCCCGGGAGATTTTCGGCCACAAACAGATCGGTAAAGCCGTTATCTTTCCGTTTCAGGGCTAAAGCAATAGATACTCTTCCCTTGATATCTTCAGACAGGTCAAAAGTTACAGCCTGTACATAATCGGTAAGACTGGTGAGCAGGTCAAGGGAGGTATATCCATCGGCAGAACCGTTGGTAAAGCGGAGCAATCTGAAAACGCCATCGGTACCGATAGTAAAAATCAACGGCTGCCCGTTATTATCCTGGGCCACCAGGATATTATCATTAGGTTCTATAGGTGAGGCTTTAAGCTGATTTTTCATCAGCTCGCATGATACCAGCAGCTGAACCGAGTTTACCTTGGGTAAACCCACAGCCGGCAGGGAAAGCACATCATTTAAATGATTTTCCATAAAATATTTTCTTTTAAATACTGATTAAACTAAAAAGGCCGCAAGCCCTTAATTCTCTGATTTATAGGTAAGCTGCAAGTAAAAATTACCCTCTGGATCAATAGATGGTGTTTTAAAATAAAACACCTGACCACCCGGCAGCAAAATGGTAGTGCGAACAGCATTGGAGATGTTCCCGAACGCTGCACCGATATTACCGATGTTAGGGATATGCAGATCCATCAGATCATCAAATAGTTTGGTAAAAAATCCCTGGTCTAAACCTGCAGTGATCACATCAAGAATGGTTCCCAGGATTTTACCAATCCATTCAAATGCCTTGGCGCAGTCGTTCTTATCCGAATCTGAAGTGCAATTATCTATGGTGGTGCTTTGAGTAAGTTTCAAAGTAGGGTTTCCCAACTCATCTTTAGTAGCTTCAATGCTATAGGTACCGGTCCAATCCACCGTGCCACCCGCGTGTGCTTTAGCAGTACAAAAGCCCATGTTTTTATCAACTTCTTTATAAAGCTGAATATGCCCCTTAACCACAATATCAACACTGGTATCCTTATTATTGAGGGTAACATCCATTGTATTTACATATTGATCGTCGCCGCTGTTCACATTGGAGATGGTATAAGTAATACCGGTGGATGTTAAAGTTTTACCATTTTCATAATTATTGCCGCTGGATACATCGATATTACCGTTGATCTGACTGAACACACTGGTTTGCAAACTCTCATAAAGCGGTTTAAGGATCAGCGACTCTACCAGGTCGGTATGTGAAATGATCATTTTGGCGTTGATATCCTCATTATCGCCTATCCAGTTGGTATCAAATGTACCGGGCGAACCAGAGATGTGCCCAAAGCCACCTTTGGTAGCCAAAACAAAATTCAGGTTACTTTTTGCCGGGGTTACGGCATCGCAGTACATAGAATAGGTTGTGCCTACCGGTTTAAGCGGATCAGGTACTACTTCATTGGTTGGCACCTCGCTTTGATCGTTCTGATTGATGGCATAGCCCAGTACATAAGGGTTGCCCGAGGCAATAAGCCACTTGAGGTAAAACTGCATAAACAGCACCATTTGCTCAATGCCCACGTCACCGGATTTTCCGGCATTGGTGTGAGTGGGGTTAAACTGGATCAGATCAACCGATTCAAAGTCCATTAAAAGGGAGTTCACCGAAAACATCTTGTCGGTAAAGTTTTTAAGCTGGTCTTCTACCAGGGGTGGAACGGTAATTTTTTTACCGATATCGTCCTGCTCCAGTTTAAAAAGATCCATGTTCACATCAATGCCATAGCTCCAGTTATCAATATCATAAGTGTGCAACCTGGCCAAAGGACCACTGCCAACCCAGAACCCAGCGGTTCCCGAAAGCATGTTCAACACAAAAGTGATATCTAAACCACTGTTTGAAATGTTTACCTGAGGCAAAATATCGGCATTGATATAAGCTGAATTAGGCGGGATCTGGCTGGCATCATCCAGCACCTTGTACACGTAATCATCATCCTCAATAACCTGAGCCAGAATAAATGAGGAATGAATGGTTCCTGTTCTTAACAGGTGGGTAAGCTGATCATTAATAGTTTGCTGGGTCATGGAAACCACCATGTCAAACTGATTAAAAATGAAGGTATTTTTCATAAAAATAAGATTTAGGAATTAAGGTAATATGTATTTGATTATTGATTAATTAAGGGAAAGGTCAAGGTATACATCGCCCTTTTGATCAATGGCAGGCGAGTTATCCGACGGGCTTAAGTTATACTTTGACCCTGTGGGGGTTAAAACCATATTGTTAATGGAGTTGGAGAAATTATCCAACCCGATATTCAGATTGCCAATACCAGGTAAATTAATGCTTAAAGCATCGGACAAGAGATTGGAGAACATGCCATTATCTGTCCAGAAGGTGAATACATCCAAAATCCCGCCGATGATTTGCCCCATCCAGCTAAATGCATCGGCACAGCTGTTGGTATCATGATCTGAGTTTTGATTGGTTATACTAAAGTATTTATTAAGCTGCAACTGTCCATTTGCAATGCCGATTTTAACTACGCCTTTCCATTGAATATCCGCGCTGGCATGAGCCCTGGCCGTACAGAAAAAACAATTTTTAGACACCTCTTTGTAGATGTGTACCCCCCCGGTAAACTCCAGACCTATAGCGCCGCTTCCATTTTGCAGTGCCACAGAAAAGTTGTTCACGTACTGATCATCACCATCATTAACATTAGAGATATTAAATGACCAGCCATTACCCTGTACAGATTTAGCTGCATCATAAGAGTTGCCAGCCCCAACATTAACATGCTGAGACACCTGTGCAATGGTTTGCTGCTGTAAGTTATTATAAAAAGGCCGCAGGATCAAAGCTTCCAGTAAACATTGGCTCGAGATGATCATTTTGCCGGCCGGTGCGCTGTTTTGGTTAAACCAGTTACTGTCCAGTGTTGCCGGGGTACCAGAAATTGAACCGTGACCGCCCTGGGTAACCAACGTATAATTCAGGTTACTTAAACCCGGATAGTTAGGATCCGAAAACATAGTATAATCTGTACCAACAGGTTTAAGCTGCGGTGGAACATCCTGCGAAAATGAACTGCCGCCACTTGCATTAGCACTATAACCTAAAATGTATGGGTTACCGGTACTGTTCAGGTGCATAAAGTAAAAGCTCATGAACTCCGTCATTTCTGCGGGGCAGGATGTCTCTGCCGGAATGGTGGTTTTCAGATCAGACGATACAAAATCAAGAAAAAGACAGTCGATAGATAAATTGCCGGCATTAAAATTTTTCAATTGTTGTTCCACTGCCGGCGATGGCTTGTGTGTACCGTCATCTTTATAAGAGGTAAGATCAAGGTTTACATTAAACCCATATCGCCAGTTACTCATATCATACTCTTGCAGTTTGGCCAGGGGACCAAAACCATTCTTATCGGCAAAGTATCCTTTACCCGATATAAAATTGAGCACTAATACTACATTACTGCCAGAATGATCTATTCGTATACCAGGAATAACCATTCCATCAATATACTCGGCTCCCTTCGGAACATCGCTGCCGGAGTTTACCACGGTGTAGCTATAAGTACCCTGGGCATTTACTACTCTGTAAAGAACTATTTCCTGTTTAATAGTTCCTTCGTAAGCCAGCTTTTTCAGCTCCGCATTAATGGTATCTTCTGTAAAGGAGATAACCATATCGTACTGGTTAAAAATTAAGGTATTTTCCATTTTTTTGATTTGGTTAGGTTGTTTTGAATACGTTTTTGTAATTGATCCGGACAATAAATAAAAGACAGATGTAAATTCAGCTAAGGTTTATCTATCTTCATTTGCTGCCCTGATATTCATTTTCCGATACTCAAAGCTATAGGGAAGGGGTATTTTTAAACAGGGTGATAATAGCCTTTATCAAGGGGTACTAAAGGGGTAATAATTGGGGGGATACGCAATCAAAATATTTTCAAGGAGTAATTTGCCTGATTCTAATTGCTGAAAGCGAAGATGGAAAGATGACGACTAAGGCCAATGCTTTAAAACAAGAAAGCCTGATCTACCGATCAGGCTTTCTATCTAAAGTAGCTTTAATTAAAAAAATTACGCGTTTTTCTTTTCGGTTACTTCTTTGCGGATATCGGTAGCTGCAACTTTCAATTGCTGCATGGCGTTTCTTAAACGTGTTCCGGCTGCTTTGTTTCCTTTTTCATAAAATGCGGCAGCTTCTTTCTCTGTAGCGGCTACTAATTCCTGTAATGCTTTAAACTTTTCCATAGTATATTCTCTTGCTTAATAAAGTCGCGAATTTAATGTTTTGCATTAATAAACAAATACAACTTCTTCAATAGCTTTTCCTTACACTTAAATGAACTTATTTATAAGAAATTAATTGAATTTATTCATTTTCTAAGAATTTTTATATTAAAAAACGAATTTATTAACAATAAAATACAATTTATTTTTTAAAAAATAAATTAAATCACACAATTACACATAAAAATTTAAATAAAACATTAATTAAACAAAAATTACAGATAATTTAATTTAAAAATTTATAAAATTTTAATTTTTATATTTTTTTAATCTATATATATAATTAATTTTTATTAAATTTTATAAAACAATTAAAAATAATGACATTTATAATGTTTTTTATATGTTAATTTATTATTTTTATTAATTAACATTGTAAAAACTGTTTTTAAAAACATAAAAAATAGATAAAATGAAAAAAAGTCAAAATATATGTGATTCAAATAGTTGTTTTTTACATAGAAATTGCCTTGATGAATGGAAGCCAGCAATTTCTGCACATAAAACAAGCTATAAAGTAAAAAAAGGAGAGCTTATTTTTAAAGAAGGCGACCCCGCAACGGGAATTTACTTTGTAAACTCCGGAAGCGTAAAGGTTTATAAAAAATGGGATAAGGACAAAGAGCTAATCGTACGCTTTGCCAGAGAGGGTTCTCTTTTTGGTCACAGAGGTTCTGGTGATGGCGGCTATTACCCTATATCTGCAACAGCCTTGCAACCAACAGTTGTATGTTATGTGGACACAGCCTTTTTTGAAGCCACATTGAAGGTAAATCCCAATTTCACCTACAAGTTGCTGACGTTTATGACAGAAGAATTAAAGCAATCTGAAAGAAAAATGCGCAATCTGGCACACATGCCCGTTAAAGGACGCGTGGCTGAGGCATTAATATCCCTGCAAAACCAGTTTGGCACCACTGCGGATGGTTTTATCAATATCGACCTGAGTCGGCAGGATTTGGCCTCTTATGCCGGTGCTACCTACGAAACCGTGTTCCGGATGATGAATGAATTGGTAAACGAAAAGCTGATCAGCCTGTCGGGTAAAAGCATCCGCCTTATTAACCGTGCTGAGCTTTTGAAACTGGCACAGGATATCGTTTTTGTATAAAGCATCTGTTAATTCTGTAAAATTTTACATTATTTTATTACCTGTATCAATTACGAATTAAATAAAATAAACTATAATTGATGAATTTCTTCATCCAAGCATGTCACATAATATCCCAATTCCCGAGCTATTTATACTGGGTGCCGGTCCCGGCGATCCGGAGCTGATCACTGTAAAGGGATATAAAATTTTACAACAGGCCGATGTGATACTATATGACAACCTGGCCAATAAAGCTTTATTGGATATAGCCAAACCCGGTTGCGAAAAAATTTATGTAGGCAAACATCCTTACGGTAGCTATACCCCTCAGGAAACCATCCTGGAGATGATCAAACACTATGCTTTTACTAAAGGGACTGTGGTACGCTTAAAAGGCGGCGACCCTTTTATATTTGGCCGTGGGTTTGAAGAAATTGTGTACGCCCGCGAACAAGGTATCAAAACGCATTACATTCCTGGCATTACCAGCATACAGGCTTCTGGCTTTTTAGACATACCATTAACCCACAGAGCCATAAGCGAGGGGGTATGGATTATTACCGGCACCAAAAAAGACGGATCGTTATCAACCGATCTGAAACTGGCCATGCAAAGTAATGCCACCGTGGCTATTTATATGGGAATGAAACAGATTGATGCCATTGCCGAAACCTATATAGCTGAAGGCAGGGGCGATACACCTGCGGCTATTATACAGCACGCCTCGCTGCCCCAGCAAAAAGTAGCCCGGGGCCTGGTTAAGGACCTGCGCCAGATGACAGATTCACAACAACTCACCCATCCCGCAATTATTATTATAGGCGAGGTTGCAGGTTTAAGTAGCTAGAGCTTAAAGAAGTACTCAACAAAAAAGCCTCATGAATAAAATTCACGAGGCTTGTAAAATTATGCTGATAGTATAATCAGAAGATTAAAACGCGTGTGGCTTGTAAGTGTTTTTAACAGTACCATCCTGATACAACTCCAATATGGCATAACCCGGAGGCGTTTCTTCATAATAACCATCACCGGCAGATTTATCATCACCCTTGCCCCACCAAAAGCCGCTCATAGCGCCATTGCAAAAATACTGCGTACCATTGTAGGAGGCAGTATCCAGCAAGTGGTTATGCCCGCTTAAACATACTTTTACCTTATCGCGGTGCTGATAGAACAATGCTTTCAATTTTTTATAATCCGAGTGCATTCCTCCTTCCCAAAATGGTGTTACACCTAATATGGGATAATGCGACATCATCAAAACAGGTTGGTTTGCAGGCAATTGCTCCAGTTCCTTTTTTAGCCAATCAAATTGCTGATCATCTAACGCAATGGAAGGATTATTACCATCTAAAATGATAAAATGCCAGCCGGCTTTGCTGAAGCTATAGTAGCGGTTAGGCATACCCAGGCGTTTTACTACATAATCTTTGCCGTACATTTCATCAGTTTTGCTGGGAGCCGCCCACCAGGTATCGTGATTACCAATGCAACTGTGTACCTCGTAGCCTTTTAAACCTTTAAGACAATCATCCCACAAGTTCCATAGTTCGGTAACTCTCTCCCGTTTTACGCTATCATAAGAAGCATCAAAAATAGAATCGCCGCCGTTCAGAAAGAAGTCTACCTTTTCATTTTTAATAATTTCCAGGCATTTTTTAAACTTCTGAGGCGCATCAATATCAGGCCGGATATGCACATCGGTTATATGGGCAATTTTTAATGCCAGCTTATTTTTTGGACTTTCTTCTGCGGCTACTACATTATTCGCGCGTGTTACTAAACCCGCTGCTGCCAGTATACCTGCTTTTTTTAAAACATCTCTTCTTTTCATATTTTTCAATTTATGTTGCAGTTTCTTTTTACCAGCCTGGGTTTTGTGTTAAGTTTTTATTGAGTAATAATTCGGTAGCAGGTATTGGGAAGTAATAGTTTTTAGGATCACTAAAAGTTTTTACCAGTGTAGGATTAACCACTACATTACCGCTGTTGCCATTACTTAAGTAGATATCCTTACCAAGCACAAAGTAAGAAACGTTTGTTACAGGATTAGCCGGCTTGGCCGTTACCAGCGCCACATCAGGCTGCCCGTCGCCATCCAGATCATAAGTCCCTAATCCAGGGAAATACATACCCAGAAAAGGTTGTGCCAACAGCGGACCGCTTTTCCACCGCATCAGATCATCATAGCGGAAACCTTCGCAGGCTAACTCTACCCGGCGTTCACGGCGGATCTCCAGCAATACATTTTGTATTGAACCAGATACATTGGGGTACGTTGCAGCTAACACGGGATCCAGAGGTGCACTCATGAGCAAATGTGGCATACCTGCCCTATCGCGCAGTAAATTAACAGACATATCCAGATCGCCCTGTGAAAAGCTGCCAATCCCTGAATTTGCCAATTCGGCTTTTGCTTCAGCATAATCCAACAACATCTCGCCATAACGGAATATAATACCGGCATTATAATTTGTATTGTAAGTAGGCGTAGCCGGATCGTAATACTTTATCTGCTGATATCCTGTTGGTGTTGTACCCAACCTTTTAGCTCCAATCATATTACCATAAGTTACTGCCGGCGCCAAAACGGTTTGCGTCAACCTCGGATCACGGTTTGTTAATTCATCCTTGATCATTTGGGTATTATAACCGGGCAAAGCAGTAAAAGGAGTACCTCCTTTGGTCAAGTAAGTATCCATTAAACCCTTGGTTAAACTATGGCCATATGCTGCTATGTTACCGTCAAGCGCCGAGGTAAAATGAAGGGTATTACTGTAATAATAACCTAAGAGCACTTCGGTATTCTGCGGATCAGAAGGAGCATAGAACAGGAATAAATTCAGGTAATCCTTATTGGGGTTTCCCGTGGTATACAATTTAAAATTCCCGCTTTGCATCACTGCCTGTGCAGCGGTGACAGCTGTTTGCAAAAAGGGTTCCCAGCCTGCAATACCATGATATTTTCTGAATGTACCCTCATGCAGGGCCACCCTTGCCTGGAAAGCCAGGGCTGCCCATTTGGTAATAGTACCCGAAGGACCGGTAGGGTTGATATTATTAACCGCAAAATTCAGATCGGCCATCACAGAATCCATCACCAATTGCCGGGGATCTCTCGCTTTATTTAAACTGCCCACATCATTTGGTTGAATAGTTTTACCATACCATGGCACATCACCATAGGCCTTTACCATGCGAAAATAAAACCAGGCCCTGAAAAAACGGGCAACGCCTACATAATGATTTTTTACCGCTTGTGGAGCATTAGCCTTTTGATAATTTTCAAAAAAATAGTTTACCTGACGCAAAAAATCCCACTGCCATTTGGGTTGGTTATTATTGTTATCAGCAGCGCTCGTAGGCACTGTAAGCTGCCCCGCTACTATTCTATCATAAGGATTGTTTTCGTAATTATCACTCTGCTGATCATCCAGGGCTACAGATGTAACGCCCGGCAGAGTAGGATAAAACCCATTGCAGTAGGTATTGAGGTCATTGGCATTGGCAAAAAAGTTTTGCTGTGTGAGGTCTGATACCGGTAAGCGGTTTAAAAAATTATCTTTTTTGCAGGAGCTTAGTGATAAGGAGCTTATCACCAAACAAGCCAGCATGAGTATATATATCTTTTTCATTGTTATCAATTTTGTGGTGAACATTAAAACTTCACATTAAGTCCGAATGAGTATCCGCGCTGAAATGGGTATATCTTACCAGCACCCCAGTAGCCTACACTAGAACCGGATACGTGGTTTAAGCCTTCCGGGTCAAATCCCTGAGGCAGGTGATCAGATTCCCAAAGATCCTCACCGCTGAAATAAACTCTCAGGCGATCAACCCCTATTTTACGCAGGAACGATAAGTTAAATGAATACCCTACGCTTAAATTTTTGAGGCGTATATAGGCGGCACTATACATATATCTTGTTTGCGGAACAGCCAGATCTTTCCATGCCCCGGCATCTCCGGCCCGCCAACCTTTCAGGCTTGGAAAAAAGGCGTTTGGATTATCCGGTGTCCAGGTATTGCCTACAATGTTTTTTGTTACATTTTCCCAGGGGGCAAAAAACATACTCCAATAATATCCGGTTACGCCGGGGTTAAAAGTAGCCTTACCTACCCCCTGGAAAAAGATGCTGAAATCAAAATTATTCCAGGCAAAGTTGCCTCCAAAACCAAAATTGTAACGTGGCGAGGTATTACCTATCACGTGGGCGTCCCCGGGCTTGCTTACAGTACCATCGCCATAGTCAATTTTCCCATCGCCGTTCCGATCGGCATATTGTATCTCGCCGGCTTTATTCCAGGCATAATATCCCTGTAGTTTAGATTGATCTGGTTTACCCTGGGCTGCAGCATCTGATTGGAATATGCCCACTGTGGTTAACCCCCATATATCACCTACTTGTTCGCCTTCATAATAGTCGCCACCAAACCAGTATTTGTTGGGGTTATTGTAACGGGTAATAATGGTTTTATTATCCCAAAGATTTGCCCGTACACTGTATTTAAAAGGCTTACCGGCTAACTGAAACTGGTCATTGTAAGACAGGTTTAACTCCCAGCCACGTGTACGCAGATCGGCTGCGTTTTCTTTTGGCTGAGTGGCTCCTAATACAGCTGGCAATTGAAACCCTTTGGTGATCATATCTTTAGTATCACGCTGATACCAGTCGAAAGTGGCGTCGAATTTTCCAAATAAGGTAATATCTACACCACCATCCCTGCTATACACTTTTTCCCAGGTAAGGCTTGGCGAAACTAATGAAGCAGGGTATACAGCAGTTGGCTGTGCACCACCTAATATATTATTGATCTTTTCGGAAGGGAGCGTTGGTATAAAATCATAGTTACCAAGGCTCTGATCGTTCCCCAAAGAACCATAAGAGGCACGAAGTTTAAAATTGGTTACTACCCCCCTGAGACTTTTAAAGAAAGACTCTTCAGAAACCCGCCAGCCAGCAGAAGCCGATGGAAAGAATCCGTAATGATCATTCAATGGGAAACGGGATGATCCATCATACCGGGCATCTACCTCAAACAAGTATCTATTGTTATAGGAATAGTTTAACCTGGAAAACACCCCTCTCACTGCCCACTGATTACCATAGCCCAATACCGAAGGTGTAGCACCGGTTGTTTGGCTCAGGTACCCCACATTGCTACTGATCAGATCATTATTCTGAGCAGAAAAGTAATTATACTTGTTCAGCTCCTGGTTAAAGCCAATCATCCCTTTGAAATAGTGTTTACCCAAGCTTCGCTCATACTCAGTATATATATTGATGGCCTGGTATGAGTTATCATCAGCATTTGCAGAAGCATCACTATGCCCGGCATAGGATACCTGCTGATTAGGCCCTACTTCATAGGGGATCGCTACCCGATAACTCTGGTAATAGTTATTAGTAGCCCGGAAGGTATAATCACCTTTTATTCTCCAGGTATTATTAAAAAAGGATGTAGTAAATCCAACCGTATTTTGCGGCTGATTGGTTACCGTATTTGCACGGCCGCCTTGCTGTAAAAATCCTATATCAGCGCCAGAGGAAGTCCAGGAACCATCTGGATTTTTCAATATCCCTAAAGTTCCTATACGTCCTACTTCGTGATATAAATCGCCTGCTGTATAATCTGAGGTCCATAAAGACGGCTGATTATAAACTGTACGATTGTAGGAAGTGTTGGTATAAATATGCAGCCAGTCGGTCACCTTAAAATCGAGCTTGGCCCGCATGTTGATCCTATCGTACTTATCCGGATTATATCGAAATACACCCGTCTGCGTATTATAATCAGCCGAAAAATAATAAGTGATCCTGTCGCTTCCGCCGCTCACACTCAGGTTATGATTTTGGCTGGCATTATCAGGCTTATATAATTCATTGAACCAATTGGTATTACCTACATACATATAAGAGGTAGGATCTGCAGGATTAGGAATAGCTGCAGGCAAACTAGGGTTTTGTGAGCGTTTTTTAGCATAGTCAACAAAGGTTGTGTTGTATAAATTCACACCATAATAACCCGCATAAGCCTGGTTTTTATAGTCAACCACCGTTGCCGGATCAGTCACCACATCGGGCAAATTAGCAATCTTATGTATTGCATAATTCATATTATAGCTCACTTTTGGAGAGCTGCCTGTTTGCCCGTTTTTGGTAGTGATCAGTATTACTCCAAATGCGGCCCTTGAACCATAAACCGCGGCAGCGGCAGCATCTTTCAATACCGTTGCATTGGCAACATCATCCGGATTGATATTATTAATATCAGTCATGATACCATCAACCAATATCAAAGGGCTGCCGCCGTTAATTGATGTAAAGCCCCTGATATTAAAAGTAGCTCCCCTGCCAGGCTGTCCATTATCGGAATTTATGTTTAAGCCAGGCAATTGTCCCTGTAAACCGCGACCAATAGTAGATAGTGGCCTGTCTTCTAATACGCTTCCGCTTATGGTGCCGACAGCTCCTGTCAGGTTTACTTTTTTCTGACTTCCATAACCAACAACCACCACATCATTTAATTTGGATTGATCCTGCTCAAGAGCTATGTTAATTTCTTTTTGCTCTTTAACAACCACCTCTTGTTTTTTAAAACCAACAAAGGAGAAAACGATAGTTTCGCCGCGCTCTACTGGCAGTCTGTAAATACCATTGATATCCGTAATGGTACCTTTCTGAGTGCCTTTTACGGTAACATTTACGCCGGGAAGCGGAACTCCTTTATCATCTGTTACCTTACCGGTAATGTTTTGAAACACCGGTAACTGATTTGATGACTTTGATTTTTCGTCAATAACTACCGTATTATCAACGATGGTATAAACCAGTGCCTGATCTTTAAATAGCATGTCCAGTGCCTGCTGAATAGTTGCGTTCTGAAGATTTATACTTATAGCTGGAACATTTTTTAACAGTTTACTCTCGTACCAAAACACGTAACCGCTTTGGCGCTTTATCTTAGTGATTACTTTTTCAATAGATACATTTTTTTCTGATAAACTGATAGTTTGGGCATCTATATTGGCTGATGCGCGCAGGCAAAAAAGGATTATTAAAAATATCGTGATTTTCATAATCAAGAAAGTTTTAATTAATTGTCTTCGATTAATACGCAGAAGACTGGGGAGCGTATAAAAATTCATACTTTTGTTAAGTTTGGGTTTAATGCAATAAGTCCGTTACAAGATTTTTTTTCGCTTTGGCGAGAGGTTAACCCAACGTTTGCCGGCAGTGTTCGTACCACTTCCGGCTTTTTTATGAGTTACCTGATAAAGTGATTATTTCTCCATATCAATTAATTAAGGGATTAAAGATTTAGTTATTGCTTTACAATTAGTTGTTTTCCTTCAACAGAAAATTGGATATGGTTTAGGGCTAATATTTTCAACAGTACCGAAAGATTTGATTTTCTGGATATAGATCCTGTAAACAATCGGTCGGAAACCTGCCCCTGATACTTTACATCCACATCATACCATCTGGATACCTTGCGCATAATACTTTTGATATCCGCATCATTAAAAGAAGTAATTCCATTTTTCCAGGCCACTGCATCATCTACATCTGCAGGTGTAATTTTTATATCCTGGTTAACAAGAGCCTGTTCGCCTGGCTTTAATATTTTACTTACATTGTTCCTGGTAATTTTCACAGAACCTTCCAGCAGCGTTGTAACAATGCTGCTTTCTTCCGGATAGGCCATCACATTGAAATGCGTGCCCAAGACCGTTATGGTTTGCCCGGCACTAGTAACATTAAAGGGCTTATGCGCGTCTTTGGCCACTTCAAAATAAACTTCGCCGGTTGTTTCCACATTACGCACTTTACCGGCAAAGGTCACCGGAAAACGGATAGACGAAGCAGCATTAAGCCAAACATGCGTACCATCGGGAAGGATTACCTGATATTGACCACCACGGGGAGTAGTAATAGTATTAAATTCATTTACTGTTGCATCATTATCCGACGTACCAGCCTGATAGGCCACAAGGCTGTTATCTGTTTTATGAACTGTGGTTGCTCCTTGTTGTGCCAGGTTACCATTTTTAGCGCCTTCCAAAGTGATCTGACGGCCATTGCCTAATGTAAGCACCGCCTTATTACCACCGGGAGCAATATCTGTTTTGCCAATAGCTGCCGTTATCTCGGGTTTCGCCGATCTAAAATATATATAGGTGCCGATGCTGAAAGCAATTAATATAACTGCTGCTGCCGCATAACGAGTAAAATAACTAACACGTTTTATAGGAGTAATGGACGGTATATTATGTATTTCGCTGCGGATATTTTGCAACATGATTTGTTGCAACGCCTGTTCTTGTTCGGGAGTTAATGTGGATTGATTGTTTTTATCCAGTCTTTTATAATATTCTTCCAGTAGGTTCTGCTCTTCCCGGGTAGCTTTTCCGGCAAGATATTTATCAATAAGTTCAAAAAAAGAGTGTTGTTCCATGCTGCTTTAATACTAAGTACCAAAAGCAGTGGTATACCCTACGCTAAAAAGTTTTTTTTCTAAAAAAAATAATTCTATTAAAAGCTGAGCATAATAACGGAGACACAAGTACCTACGCTTAAGCCGTTGCGAATGTGCTTTAAGGATTTAGACAGTCGTTTTTCGACAGTCTTCTCGGAGATATTTAATTGAAAAGCGATTTGCTTATAGGTCAGATTTTCTTCCCGGCTTAAATGGTAGGCTTCCCGGCAATCCTGGGGCAGGGTATTTATCAGCTTATTGAGCAATTCTTGCTGCTCTTTGTATAACAAAGGATTATCATGAATGATCTCTACAGTGACTTGTGCCAGGCGCTCATAAAACGCATCATTTACTTTCTGCTCCCTGATCACTTTAAAAACTGCAAAGCGCACCGCCTGGTGTAGATAAGCTTTTAAATTTTGGATATTTAATTCGGCGCGGCGCTGCCAAATACTAATAAAAACTGTTTGTATGGTATCCTTCGCCAATTCGGCGTCCCCGAGTATATTATTGGCGGTGGTATATAATAAATTCCAGTATCGCAGGTAAATTTCCGTAAAAGCCGCCTCCTGGTCTTGCTTTAATAAAACTACCAGTTCCAGATCCGTAAGCGTTTTTATTCCTGACATTCAAGTACAAAATACGGATTAAAATATTACCTTACTGTTAAGCGAGTAATAGATCAAAGATTTATTTTATGAAGTGTGCAAAAGTTAAGAAAAAAAACGCCTTAGTTCTTTAGAGCACCTACAAACTGATAACTCACTAAAGAACTAAGGCGTCGGGTTAAAAAGGCTGATCAGTTTCGAGATCAGTAAATAGCTTTAACGATGCAATGACCTTTTACGCAGATAACTCAAAAGCTCTCTGGGACGGTCTGTTTGTATGATAGTTGCTCCATGTGCAATCAGCCAGTCCCAGCTGTCTTTTGTATTACCCAAATCAACAGCCGTATCATCATCATGCCCGGCATTGAGACTTGCCCAAAGGGAATTGATCCATATTTTTGATCCGTGCTGTTTAATAAAATGATTATCAGACAAAACAGCAGAAGTATCAGTTTTAAAGTTAAGTTCAAATGCCACCGGCTTTATATGCTGCTGATAATCTTTAATGATTTGTTTGGCATTGGGTTTATCCAGATCAACTACCGCCATAAAAGTAATGCTATCTAAAATTGCGGGGTATTTACTTTTAACAGCATCGTAAACAGCGTCTGTTTTAAAAATAGCCTGCTTAAGAGTTCCTGTATTTTTTAATATCTGGTAGGCTTCATTATAGTATGGGTAGCTTTTATCCAGGTTGATGAGCACTTTATCTTTTACTAATAACATCACTTCTTCCAGGGTGGGTATTGTATGGTTGGTAATGCGGCCCAGGCCATTCCGTAAATGAAACTGCTTGAGTTCGCTCAACGTAAAATCACTCGGTTTACCTTTTCCGTCGGTGGTTCTGTCAATGGTTTGATCATGCATGATCACAATAACACCATCCTTGGTTTTATTCAAGTCGAGCTCGATAATATCTACTCCCAAGGCAATAGCGTTTTTAAAACCCTGCAAGGAATTTTCAGGCGCATTCCGCCAGTCACCACGATGCGCGGTAACCATTATGTGTTTATCTGATGGGTTGTGCAGCTGATTAACCAGGCTGTCTATTCTGGTTGTTTTTTGAGCATTCACTGTTTGTGTGAACAGGATTGCAAGCAAGCCAATAGTACGCCCCTTTCCAAAACTTATCATATATCTTTTCAATTAACCAATTTTTCTTTCTGCATATGCTGAAGATATGTACGATGGCCGCAAAACTGCGATTTAATTGTTATGGTTATATTAATTTAATGAAAACAGTTAAAAACAAAAGGCCCTAGCAAATTGCTAAGACCTTTTGTTTTCTCGCATGGGCCCGAATCATGATCTTCTGGACCGGGATCAAAAGTGCCATCAATAAATTATGTCCCGGCAATGCACCTGATTAGTTATTTTTCAATCCTAATTTATGATTTGTATAATCTAACAGATATTCGTTATTCAAGAAATACTCCAGACTGACAATGGAGACATCGGTTCCTGAGGATATTGGATTTTCCACATTGGTTAAGTTATCTGTCGCGGTCACCTGATAAGCATAATTAAAATTGCTACTGGTATTAACAGATACTGATGTACCAGAGGGTAATGCGACAAGATTACGGGCTGCAGTTCTGTCTTCTAAATAGCTATATGGTTCTGTGCCGGTGTCAAAAACAGTGTAAGCTGATGAAACCGATTTGCCACTATAGGTAAAACCAGCAGGGAGAGCCACCGAATAGCCATAACCTGGACTGGTGCTGAGCGTATGCATGGTAAAACCAGATGATGAACTTAAATCGGATGAGGTAAGGCCCAGTGTAAGTACATCGGGCACAAAGGTTCCTTTTAAAGAAAAATTACCCGTACCTAAGGCTGCCATTTTAAAACCCTTTGTCAAGCCGGTTCCCGGATCAAAATAACTAAAAGGGCTGGTAATAAAGGCTCCGTTAGGGAAGGTAACATCGTATTCTGAATTAACACCAAAAATATCAAAAGATCCCGTGTCTTCTGGCTTGCCTGTACTGTCTGTACCCTTGTAATATAAAAAGAAGGGTAAGCGTTTTACGGTTATGCTGCCCCCCTGGTCACCCACTGTAACAGACGCATAAGCCAGGTTACCATATACCTTTTCTGTTGTCGTATTGTCGGCCCCATATTCGATAGTGGACGTTTGATTAGTAATGGTGATCCCATTTACAACCGTCGAATCACCGGTAAAGTTAAAGCCTGTACTGGTTATCATAGATGCCGGTAAAATTTCATGTGCATCAATTACCATTCCGCCCGACCCGGTATCAAATATCAGAAACTGCTTTACAGTTTGTGTGCCGATTGTTGGAACCGAGATAAAAAGCAATTTATAAATTGATGAATCGCTTTCATATAATCCTAATTTGGTTGGCGTGGCGGTAATCGGAGCATTGTTTACTGGTGAATTATTAGGGTTATCCTTTTTACAGGAAGCCAAAGCCAATAACAAGCATAACGTCAAGAAAATTTGAAAACAGGTAATAGTTTTTTTCATGTGGAAAAGTTGTCGGTATATATTCAGTAAGCGTTATAACCTATATTCCACATTATAACTTCACTGTCAGTATTTTATTATCTAAAAAACAATTTACAGTGTACTATTTTTACCCTTTCAACGTACTTAATATAAATTCGTTGATAAAACTTAATTAACGTTATTATTTATGAAACTCTCAAAGACAGTCGTGCTCGCGCTTTTAGTTATTTTCAGCGCCAACATCGTATGCGCACAGATGATCCGCAACAAGGCTATTCATTTTAAAAGGCACCGGGTAGTTCATCATCACCACAAAAAATAACGGTAAACTTTGCCGTTCTATCCGCTAATATGCAAAGAGGTTTGTTCTAATACTTATCTGGAATACTTATCTGGCAGTCTATTTCCTAAAGTTTGAAAAACCGAACAACCCGAATTGCGAATGCTATTTATATAGATCAAATCTCCAATAAATTAGAAATAAAAAAACGGGGCATTGATGAGAATTCATCCTTGCCCCGTTAAGTTTTCCCGCATGGGCTCGAACCACGATCGTCTGAACCAGAATCAGAAGTGCTACCATTACACCACAGGAAAATATAAGCAAATATACTACTTATCGCCTCATTAGTCAACAGACTCCTGTCAGCCCTGCGTTATATCTGTTATTGCTTATTTGCCTATTTACCTATTGCTAACTGTAGTAACCAATGCACCAGATCATTAGCGGCTTTATCATTTTCAAAACCAGCCGGCAGTCTGCCGTTGGTATATTCGTTGTATAACCATGGATCGCCTACGGCAACAACTGCACCTTTACCGTATTTGGCGCTGGCAATAATGGTGGCGCCGTTGCTATTTTTCAGCACAGATTTAGCCGGACCAGTAAGCCCGATAGAGCATACATCCTTCATGAATATTTTGTTGGCGGTTGCAAATACCGGGTTACCGGTAGTTATAACAGCGCCATCTTCAAAATGAGCATCATTAATCACATGATTTTGCAGGTCATCATTAAAATGCATACCAAATTTGGCTGCCAGGGTGTTAAAATGAGGCAATTCTACATTGGCGCTGTCGTTGGCCATCATTAAAAGTACGCCTCCCTTTTTTACCCATTTAGTAATCTCTTCCACATCCTTAAGCTGAATATAGTTGGGATTAGGACTTTCCTTTTTGGTATCCGGATCAACAATAATATAGATAGCTGTATTTTTAAGATTATCTGCCGTAGGCGCCTGATCGAGCGAATCTAATTGAGCCCCGGCAGTGGTAAAAGAAGCACCGAATATGGAAAAGCCCGTATTTTGTTTTTCGCCCCAGAGGTAATGAAATCGCTCCTGTTGTCCTGATTTATTTTTATGCACTTCGTGGTTAAAATAATAATCGAGCGTAACAGTTTGGGCACTGGCCGCTAAGCCTGTGCTCATTAACAGGGTTATTATGATTAATTTCAGTTTCATAAAAATGGTTGCTTTAATAAGTGTACAATTTGAATACTATATAGTTTCACAACTCCCCTCTTGAGAGGGGGAGCGAAGGCTTATGTAGTAGCAGGGGTGTGTTATACTACAAGCAGATAGCACACTCCTCCACCCCTCTCAAGAGGAGAGTCGCACGTGGCCTTAACTTCGTTTTACACCCCGCCAAATATCGAGAACCCGCCATCAACGCAGATCATCGATCCGGTTACAAATGCCGAAGCATCGCTCAGCAGCCAGGTCAGCGCGCCTTTCAATTCATCGGCATGGCCAAAACGTTTAAATGGCGTTTGTTTGATCACCAGCTCGCCGCGTTGGGTATAGCCGCCTTCGGGTTTGGTAAGCAGGTTACGGTTTTGCTCGGTCAGGAAAAAACCAGGGGCCAACGCGTTCATCCTAATCTTATCGCCATAACGATTAGCCAGTTCAACCGCGAACCATTGGTTATAGCAATCAACGGCAGCTTTGCCAATATTGTAACCTAATACTTTGGTAATTGCCCGTTTAGAATTCATAGATGATATATTCACGATACTGCCTTTGCCAGCAGTTGTAGCAATAGCTTCACCAAATATCTGGGTTGGAATGATGGTTCCCCAGGTATTCAGATCCATCACCTTCTTCATACCGGCAATGTTCATTTTAAAAATATCTTCTTCTGGGGCCAAAACTCCTTCGGGCATATTGCCACCAGCGCCATTCACCAGGCCGTCTACCCGGCCAAAAGCAGCTATAATTTTATCTTTAGCGGCTATCAGCTCTTCTTCGTTCAGTACGTCGGCAACTAAGGCTATGGCTTTACCGCCATTTTTGTTGATGGCTTCGGCACGCTCTTCGGCTACTTCTTTTTTCCGACCAAGGATACCTACTGCTCCGCCAGCTTCAACAATAGCGTTTACAAACGCATCGCCCAGGATACCGGTACCGCCAGTTACTACTATAACTTTACCGGCTAATGAAAATGAATTTTCCAATGTCTTTTTATATTTTATGAATCAATTGATCTTTTATCTGATATCGGGTATGGCTATGGCGTCCATATCAGTATAATCGAGGTTTTCACCGGCCATGCCCCATATAAAACTATAGCTGGCCGTGCCGCTACCCGAGTGTATACTCCATGGTGGTGATACGATAGCATCATAGTTATCCATCAGCACATGACGGGTTTCCTGTCCTTCGCCCATGTAATGGAACACGCGTTGTCCTTCCGGTACGTCAAAATAAAAGTAAGCTTCCATACGGCGATCATGCACGTGTGCAGGCATAGTGTTCCACACGCTGCCGCCATGCAGTATAGTTAAGCCCATCACCAGCTGACAGCTTTTAATGCCTTCCAGATGGATATATTTATTGATAGTACGTTTATTAGCCGTTTCGATAGAACCTGTGTGCACTTTGGTCGCATCCTCATTGGTCATCAAGGTAGTAGGATACGCCGCATGCGCCGGGGCCGAAAGCAAATAGAATACCGCAGGTTGCGCACTATTTTTACTGGCAAACTTTACACTTTTTACGCCTTTGCCAATATAAAGGCAATCCAGCTTGTTTACCTGAAAGGTTTCGCCATCGGCAGTAACCTCGCCATCGCCGGCCACGTTGATGATGCCTATTTCGCGGCGTTCTAAAAAGTAATCAGCACGCAGGTTCGGGTAGTTCGCCAGCTCTACCGCTTGAGTTACCGGATGAGCTACGCCCACAATCATGCGGTCGTAATGGGTATAAGTACAGTTCAGCTGATCGGTCTGTACCAATTGGTCAATTAAAAAACGTTCTCTTATTTGTGATGTTTGATAACTCTTAAAATCTTCGGGATGTACGCTATGTATTACTTTCAAGGCTTTATGATTTGGTAGGGCAATTCTACAACGTATCTTTTTTAAATCAAAAGTATTCGGCCCATTATTCTACTCAAACGTTTGCGCTGAGGAGCCTTATTAACATAAACGCAATAAAAAAAGCCACTGACGTAAAATATCAGCGGCTTTATAAAATGATACTTGACCGGTGTTTGTTAGTCCTCGTTCACAAACGAACGCAGCATCCAGGTATTTTTTTCGTTAAACTGCATAAAGCGGTTTACCATATCGTTTGAGCCATCATCACCGGCTTCGGCGGTAATGTCCAGGATCTCTCTTTCTTTGGCAATTAAAACTGCTAGGTCTTCAATAACGGCCTTCACCATTTTAGTATCTTTTAAGCCAATGGTTTGAATCTCTTTGATAGCCGATTTTTCGATATAATCATGAAATGTGCTGTATGGCGATTTACCCAAGGTTAATATCCTTTCGGCAAGCTCATCAATGGTGGTTAACGCAGCGGTGTATAACTCTTCGAACTTTAAATGCAGGGTAAAAAAGTTTTGCCCTTTGATGTTCCAGTGGCAACCGCGTACTTTTTGGTAATAGATATGATAATTGGCCAAAAGGTCATTTAAGTGGTCAACAACAGGTTTTACTTTACCTTCTTCCAGACTAATTTCTTTTGCGTTCATATATAAATAGTGATTTTTATGTTTAACATTTGCTTGGCAGCAATGTTTGGTAAATATAAACAGATTTGATTTTAATACCCATATTTACAAACTTTATGACACAGATGCTACCTTTTATCAACGAGCAATTTGATTGGCCTATATGGCGTATGGAAATCGACAACACCAGCTCTACTTTGTTTGTTGAATTACGTAACAGCGAGGATAAAAAGGTAGCTTTCGGTGCTGTAAACCTGCTTAGCGGCGAGGTTTATTTTAAGGATGTCACCACACCTGAGCGATGGCTCACCGGCATTGAAGCGACTTACGATGGTGTACTGTTGGTGCACAACTATCAATCAGCAAACGGCCCTGTTCATAAAGGACTAATAGCCTTTGATACAAGCGGGCAAACCTTGTGGAGCAATTATACATTGGCGTTTGATCATCTATCTGTAAACGGCCCGATAGTTTATAACGCCCAGGTACAACCCCCGAAATTATTTTTGGCCGATATAAAAACCGGTGAGCTTGTACGCCCCCATCAACCGGTGATAGATACTCCATTACACAACCATATTGCTGTACCACAGATGCTCCCGGCAGCGCTTTTAGCAGATTTACCCTTACCTGCCAAACCATATGCAAATACCCTTCATTATTTGGAGCACAATAGCTACAGAATTGTATCTTTGCACACGTTTTTTCAGGAAAAAATAAAACAGCATTTATATATTATTAACAGCGAAGGCGTAACGGTTTACCATGATTTGTTAAACAGCAACATACAAAAATTGCAGCCCGAGGCGTTTGTAGTACATAAGAATAGTCTGATCTATTTAAAAGAACGATCAGCATTAATAGTTTTAAACTTATAAGTTACTGTATTATAATTCATTATGAAAGTAAAGATTTTATTAGTCATCGCTCCCCTACTTACCCTGTCCATATCCATTTTTGCAAACCCGGTTGTAGACTCTATTGGAGTTGAAAACCTGAACGGAAAAAAGGTTGTACTACACAAACTTGATCCTAAAGATAATTATTACTCTATCGGTCGCCGCTATAATGTAAGCCCTAAGGCTATCATGCAATTTAATAACAATGCTCCGCTTAAAATTGGCGGTATTGTTAAAGTACCTACCGAACAATCGTTTACACAAACTGCCACTACTACCCCTCCACCGGTTCAGCAAACTAAACCGCAGGTACAACAAACGGTTCAGCAGCCAAAACCACAGGTACAACAACCCGTAGCACAACAACCCAAGCCACAAGCGCAGCAACCGGTAGTTCAACAACAAGCTCCGGCAGCCGTAACTACAACTACACCACCGGCCGACACCACACCTGCAAAACCATTGAATATGGATAATGTACAACAGTACAAAGTATCCGCAGGTGAAACGCTTTATTCTATAGCTAAACGCTTTGGTACTTCTGTTGATGACATTACTAAATTAAACGGCTTAACATCAAGCACGCTTACACCAAACCAGGTGATCAAAGTACGCTCTGGCATGCCACCGGAAGAAAGACCGGTAGCTAAGCAAGATGCTGTAGTGACCACCCAGGATTCGACCGTGGCCGCTATCGACAGTGCCGGCAATAAATTAAAAGCCAACCGTTTTGGCCTGTACGAAAAAAATGAAACCGGTGTTGCTACCTGGATTGATGATACCAGTCTTGACCCTAAAAAAGAACTGGTATTGCACCGTACTGCCCCTATCGGTACCGTGATCAAGATCACCAACCCTATGAACAACCATACCACCTATGCTAAAGTTGTAGGCAGATTTACCGACAGCGAGGCTACCAAGGACGTACTTATTGTGATGACCAAAAATACTGCCGATGCATTAGGTGCTTTAGATAAACGTATTCACGTAAACATCAGCTACGGCAGTCCGAACCCGAATGAATAAACCTTATATTATTGGAATTGCCGGTGGTAGTGGATCTGGCAAAACCTTTTTCTTGAAAAGTTTTCTGAAACATTTCACTGCCGACGAGGTGTGCCTGGTATCGCAGGATGACTATTATTTTCGCGTGGCTCATAAGATGACGCCCGAAGAAAATAAAGTGTATAATTTTGATCTGCCATCTACTATTGATCATGAGCATTTTCAGCAGGATATCAGTAGACTTTTGAATAATGAAATCGTTATCAAGCCTGAGTATACTTTTAATAATCCTAATGCGGTGCCCAGGATGCTGGAAATAAAACCGGCGCCTATTCTTATTGTAGAGGGATTGTTCATCCTGCATTTCAGGGATATTGCCGATATGCTGGACATGAAAATTTTTATTGAAGCCGACGAAGAAGTTGCCATGAATCGTCGCCTGAAGCGCGACCTGATAGAGCGCGGCTATTCGCACGAGGATGCCATGTACAAATGGGTAAACCATGTGTTACCAGCCTATAAAGAGTTTTTACTGCCTTATAAAGACGAATGTGACCGGGTGATTGCCAACAACAGCCAGGTTGCCGATGATATCATTGCCGTAACCAAAGAAATATCGGCGGATTTAAGGAAGAAATTATTTTAATGGTTGATGGTTCATAGATCATAGTTGATAGTTCATGGTATTAATTACTACGAATTATCAACTATAATCTATAAACTACCTACGATCCATGAACCATCAACTATGATCCATGAACTACGGATCAAATAACAATCTCTGGAATTTCACCCTCAACAATCAGCTTACCGGCTGTAGCATTCTTGATATCCTCTACACTTACCCCTGGCGCACGTTCCAATAGCTTAAAACCACCTTCGGGCAGTACATCAAATACGCCCAGTTCGGTCACTATTTTTTTTACACAATGAACACCGGTGAGCGGCAGGGTACATTTGGGTAATAGTTTCGATTCACCAGCTTTGTTTACGTGTTGCATGGCTACGATGATATTTTCGGCAGATGCTACCAAATCCATTGCACCACCCATGCCTTTTACCATTTTACCTGGGATCTTCCAGTTGGCTATGTCGCCGTTTTCGGATACTTCCATGGCGCCCAGGATGGTAAGGTTCACTTTTTTGGCGCGGATCATCCCAAAACTCATAGCCGAATCAAATATAGCAGAGCCAGGCAGCATGGTAATGGTTTGCTTACCCGCGTTGATTACATCCGGATCTTCCTCTCCTTCAAACGGAAATGGGCCCATCCCCAGCAAGCCATTTTCTGACTGCAGCACCACATCCATAGTTTCGGGTATATAATTGGCTACCAATGTTGGGATACCAATACCCAGGTTAACATAGTAACCGTCTTTTATTTCGCGTGCAATACGTTGTGCAATTCCTTGTTTGTCTAACATAATATCTTATAAATATGTCATTGCGAGCGATAGCGTGGCAATCTCATAGCGTACAGAGCAACAATGCCAAGTTCGCGATTGCTTCGTTCCTCGCAATGACATGTGGGTAATCCTTTATTCTTTACTTCCTCTTGTCCTTGCTCCTTGTTCCTTCTATCCTTACTCCTTGTTCCCCTATCCTTGATCTCTACTTCTCACTGTCCTCTGCTCTATTCTCTTCTCATAATCTTTTCCCTGGAAAATACGGTGCACATAAATACCCGGGGTGTGGATATGATCTGGATCAAGCTCGCCGGGTTGTACCAGCTCTTCTACCTCGGCAATGGTTACTTTACCGGCCATAGCCATCACCGGGTTAAAATTACGCGCGGTCGACCGGTACACGAGATTACCCATGGTATCGCCCTTCCAAGCTTTTACAATGGCAAAATCGGCATCAAAGGCCATCTCCATCAGGTAATCCTTCCCGTTAAAATTGCGTGTTTCTTTGCCTTCGGCTACTTCGGTTCCTACACCGGCCGGCGTAAAAATGGCGGGCATACCATAACCGGCAGCCATACAACGGGTAGCCAGCGTGCCCTGGGGCAACAGCTCTACTTCCAGCTCACCGCTGAGTAATTGACGCTCAAACTCGGCGTTTTCGCCAACGTACGAGGAAATCATTTTTTTCACCTGGCGCTGTTTCAACATCAGGCCGATACCAAAATCATCAACCCCGGCATTGTTGGATATACAGGTGAGTTCTTTTCTTCCCTGTTTCACCAGAGCGGTTATACAATTTTCGGGCAGCCCGCAAAGGCCAAAGCCACCCAGCATTAAAGTCATGCCATCCTGAATATCGCGGATGGCCTCATCGGCACCACTAACTACTTTATTCATGTTCTATAATTGGTTGCTCAAAGTTAGAGATAAGAAATTAGAGTCAAGAATCAAGACATAAGAAATAGCATGTAATAAAGCTTTTTCCTTCTTGATTCCTGACTCTTATATCTTGACTCTATTGGTATTTTACCACTTCACCTGCTTATCAATAAAGCTGATCAGGTCATCGGCCATAGCTTGCTGCTCTTTGGCACTGGGGTGCCCTGGCGTATTTTTGAAAGGAAGAAAATGCGTATAAATGGCTTTGTCATTGAGACTGGCTACCGCCTTTTCGATATAGCCCGGCCATGGCGAACCCGCTTTTGTAGCATCCATACTGCCCAGTGCGCAAATGATCTGTGCCTTGGGATATTTCTTACGGATGTTTTTTACAAAGTCACGGTAAGCTTTGATGATCTGATCGGGCTCGGGTGCTTTGGCTCCAAAACGTTCTTTAAACTGCTGGTTGTTGGGTTGCTGAACTATCCACGAGTCGTTCTGAAAAAGGTTGATGACCACCAGCTCCGGTGTATATTTCGAAAAATCCCATAAGCTGGTTGGATCCGTTGGATCGAGCCGGTTATACATTTCGGGCATAATGAGCGGGAACCAGCTTACCAAAACACCGATACCACTTTTAGACGTGCACACATAATCGGCATCAAAGCGGCGGGCAGTAATAGCGGCATAGCTGATATAGCCATTTTCATAGGGAGCCGTCCCCCTGTCCTTCCCTGTGGTATCCTCAACCGCGTAACCACAGGTAATGGAATTGCCGAAAAACTCTATCCGGTGTTTTTTAGCTGACGGAGCGGGTAAAATGCTAGCGTCTTTGGCCAATATAAATTGGTAAAAAATGGTTTTGCCCATTTCCCATTCAGTACGTTTAAATAACTCCAGGCTGTGTGAACCTGCGGACAATCCTTCGGCCAATGTGTAAACTTTTTTAGTGTTATCCAGGTGAATAGTGTTGACCACTTTATCATCAACAATTACGGTAAAATAGTTTTCACCGCGTTCGTCCTGCAACAGTGCTGAAGCACCGGTACCATTAAAGTTAATTTTAACTGATGAGCCCGTCCAGTAAAGCTCGGCAGCTTCATCGGTCATGTTGATGCGGCCGGTATAGCGGATATGCGAATCTTTACTTTTAAATACCGCTATTTGAGCATCAGAGCAGCCTAAGCCGGCGGCAAAAACGAGGAACAGAACTACAGAGCAGATTTTACGCATTGCTTAATGGTTGTGATTTAAAATTCGTTTTAAATAGGAGGCACCTACGGAGCCTTTAAATTAATATTTTCTACCTATAAACAGGTTACTCCTCCGGAGCTATATTTACACCATTCGGTAAACTCCAGAGGAGTAACCTGTTTATAGATAAAATATAGAAAGAATACTGGCTCCGTAGGTGCCTCCAATCAGCCATTTGAATTAAAAACAATTCCCTTGTCAATCCCAATTATTCCAATGGCATGCCAAATTGCAATATATAGGCATTGTTATCAAAAACCGCAAACTCTCGCATGCCATAGTTAAAATCTTCAATAGGATAACAGATCACGGCTTTTTCCTTCAACTCATTCCATAGTTCATCCACATTATTGGTGCGGATGTAAAATGAGCCCGTGAATTTGGGCACGGTAAAGGTTTCGTGCTCATTAGGGAGCGCAATCATAATCTCAATATCATCCCTGCTCACGGTTGCCCAGCCCCAATCCTCATCAAAACCAACACAGGTAAAACCGAGATTACTAACATAAAAATCAACGCTTTCCTTAACACGAAGCGTATACAACATAGGAGTAATACTTTTTAATGCCATAGTTTACTTTTAGTATCAAGTAATTAGTATCAAGTATCAAGACCTCTTTGTTGACAGCAGATGTCGCATTTAAGCAATCTTGATACTTGATACTAACTACTCGATACTTATTTTAACAGCTAATTTACTTTAAATATGCATATGTTATACCATCCCCGCCGCGGTCAGCGTGTTCATCTTCCAAGCGGTCAACCTGGTCGTACTTTTTGAGGTATTGCCTGATCATTTTACGCAGGATACCATCGCCTTTGCCATGAATGATCTTGAGGTTATTAAAACCCATCATCAGCGCACGGTCAAACAATTTTTCAATAGCATGCAAGGCATCTTCCGTACGCATGCCACGTACGTCTATCTCCGGACTAAAACTGGCCAAATCATTGGTATGCGAGCTAAAGTTTCTGCGGATATCCTTCGGCACCGATGATTTGGAAACCTTGATCACCCGTTTCTTTTTGGCAACGGTACGCAAGTCGCCAATGGCAATTACCACGTTATCCTTGATTAGCTCAATCACCTGCCCCGTAGTTTCCGAATCGGTTAGCTTTACCCAATCGCCTGGTTTTAACTCTTCATCTATAGCAGCTGGGCTTGGTTTTACCGGTTCAACTTTAACAGTATTCTTTTTAAGCTCCGTGTTCAGGTTTTCGCGCAGGGCACGGGTTACTTCCTTATCGGCGTTGCTGCTCTTTATTTCGGATATGGTATTCTCAACCAGTTTATTGGCATTCAGGATAATATTTTTGGCCTGATCCTTAGCCTCTTTGATCAGCACTTTTTTGTTCTCGTCCAGGTAGCTTTTCAGCTTTTCGTTTTCGGTTTGCAGCTCGTTAACCCGGCGTTGCTGTTTATCCAGCTTTTGCTTGGTTTCAAATATCTCGCGCTTCTCACGTTCCAGGTCAACCAGTAAAGTATCTACCTTTTTCTGACCTTCGCTTATCTTGTTTTTGGCGAGGTTGAGCACATTGGCAGGCAAACCTATTTTTTGGGCTATCTCAAAAGCGTAGGAGCTGCCGGGCTTACCAATTTCCAACTGGTAAAGCGGTTTCATCTCTACGTTATTAAACAGCATCGATGCATTTTCGATACCCTCTGTATTGCTGGCGAATATTTTGAGGTTGGAGTAGTGCGTAGTGACCATCCCCCGCACCTTTTTCTGATTCAGGGATTCCAGCACAGCCTCGGCAATGGGGCCGCCAAACTGCGGATCGGTTCCGGTACCAAACTCATCAATCAGAATCAGCGTTTTGCCGTTGGCATCCTCCACAAAAGTTTTCATTTTGCTTAAGTGGGCGCTATAAGTACTCAAATCACTCTCGATAGACTGGTCATCACCAATATCCACAAACATTTGTTTAAATACACCAACCACGCTGGCTTCGGCAGCAGGGATCAGCAAACCGGCCTGCACCATCATTTGCAGCAAACCAACAGTTTTCATACAAACCGACTTACCGCCCGCATTCGGCCCCGAAACCACAATAATACGGGTACCCTCATCAATATGCACATTAAGAGGCACCACTGTTTTTTGCTCTGCCTTAAAATTTAGGAACAACAGTGGGTGGCGGGCATTGTATAGTTTTAAACGGGCTTCGTTAACTACCTGCGGCATTTCGGCCTCTATATCAATAGCGAATAAAGCCTTGGCACGCACAAAATCGAGCTTGGTTAACAAGCCATGATAAGATAGTAAAAGCGGCGTATAGGGTCGCAGTTCATCGGTTAAGGCAGTTAATATTTTAACTATCTCCCGGCGGCGTTCAAACTCCAGGTCGCGCACGCGGTTGTTCAGCGTAAATACTTCCTCGGGTTCCATATATACCGTTTGGCCCGATGCGGATTCATCATGAATAAAACCTTTGAGCTTGCGTTTATTTTCGGCCAGCAGTGGTATACACAAACGCCCATCTCGTACAGTTAGCGAGCCATCGGCCGTCCAGCCACTGCCGGATGCGGCTTTAAATATCTGGTCGATCTTTTTACGGGCCTCTTGCTCGGCCTTGGCAATGCCTAAGGTAATTTCATTCAGCTCGCGCGAGGCATTTGGCCGTATCTTGCCTTTGGCATCAATAACAGCATCTATCTTTTTCAAGATCGCCTTTTCAATAGGCAGGTGCTCAAATAGAGCCTCGAGGTTCGGATACAACCCTTCCCGCTCGCTGAAGTAAGCGATCACAGCAAACACCGTTTGCAGTGAGGTTTGCACCTGGTAAAACTCTTCCTCCGACAAAAATACACCCTCAATACGGGCTTTATTGGCTAAGGTTTTTATATCGAAAAAGTGATGAATGGGTAAGGCTGCATCATTAACCAGGATATTCTTAAACTCATTGGCCTGGTTCAGGAACTTGTATATCAGATCGTAATTACTCATCACCTGTATCTTGTCAACCATTTGTTGACCCATTTCGCTCAGGCAATGCGCTTTTATTAATTCTTTTACCTCGGTAAACCCCAGCTTATCAACACTATTTTTTGGGTAAAGCATCAGGATGTTTTTGTTTTAACTTTTTTAAAGAATCGGCTTTGCTTTCGGCCTTTACAGGCTTTTGCGCGGCTTTTTTAATAGAATCGGCCTTATGGGCCATTTTGATGGAATCAGCTTTTAAATCGTCCTTGCGTTTTTGAGCCGATATCTTGTTAACCGAATCAGACAGGGCTTTAATCCGCTCATCAACCTTATCATATATATCCGTAAGCTTGTCGGGATATTTGGCATAATAATTCAGACTTTTTTTAAACGTGCCCGAATCGGTATGGAACCGTTCAAAAGCGGCCAGGTAATTACCCATGCCATATTTATACAAGCTATCGGGTGTTTGCAAACCGGTATATAACCGCCCGTCGATGATGTGAATTTCGGTCAATAAACCAGCCATGGCATCGGGTTTTATAAGCCCGGCAGGGACTTTATCGTTTTTACAGGCACATAAAAGTAGTGATACTGAAAAAAACAAGGTTAAATATTTATGCATTCTGTAATTTAGCGGCTAATTAATTAAGCAAATTTACGGATAAATGAGCATTGCAGATAATATCAAAAGCTTAAAAAAAGAAACGGGCCCGGGGGTAACTTTATTGGCGGTGTCGAAAACTAAACCTGCTGCCGACCTGCAGGAGGCCTATGATGCCGGCCAGCGCCTGTTTGGCGAAAACACCGTGCAGGAAATGGTGGAGAAATACGAACAGCTGCCGAAAGACATTCAATGGCACCTCATTGGACATTTACAAACCAACAAGGTTAAATATATTGCCCCTTTTGTGAGCATGATCCAATCTGTCGACAGTTTGAAACTGCTGCATGAGATTAATAAACATGCTGAAAAGACAGGCCGCATTATAGATTGTTTACTGCAGATATATATTGCCGATGAAGAAACCAAATACGGCCTGGGCTTTGATGAAGCTATTGAACTGCTGCGCTCAGATGAGTTTGTTACGTTTAATAACGTTCGTATCCGCGGATTGATGGGCATTGCCACCAATACCGATAACGAAAAGCAGATCAAAGAAGAATATTACGAACTGAAGACATTTTTTGATGGCATAAAACAAAGCTATTTCCGCAAGATAGATACTTTTGATACGCTGTCGATGGGCATGTCGTCTGATTATAAACTGGCTATTGAGCAGGGCAGTAACATGGTACGCGTAGGCAGCACTATTTTTGGCAGCCGGGTTATTAAGCACTGGAAAAATAACTAAGTGAGTGGTTAGATTGAGTTGATTGAGTGAGTGGTTGCCGAGTATCCTGAGCCCGAGTTTTCAGGATTAAGGAATTTACAGAATGGGTTTCGCAGGTTCCAGAACCCAAAGAACTAATGAACAATTGAACTAATGAGTATTAATATAAGAATTGCCCGACGCGAAGATTGCCCGCGCCTCATGGAGCTGGTACATGAACTGGCTCTTTTTGAAAAAGCACCCGAAGAAGTAACGGTGAGTTTGCAGGAGTTTGAGAATGCCGGCTTTGGCCCCAAACCCGTTTGGAAGGCTTTTGTTGCCGAAGCAGAAGGACAAATAATTGGCTTCGCGGTTTATTATATACGCTATTCTACCTGGAAAGGCTGCCGTTTATATTTGGAAGACCTGATCATTACCGAACAATATCGCGGCAAAGGTGTTGGTAAATTATTGTTCAATGTACTGATTGCCGAAGCCAAAGAATTAGGCTTTAGCGGTATGGTATGGCAGGTGCTCGATTGGAACGAGCCCGCCATCAATTTTTATAAAAAATACGAAGCCAATATCGAGGCCGGGTGGCTTAATGCCTCCTTGTCCAAAGAACAGCTTTTAAACTATTAAACTATGAAAACCAGCTACCTGTTTTGTTTTATCATCGTTAGTTTCGCACTGGCGTCATGTCAGTGGGGTGTTCCGTCAAAGCAAAAGGATACCACCAGTGTCGACACGCTTTCTTATACCTATAAAAACATACATGAGCGGGCGGCAGACTGTGGCAATAAACCGGACAGCGCCTGTGCTGTGGTAACTATAAAATACCCGGTTTTTACAGGACAGAAAAAGCTTAACGACTCGATTATTCATAAGCTAACAGGTTTGTTTGTTATGTCAAGTGAAGAAAAACCCGATAGCACTATTGAGCTCATGAACAAAGCTTTCTTTAAATCATACGATGATCTGAAGAAAACGGAGCCCAAACTGGCCATGTATTACAAACTGAACAGCTATGCCAAGGTGATATTACAGGATTCAAGCTTAACAACCCTTGAAGTTGGTGGAGATACTTATCAGGGCGGCGCGCATGGTGCCGCGGCTACATTTTTCATCAACTGGGATACTAAAGCCAATAAAGACCTTACGCTGGATGACATTTTCACTGCCGGTTATAAAGATAAGCTAAGGGTTATTGCCGAAGGCATTTTCAGGAAGGACGAGAAATTGAGCCCTACTGCTTCGCTGGCTAACGATTATTTTTTTAAGGATAATAAATTCGCGCTGAATGATAATTTCCTGATCAGCCCTGTGGGATTAAAATTCTTTTATAATTCTTACGAGATCAAACCTTACGCGGGCGGTACAACAACCCTCATCATTCCCTATCCATCCATCAAATCATTATTACGACCGGGTTCGGTTGTGTCCAAATACATCAAATAAATGCTTGTTTTTAAATTCGGAGGCGCGTCTGTTAAAGATGCCGGTGGCATTATTAACCTGGCCAGCGTTGTTAAAAAATATACAGGAGAACAATTACTTATCGTGGTATCGGCCATGGGCAAAACCACCAACGCGCTGGAAAACCTCACCAGGGCCTATGTAGATCAGTCGGACAATATGCACCTCATATACGAGGGCATTAAACAATATCATTTTGACATTCTGCATGAACTGTTTGAACCTAAACATCCTGTATTTGACGAAATAGCCAACACTTTTGTGGAGATTGACTGGATGATTGAGGACGAGCCTCAGGATGATTACGATTTTATTTACGACCAGATCGTATCCATTGGCGAGCTGGTATCCACCCGAATCATCAGCGCTTATTTGAACAAGGAAGGCCTGAAAAACCAATGGCTGGATGTACGCGGCTATATCCATACCGATAATACTTACCGCGAAGGCATAGTGCAATGGGATAAAACCTGCGAGAGCATCACCAAAGATATCCCGGCTTTGCTGGATAAAGGCATCGTAGTAACCCAGGGCTTTTTGGGCGGCACATCTGAGAATTTCACTACTACACTTGGCCGGGAAGGATCTGATTATACTGCATCCATCTTTGCATCCTGTTTAGGTGCGCAATCGGTAACCACCTGGAAAGATGTACCCGGCATCCTGAACGCCGACCCTAAATTTTTTGAGGATACGGTAAAATTTGATGAACTCTCCTATTCCGAGGCCATCGAAATGACTTATTACGGTGCGAGTGTTATCCACCCCAAAACCATTAAACCGCTACAAAACGCGCATATCCCTTTACTGGTTAAACCCTTTACCGATCCATCGGCACCGGGAACGGTTATTAAAGAAGATGGCATAAATACATTTGTAAAACCGGTCATTATCCTCAAGCAAAACCAGGTATTGCTTTCGGTATCTTCCAAAGATTATTCTTTTATCACCGAAGAACACCTGAGCGATATTTTTGGTTTGTTTGCTCAAAACCAGGTCAAAGTAAATGTGATGCAAACGTCGGCCCTGAGCTTTTCTGTTTGTTTTGACTTTTATGAAGAACGTTTCGAAAAACTACTCAATAGCCTGCAACAGGATTTCAAAGTAAAATACAATACCGGCTTAACGCTCATTACCGTAAGACATCACGCCGACGGCGCATTGAAAGAGTTAACCAATGGTAAAACTGTTTTGTTGGAGCAAGTGAGCAGGAATACAGCGCAGGTGGTGGTAAAGTAACAACAATCAACAAACGCGTCATTGCGAGGTACGAAGCAATCTCTACGAAAGCACGGCGGATTTGCTTGTTCGCTCTGTATAGTATAGAGATTGCTTCGTACCTCGCAATGACGCTTTTAGTCTTTTAATTCCCAACAAAAACCACCTTTATGCCTCCTTTTAGCCTCAAAGGGCTATATTTGGGGATGGACGCTATCAAGACAGTAAAGGATGCAATAACAATCGGACTTGGGATATTATCTGCCGGATTTGGCCTAAAAGGTTTTTTATTATCGAGCCACTTTATTGATGGTGGCGCTACCGGTATAGCCATGCTGATATCAGATATTACCCTGGCACCTATCTCTATCCTTATCTTTATTATCAACGTACCGTTCCTGTGGTTGGGTTATAAAAAGTTGGGCTTACAGTTTGCTATCAAAAGCACCCTCGCTATTGGTCTACTTTCGGTGGTTGTGGCTGTAGTTCAGTTTCCGGATGTTACACATGATAAATTATTGACCGCCGTATTTGGTGGTGTTTTTATAGGCACAGGCAGTGGTTTAGCCATGCGCGGCGGAGCCGTGCTGGACGGCACCGAGATTGCTGCCGTACTGGTGAGCAAAAAAACACAGCTGCTTAAAGTGAGCGACTTTATTTTGCTGCTCAATGTATTGATATTTAGCATGGCCGCTTTCTTTTTAGGTGTGGAACCTGCTATGTACTCCATACTCACCTATATGGCTGCAGCCAAAATGATCGACTTTATTTTGAACGGTATTGAGCAATACTCAGGCATCACCGTCATATCAACCCATAGCGAAGCCATCCGTAAGGCCATCACAGAAACCCTGGGTCGCGGGGTTACCATTTACCAGGGCAAAAGTGGTTATGGTAAAGATGGGCATATAAACGATCCACGGGATATTGTTTTCACCGTTGCCACCCGTCTGGAAATCCCTTCACTTAAACAAACCATCCTGGATATAGATCCAAAAGCTTTTATTGTACAGCAAAGTATTGATGATACCACCGGCGGCTTGCTCAAACGCAAAGGCCTGCATTAAAGCGGAAAGCCGAAGGCAGAAAGCTTTTTCACCTGATATATTTTTCCAGCTTTAAGCTTTGAATCTTCTGCTTTTAGCTTAAAAAATGTTTCCTTTGCGGCCGAAACCAAATCATATATGAAAAAAACACTTATCACAATTCTTGTTATTCTGGGCGCTTATTCTGCAACATTCGCGCAACAAACAAAAGGTGATGTTGAATTGGGTATTTATGCCGGCTTCAGCTATGCCAATGTTAGTGGCGGTGGCTTGGTTAATGCCGATAATAAATCGGGATTTAATGCTGGTGTAGCTGCCGACTTTTACTTCTCGAACCGTTGGAGCTTGAAAACAAAACTAATTTTTGATCAAAAGGGCTGGGGCGATGGCTTTTTCTCTGTCGAAAATAGTAATAACAGTAATTTCAAAACAGACTACCGATTAAATTACATTACCCTGCCAATAATGGCCAATTGGCATTTTGGCAAAAAGCGTAACTGGTATTTGAATTTTGGCCCCTATGTGGGTTATCTGGCAGGCGCCAAAGCAACCGACATCAGTACAGATGTAAAAGATTATTTTCACAACACCGACTTTGGGATAGCAGCCGGAATTGGTACTAAGATCCGGCTATCAGACAACATAAAGCTTCTACTGGAATACGACGAGCAAGCAGGGTTTACCGATATTTTTAAATCAAACCCAGGTTCGGCAATCAGGAATGGCCGGGCAAGCTTAAATGTTGGCTTTAACTTTATATTGAAATAGACTAGCTAAAACAACAAAAGCGTGGGCAAGCCCACGCTTTTGTTGTTTTATACGACACCCATCATTGTAATGACGGCATAATATCAATGAGCGTTAAACTTATCTCAGCTTACCCCATTTTAAGAGAGTAGCACCCCATGAAAAACCAGCTCCAAAGGCGGTTAGTATCACGTTGTCGTTATATTTAAAGTCGTTTTTAAAATCCCAAAGGCAAAGTGGTATGGTGGCAGCAGTGGTATTTCCGTACCTGTCAATGTTCACCTTTACGCGTTCAGCGGGTAAGCCTAAATGATCGCCAACGGCATGTATTATCCGGTAATTGGCCTGGTGTGGTATCAGCCAGTTGATATCATCAATAGTCAGATCGTTACGCTGTAGTACCTCTTTACACGTTTCTGTCATACCGTTAATAGCGGCTTTAAAAACCACCCGACCGTCCTGGTGTATAAAATGTTTGTTGGCAGCAACGCTCTCCGCCGTTGCCGGAACTTTTGAGCCCCCGCCCGGTACCAGTAAATGCTCCCGGCCTTTGCCTTCGGTTTTAAAAACACTGTCAATTAAGCCGGAGCCATCGGTAGTCGGTTCAATTAAAACCGCTCCGGCACCATCGCCAAAAAGTATACAGGTATTTCTGTCTTTATAATTGATAATAGCGCTGTTTTGATCGGCACCTACCACAATCACCTTTTTGTAACGACCGCCTTCAACCAGGCTTGATCCGAGGGTATATGCATATAAAAATCCGCTGCAGGCAGCGTTCACATCCGTTGCCCAGGCATTGGTCATGCCCACCTTGTCACAAACAATACTGGCGGTTGAAAGCAGTAAATGATCGGGAGTTGATGTGGCGATGATCACACAGTCAATCTCATCGGCAGAAACTTTAGTACTATCTAATAAATTTTTGATGGCCCAGGTGGCCATATCAGAAGTAGCGAGCGTTTTATCGGTTAAAATTCTTCTTTCCTTTATCCCGGTTCTTGATACTATCCATTCGCTGTTGGTATCAACCATTTTTTCTAAATCACTGTTACTCAGGATACTATCTGGAACATAACCACCAATACCCGTAATAACTGCGCTGCTCTTTAACTTCATAAATACTAAAATTCTTCAAAAAACAGGCAATTATACGGAAATTGCCTGTTTTTAATGGTCAGGAAACTGTTGTTTCTACAACTAACTGACGAAGTTGTTTTGCAGCCTGTACCATATTTACCAACGCGGTCTGTGTTTCGGGCCATTTCCGGGTCTTTAAACCACAATCAGGGTTAACCCATAAATTACCTGCGGGCAACAGTGTGGATGCTTTTTCGAGCAGGGCCGCCATCTCATCAACCGTAGGTACGCGCGGCGAGTGGATGTCATAAACACCGGGGCCAATTTCATTGGGATATTTAAAATCGGCAAAGGCATTAAGCAATTCCATTTGTGAACGGGAAGTTTCAATGGTGATCACATCGGCGTCCATATCGGCGATGTTTCCAATGATATCATTAAACTCACTGTAGCACATGTGGGTATGGATCTGTGTTTCGTCCCTAACCCCGCTGGCTGATATACGGAATGCCCGTACTGCCCAGTTCAAATAACTTTCCCAATCTTTTTTACGCAGCGGCAAACCCTCGCGTATAGCGGGCTCATCTATCTGTATCACTTTAATGCCTGCACTTTCCAGCGCTACTACCTCATCACGGATAGCCAGGGCTATCTGATAAGTGGTTTCGGACCGGGGCTGGTCATCGCGCACAAACGACCATTGCAGTATGGTAACCGGGCCGGTAAGCATACCCTTCATTAATCTGTTCGTATTAGCCTGCGCAAAGCTGCTCCAACGCACGGTCATATCTGCCGGGCGACTTACATCACCATAAATAACAGGGGGCTTAACACAGCGGCTGCCATAGCTTTGTACCCAACCGTTTTTGGTAAACAGAAAACCGTCCAAACGCTCGCCAAAGTACTCCACCATGTCGTTGCGTTCAAACTCGCCGTGAACCAATACATCCAGGTCGATCTCTTCCTGCCAGCGAATAGCTTCGATAGTGGCCTTTTCTATCTGTTCGTCGTACTGTGCTTCGGTAAGTTCACCTTTTTTGAGGCGTGCGCGCAGCGTACGGATATTATTAGTTTGCGGGAACGATCCTATGGTAGTTGTAGGGTACAGGGGTAATTTAAAACGCTGCTGCTGTATTTTCTGGCGATCACCGAATGGACTGTCCCGGCGTGCGTCGACATCGGTGATAGCAGCTGTACGTTGTTTAACTTCCTGTTTGTGGATTAGCTTGGAGATATTACGACTGCTGATAGCCTGAATATTGGCTTGCAGCAGATCGTTATTGCTTTCTATGATCTGGGCAAGTTCATTGACTTCGTTCAATTTCTGTTTAGCAAAAGCCATCCAGTTTTTGATCTCGGTGTTGATGGTGGTTTCCAGGTCGAGATCAAATGGGGTATGCAGCAGGGAGCAGCTTGGGGCTATGATCACCCTATCCTTACCCAATACCGCGATGGCTTTTCTGATATGCGATATAGATTTGATGTAATCGTTTTTCCAGATATTGCGACCATCGATAACGCCTACCGACAGGCTCAGTTTTTCGGGCAGCAGGGTAAGTACCTCGTCCAGTTGTTGCGGTGCGCGCACCAGGTCGATATGCAGGGCACTTACCGGCAGATTTACCGCCAGCTGGGTATTATCCTTCAGGCTTTCAAAATAAGTGGTAAGCAATATCTTGATACTTGGGGTGTTTTTACTGATCTCGGCGTAGGCATACACAAAGGCATCTTTTTCGGCCTGGGTCAAATCAAGAGCCAGGAAAGGCTCGTCCAATTGCACCCACTCAGCACCATACTCTTTCAGGCGTTTCAATACCTCGATATAAACCGGCACCAGTTTCTTGATCAGATCGATCTTGTTAAAACCGGCTTGTTTTTCTTTACCCAGCAACAGGTAACTTACCGGACCAATCAGCACCGGTTTTGGGGTGGTGCCGGTATATTGCTTGGCGAGGGTAAATTCGTCAAACACTTTTTCTGAGAACACCCTGAACTGCTGGTTTTGTACAAACTCGGGCACAATGTAATGGTAGTTAGTATCAAACCATTTGGTCATTTCCATGGCGGTAACATCTAGTCCGTCTTTCTGGTAACCACGGGCCATAGCAAAATACAGGTCGATTTCGGTATTGGCTTTGTTTTGGGTTAAAACAGGGGTGTAACGCTCAGGGATAACGCCCAGCATGAGCGACGTATCCAGCACCTGGTCATAAAAACTAAAATCGTTACAGGGGATGAGGTCGATACCGGCTTCAACCTGGGTTTTCCAGTTGCCGATCCTGATCTGGCGGGCAACGGCAAACAGCTCGTCGCGGGTAAATTGGCCGGCCCAATAAGCCTCATTGGCCTTTTTGAGTTCACGGAGGGCACCTACACGAGGATACCCGAGATTGTTTTTGAGCATACGCATAAAACTTTTTTGGTTAAACATTAATTAAATTAATGCTCCTTACGGTTTTCGGTATGCTTTCGGGAAATGGTAATAAAAGGCAAAAGCACAACAACGCGCAGACCACTAAAAAGGGGCACAGGCGGTTATCCTTTTTCTTTGACTACTGCTTCAAAACGCGAAAGCATTGTCTTTTATACAATAAGGCAAGTATCCTGGCTTGTAATATTGTTGCCGTCCTTCTCATTCCGTTTGGATAGAATAATGGACCTTACCGGCAACAACTTGTTGCATTACTTACAGTTGCGCGACAGCCCGCGATTTACACACGGTTCCTTTTTAATCCCTACCCTCCACAGGCAGGAAACCATATTGCTGAAAAAAAGTAAAGAACTTTATTAAAACAAATATAGGCTTTAATGCAACACGATAGTAAAAGTGTACAGGAAATTGCCATAGGACAAGTTCGCATCGGTAAAAGGTGACTATTAGTTGTTATTCATTTCCTCATTTATTTCATCCAGATGAAAACTATCCAATTTGATCTTATTTTTCATGTCCCCAAACGTGGGGTTAGGATATTTGGCAAGTGCGATAGCCAGATATTCGCCCAAAGTCTGATACCTGAATTTATCTTTGGTTTGCAGTGTTCTTTCAAATAAAGCTAAAGTTTGGGGTGTTGGATATTTGGCGAGGGCCTGGTATAGTATGCGCCAAAGTGGATAATCATAGCCTTTTAAGACCCACTCCCGTTCAAATATCTGAACCAGTTTGGGATAAAATTTAGCGTCTGGAAATTCCCGGACGGCGTACACCGCATCGTGCTGGGTTTCGTTCTTTTCTAAATAATCACTAATGATATTCAAATCATCCGGGTTTTTATACCTGGCTAATGCTACCACGGCTATGGAGTTATTCTCTGTAACAGCTATCTCTCTGATACGGCTATAGTTTTTTGCCTCTGGTTTCAGATTGTGCAATAACTTGTTTTTTGCGGCTAAAACCACATGCTTATCATAAAGTAAAATACTATCCAGCTTTTCTTTCTGAATAGTACTCATTTTATATGTTTTCAGGTCTACTTCCGTAGTCGTAATTACATCAATAAAATAATCTCCCACCTTTGTCTCCCAACCCATATCAAATGATATGGCTTCTACCATGGCGGTATCCCGTACATGCGCTAACATGATCGAAAAAACAGCTGTATCTTTTCGTAAAGCTAAGCCATGAAATGCATAACACCTCACCACAGCATTGTTATACTGAGTGAGTTCGCGGAGTTCTGCACTTTGTGCAATACGGTTTAACTGCTCAAAACGCTCCCATTGCTTTGATTTTTTTCCAGCCATACCAATGAGCCTGTTCTCAAATCTTCCAGCTTTCGAGATATCTTTAACTATTTTCATCACAGCGGGCCGCACATGAACGGAATCGGTATAATCCCGAGCTACAACCATATATAGACTAAGCATTAATATACCAGAGAAAAGAAAAAACACTAATGCTATTCCCTTATTTTGTGATTTTACAGGTTTCATTTATTGTGATGGTTAGTCGCTTACTAACATATATAAAATATATTTTATTTTCGATCCGCACTTACTATAGCGAGTACAAGATAGATAATTAACGTTTCTCCATGTTGGCATATCCCCAAGCTTTCATGGCATCGATTATAGGTAATAAAGTTTGGCCGTGCTGGCTGATATGATATTCCACCCTCGGCGGTACCTCGGCAAAAACTATCCTTTCCAATACGCCGTCTACCTCCAACTCCCGCAGCTGATTGGTGAGGGTTTGTTTGCTTATTTCGGGGATGCCTTTTTGCATTAAGCTGTATCGGTTGATTCCGTTCCTGATGAGGTGGATGATCACCGGTTTCCATTTGCCCCCAATAATGTTCATACAATAAGTTACCGCGCAATTGGTGGGATTAAAATCTTTTGTTTTACGGGTGATTGATTTTTCCATTAGTCTAAAATTATTGCCTAAGCATATAAATATAGTCTTTTATCCATGATCAGCAAAAACAGAGGACATTTGTCAATGATAAAAAAATCAAATACCATGATCAATAACTCAGAAACATCAGCAATAAAAACAAACCCAACTCCGGACATTAAAAACTACCATTTTGAATCATTTAACCTGTTGGTTATTACCGATGGCAATGTGGAGTATGATAACGATTGCTTTGCTCCCGGTATACCGCCAACGGAACTGAAACAGCTCCGGGAAAAACACAGCAGCCTGTCCACACATTTTATGCTGCCTCATAATATTATGGTGTTCACCTTACCAGATAGAATCATCATGATTGATGCGGGCAATGGCGATAAGGCCGGCCCGGGTGCCGGTAAATTGGTAAGCAATTTGTGCGTGGCCGGAATTGAACCAGGCGACATCACCGATATTATATTGACACATGCCCACCCCGATCATTTTAACGGCCTGATCAGCAATAGCGGTCAATTGATTTTCCCAAACGTGAAGATCCACATGCACCAAAAGGAATTTGACTTTTGGCAGGATGATCATGCCGATTTCTCTAAAAGTAAAAGTCTGCTATCCTCACTTCAGTCGCTCCAGCAGGAGATCCAATTTTTCTTTACGCAGATAAGCGGAAAGTTACAGCTATTCAATACCGATGAGCCAATATTTGATTTTTTGCAACCCATACTTACACCCGGGCACACACCGGGCCATTGTATGTTCACGATCACTTCGGGCAATGAAAAATTTATTCATATGGCCGATATTTTTCATGACGAGATCGTTTTGTTCGCCAAACCGGAGTGGGGTACTGTTTTCGACATTGATTTTGATTTAGCCGCCCGTACACGCCACAGGGTTCTTGAAGAATTTGCCGCATCAAGGCAAAAGGTGTTCGGCTACCACTTACCCTGGCCGGGGTTTGGACATATTGAAAAGGACAATGATGGGTTTACATGGGTGGCGGAATGATCAGGCTTCGGCAAATGGCTTACTATTTTTATATTCACACCGGGCTAAAATAATTTACCATACATTGTCGTTATCCGGATATTAACCCAAGCCTTATGCGTTTTCGTTTCACTTTTATTTTTTTGCTTACAATCATTATACCCGGTATAACGTTTGCCCAGGTTAAATTATCTATTGATGATATCGTTAAAATTCACATGGTTGATGGTGCGAGTTATCTAGGTGCTTTTTTTCGCAATAATTATGACATAGTGCTCAGAAATAGGCAATGGAAAAGCTACCAGGTACGTGAAGAATATCAACGGATGAATCCCCAAATACGCGATCCTAAAAAATTCATAGAACATAAGGATAGTGTAGAACACCGCTTTATCAAAATCATCCCGCAGGATTCCATCAATTTGTTATTGCAATCCATAAGCAAAATCAAGCCTAAGTTTAATCCGGCCGACTTACACCTGTCTATTCCCAAACTCACCCAACAGATTGATAGTGCCTACCTGAAAGAGCCAGATGCAAAACGCAGGCACCTGTTTAATTCTTTTTTTGATACTCCGGCAAAGCTTTACCGTTTGTTAGATACTATACAACATGATTTTTGGACGGATGATTATCCATTCTCGGTTATGGAGATCGTGAAAAAACAGGGCGACACTGTAAAAGTGATCACCACCGCGCAAACAGAATATATGATGCCATGGCGGGTTAACAATGTGCCTACTTATGATTTGGGCATCAACCAATTTTTCATAAATGCTACGGGGGTTACACATCACCGTATGGCGGGTGAACGCATAAGCTACAATATTTATGATCATGTAGATTATTTATATGCCCGTGACGCATTTGAACGCCTGCGTTGGCGAGATCTTGAGCCTGAAAACTTCAAATATATTCAGCAACATTTTAATATCATTAAGGCCGTAAATTATAATAATGATAGCTCGCAATATTTTTTCAATCCCAAAAAGCTGAATAAACACATTGTTATTGCCGGAATATTAAAAATCAATAAAAAGGACCAGCTAAAGGCACTGACCCAATTTGCCGAAGATACACTTGGCTCTTTCTTAAAAACCCGCGCATTTATGATAGATAGCTGCATAGCAAAACCTGGATGTACTATCACTTTTATTAATAGTAACGGACAAGCTCTTCATGGTTATTACAGTTGGAACAATCAGAAAGCTGAGCATTATTTAAAGAAACTCAACCGCCGGCAAATGTGGTGGTTTGAAATTGAGGCGGGCGAAAGAATAAAAGACTATTGGACAAGACTTCCCAACGGAAATTTTGCACTAACTACCTATATTGACGATTATGCAGTTGGGGTATCGTCCAAATACATTAAAAAAGATGGTATAAAAGCTGGAAAATTTGTTTTGATGATATTTTCGCCAAATGGAAAGCTGCTTGAAGATGGTTCGGGCATTAAGTAATATTGTTTAGCGTAAACCGGTAAAAGATATTTCTCCGATCTTTACTAATCAATGCCCACACCAGAAAACATCATCCTATTTAAAGTAGCGTACCTGGGCCGCATTACGGAGGTACACACCTACCCCAACCAGTATTATAGTTTGATGACCCTGATATCTGACCAACTGGCTATCCCCGGTTTTGGTTTATGCTGCGGTATGGGCAGTTGCGGCACCTGTTTGGTACAGATCAATAATGGTTATCATCAAGGAGTAAAAAACGTACTAGCCTGTGCTGTTGGCGTTAATGACGAACTGACCGGTGCGGTGATTACTATATCGGGCGTATTCTAAAAGATTATCCAAGTTTTATAAAAAGTTTGTCATCCTGAGGCACGAAGGATCTATTCGTGAACTTTGTATATCGGCGATTAGATGCTTCACTCCGTTCAGCATGACAAAAAAAGGAGAGCCAGCGAAGCGACGTCGGAATGAGTTGTCTATGACAGGTAAGTAAAAAGGCCCGCAAAACAAAAACATTTGGCCTTTAAAACAATTCCGGTTAACTATAAATTCCCCTTAGCCCACTGCTCAATATATTCATAATCCTCCCGCTCGCCCCTAACAGTGTGGATATGTAAATGAAACAAGGTGTAGTGAATAGTATAACATTGCAAACGTTCCTCAAAATGGAGTAAAGCCCTTGGATTGTTTTTCATCTGTTCTTTCCATATATCCAGATAGTTTACCGGAAGATATTCAGACCAGGGCTCATTCATATGGATCAGGTCGTACATCGGGTCGCCCAGCATCATTTCTGCCCAATCAATTACAGCGGCTACCTGATGATCTGGGGTTAGCAGTAGATTATCAAAACCATAATCACCATGCAGCACGTGTTTGTCTTTTGGCAAGTATGGAAAATAGGTTTGCATACGCTCAGTTAAACGGGTAAACAGCTCTCCGTTAAGCCAGGTAGTTTTAGCCAGCTCCTTCCATGCAATGGTATATTTGCCATTGTGTATGGCCAGCAGATATTCTTCCCAGCTTCGGAATATCCCATTTCCATTTTCATCGGTATATCCCCAGCCGCTGAGATTGCTGGTATCGATCTGATGAATGGTCAAAAGTTGTTCTACCGTAGTTTGAGCCAACAGTAAATCGGGTTTAGTCTCTTGTGTATCTATAATTTGATCTGAGGGGATACCTTCTACATATCTGGAAACGCAATAAAAAAACTCTTCGTCATATTTCCCGGTAGTTATAACCTCTGGTATGGGTATTTGGGTGCTGTTAAAGTGGGTGTAGGCGAATACATCTTTCCTGAAATCGGTAAGGTGTTTACTTATTCTGATCACCCTTGCCCCCTCATTTGTTTTAAAAGAGAAAACCTGCGACCACCAGCCATCAGCAATATGCTTAATGTCATCAACCCCGGTAAATTGCCGCCTCAAAAAGTTGCTCAGTGAATCAAGGTCTATATGCATAATGTCAGCCTTTGATGATCAGCCCCATCCAAAGCGGGATCAATTTTTTACGCTCCTGCATCAATTGAAAAAACTCATCAGAAGTAAAATATCCAGATTGCAGCATATGCGGACGGCTGAGGAATGGCGACATGATCATACCGGAGATATTCCAAAACAGGTTAACCGGATGATAATTGATATCCCCATTGGTTTTCAACTCACGCAGCTGTTGGGCAAAATGTGAGTTAACTAACAACTTCATAGTACCAATCATAGGTAATTGAGTGAGGCCACCCATTACCTCGCTCACCATAAAAAAGATAAAATCGGGATTTACCAGTACCTGGTCAATATAATAACCCACGCAAACCTCTATTTTTTCGACAATACTGGTACTTTCGTCATTCAACACAGGCTCTATTTTATCAAAAAGCTTTTTGATGGTTTCGTCCATGATAAAAGCAAAAAGGTTTTCCTTACTACGGAAGTAGTAATTGATAGAGGCCACATTGATATCGGCCTCGGTAGCAATATCTCTGATAGTAGTAGCCAGGAAACCTTTCTTAGTGAAAATTCTCCTGGCTGCGTCCTTTATTTTTTCTTCTGTTGAAAGTTCGGCTGTTAGCGTCATAATTGGCATTAATGGTGTAAAGCTAACCATTAACCAACAAATTAGCTGCCACAATTAAATGCTTAATGCGACTCGGATATGGCTTTTTGTCCTTTTACAAACGGTGCCAAATAAACCAGCGGAATGGCGCATAGCATCACGATGCCCACAATCCAATAAGCATCGTTATAACTTAAAAGCGTACTTTGCTTTTGTACCGCGCCTTCTATAGCTCCGTAAGCCATACGTGTAGCATCGCTAATGGATTTGCCTTTGGCGATGAAGGCTTGTACATAACCATTAAACCTCTCATTATAAAAAGGGTTGTAATTGTTAATATTCACCAGAAGGTTATTGCGGTGTACCGCCTGACGTATGTGGATCATGGTATTTAAGCCTGCAATACCAAACGAACCACCTAATTGCCGCATCATATTATTTAAGCCGGTACCCTGCCCAATTTCCGATCCTTTTAGGCCGCCAATAGCCAATGTAGTCAATGGTACAAAAAGCAGGGATAAACCAACACCGCGTATAGCCAGAGGCCAGAAAAAATCGCCAATACCTGATGATAAGGTAGAATGACTGAGCATAGCCGAAAACACAAAGAAAAGTAACATCCCTATGGTGGCCATAAATTGGGCAGGTACACCCTTATTGAGCATAATACCTACAAAAGGCATCATTACAATGGTAAACATACCACCCGGAAATAATATTTCGCCGGTTTGCTGTGCCGAAAAACCTAGCAGGCCCTGGCAAAATACCGGGAATACAAAGGTAGAACCATACAAACCTACACCGAGTACAAAGGAGGTGACCATACCGGCCGAGAAACTCCGGTGCCGCATGATCTTGAAATTAATGATGGGATATTCGGTGCTCAATTCGCGCCAGATGAATAGCAGCAAGCCAAAAACAGCTGTTACGGTTAGTACAGTGATATAAGGCGTGGCAAACCAATCTTCATCCTCCCCTTTTTCCAGTATGGTTTGCAGGCTTCCTACAGCTATGGCTAATAAGGCTATCCCCCACCAGTCAATAGGTTTTCCTTTACCATCGCTTGGCGTAGCCCTTACAAACATATAGGTGCACACCGCCGCAAGGATACCTACGGGTATATTCACATAAAATATCCAGCGCCATGCAGCGTGGTCGGTAATATAACCACCAATAGTTGGCCCGATGGTTGGGCCCACTATAGCTCCCAAACCAAATAAGGCAGTAGCCGTACCTACCTGGTTAGGCGGCCAGGTTTCCAGCAGAATAGCCTGTGCAGTAGAAATAAGTCCCGCACCTGCCAGGCCCTGCAATATCCTGAACATCACGAGTTCGGACAGGCTCTGCGCGTTGCCGCACAAAAAGGAGGCAATGGTAAATACAATAATAGAAGTTAAAAAGTAATTTTTCCGTCCGAAGAAACTGCCCAGCCAGCCCGACATGGGCAGGATAATCACGTTGGCTACGCTGTAACCGGTAACTACCCAGGCAGCATCTGTAATAGTAGCACCCAGGTTACCTTGTATCTGGGGAATGGAGACGTTAACGATAGTGGTGTCGATCAGTTCCAGCAATGATGCTGTGATAACTGTAATGGTAATGATCCATTTTTTGAAGCCTGTTTCAGCCATTTGATTATTTCCTAATGAGTTAATTGATAAAAAATCAAGACAAAATTAATCAAACGATTGATTAAAACATTTGTTTAAATTAAATGTTTACTTTATTTACACAGGGTTGACGGATGAATAATTTACCTATAAACTGAATTATAGCGCAAAACAAACCCTGCACCAGGAAACAGATAGTAAAATTTATAAAAGGTGAAAAGAAACAAGAAAGAGATAATTCAGCAATCACGCATCATTCAATCCTTTTCCACTGAGTATTTGTGGCATATATTTCTCGACCCTGGCCTCGCGGGTTTTGGATTGTTTGGGTTGAGAAAAATGGAGGATGTAAGCTCGTTGTCGACCTGGTGTTAAGGCTTCAAATGCGGTTTTCAGGGCCGGGATTTTATCTAGTTTACCTTGAAATTCTTTTGGAATGGGAAATTCCTCCGTTTTTTTCAATTCCACTTTTAAACCGGCTTTTTCTACCTCAACGGCTTCATGAATATGGGCTTTCAGGATAGCTTTCTGCTCTATAATTTCTAGAGCATTGGTAAACCTGATCTGGCGCGCGGCCTGTACATTCTCTGTTTGCTGAATCAGCAGGCCATCGGTATTACTTAACAAGGCACCTTTGAAAAACAAAAGCGCACAGTACTCTTTAAACACATGTATTAAAACAATATTATTTTGCTGAAAGGTGTAGCAGGGACAACCCCATTTTAATTCTTCGGAAAGCCCGCAATCCAATACAATCATTCTTAACTGATCGAGTTCTTCCTGCCATCTTTCGGCCTTATTGAAATAAAAATCAACTTTAGGATTCATACTGTTTTTACAACTATATGTATTTATTAAGCCCCCAATTTGTAAGTATGACGTTTTTAAGTCCAACTTATAAAATTCAACAGACAAAAAAGGTGATTTATCAAGGAGCCTGCAAAACTTCGAATATTTTCTTGTGATAATTCCATTCAATGATTACCGGATCAGATGCCTCTGCAGAACTTTTGCCTATGCTAAATAGCTGGATAAAATCGTTCGTCAGGTGTTCGATCTTATACCCGTGAAAATTTTTTTTATCAAATTGAATATCAATTCCTCTTGGATTTGTAAATACCCAGTCGTTAATAAAGTATAAAGTATCCGTTTTCCCCTTTTCTGTTTTCGTAATTAACAGTTTTCTGAAAACATCATTTTTAAAATCTTCTACATAAAGCTTACCCAGCAAGTTGCCTTTTTTATCTTTAAGCGTATGAATAAACTTTATGTTATACCCGGATTTAGTTTGATTGTTGGTATGATTAAAGCTAAATGAGGAAAGTGCAAATACCATTAGTACGAGTGCCAGTCTAATTTTCATGGTTTATATTGGATCATTGAGACTAAATTATATACTTATCATTACTTCATCAGGATTTTACTCCACGTTTTCAGTTTATTAATCACCTGCACCAAATTTAAACCCTTAACAATCCCCGGAAACCCCTGGCCGCATAGTAAGATTCGGCACCGTTATGGTACAAAAAAACAGTATCATACCGGCGATCACAAAAAACTGCCCCACCCAATTTCCTGATATCAACCGGCGTTTTTATCCAGCTGGATGTTTTGGTATCAAACTTTCCAAGCTGCTGCAGTGCCCGGTATTCTTCTTCTGTTAACAATTCAATACCCATATCATGAGCCATCTGCACCGCACTGTTTTCCGGTTTATGTTCTTTGCGGGCCTCCAGGGCTTCATGGTCATAACAAACACTTCTCCGGCCTTTAGGACTTTCGGCCGCACAATCATAAAAAATGTATTCGCCGGTCTTTTTGTCATAGTCAACCACATCAGGTTCACCACCGGTTATTTCCATTTCATCAAGAACCCATAGTTTCTCAGTATTTGCTTCCAGTTTTTCCTGCACTCTGGCCCACTCTATACCTTTATGCCGGTTCATATTTTTCTCAAAACGCATTTTTAGTGTGCCGATCAGTTCAATACATTGTTCTGGCGACAATTGCTTTGTATTATTCTTCATGTTGCTTTATAGGTTTATATACACTGTTGAGCAGGTATATTATTTAAATATACACGAACCTTTGGGCTCACGCCATTCATTTATGAATTTACTGTAATGATTTTACGATCCGCAGGCCTTAAATACCACGATAAAACAGCAAAAACGGCCAGTATAAACGGAGCAATGATTTGGGCAGATACATCATTACTGGCAATATGCGAAATTACGGCGCCCGTCATTGTAAAAAATATCCCTGCATAGGCCCATTCCTTTAGCAATTTAAATCCTGGGATTAATATCGCAACTACACCCAGCATTTTCCAAACGCCTATAATTGAAATAAAGTAAGTAGGATATCCCAAAGGCTTAAAGCCCTTCACTACCCCTTCTGCCTGCACAGCCTGTGCTAAGCCACCCGAAAAAATACAGAAGGATAATATTACCGTAATTATCCAATACCAAAGTTTTTTTCTCTTTTCCATTTTTTGTTATTTTAATTGATTTACAATGTTTTGTAAGCGATTATGCGCCATATTGATACCTTGTGCAAAAGGCAACTGCAATACCTGGTCTCTTTGCGCTACCGATTTATATACCACCTGCATAGTAAGCTTGCTGGTATCATCGCTGAGCTGTTCAAATTCCAGATACTCCAGTTGAACAGCAAACGGGGTGTTCTCCATTTCAAATGTGCGAGTGATCTTCTGGTTCCGGATAAACTCGTGGATTGTTCCATTGGCCCTGAAAACCATATTTCCTTTGGCATCAGATGTTTCAAATTGGTAGCCACCGTGCTTTTTATTATCCAGTTTCAGCACTTTTGTCCCCATCCATTGCTCTACAATCTCTGCTTCTTCATAAGCCTTAAAAAGCAACTCCACCGGTAAATCAAATTCGCGGGTGATCACTAATTCCTGTTTGCCGTCTTCGGCATGGATTTTTGTTTTTTGTTCCATATCGGTTTATTTTTTGGTTTGATAGTTTTTCATAATAGCTTCCAGTTTGTTAAATCTGTCGTCCCACATTTGGCGGAATGGTTCAATAAAGTCGGCTACAGTTTTCATTTTTTTTGCGTTAATGTGATAGTAAATTTCCCTGCCATTTTGTTTTTGCTCCAATAATTCGCACTCGGTGAGTATTTGCAAGTGTTTGGAAACTGTTGGTCTGGCGGTGTCAAAGTTGGCGGCTATGGCACCTGCTGTTAAGGCCTGCGAAGCAACCAGCAGCAATATAGCCCTCCTGGTGGGATCGGCTATGGCCTGAAATACGTCTCGTCTTAAATTCATTGCGTAGTCATTTGACTACAAATATATATGTAGTTATTTAACTACGCAATTTTTTACATTATTTTTTTTCGATGATTTTGAAAATCATTGAGATAACCAACTTCGAAGCCCTTTAAAATCTTTACGAAACCATGTTTTGATCCGGATAAGTCACCGTTAAATAAAACTTATCTTTGATACGTATTACTAATCAGCCAAAGCAATGGAATCATTGATCTCTTTATTTACCGAAAAATTAGGGTTAGATAAAAGCCATTTCGAAACGTTTTATAGTGAGCTGAAGGTAAAAAACCTAAAAAAGAAGGAGCACCTGATCCGGGAAGGCTCGGTCTGTAATTTTATGGGAATTGTATCTTCCGGAACCTTCCGGTCATATGTACAGAATAATGAAGGAGAGTTTAACAATGATTTTTATTTTGAGCATGATTTTGTGAGCGCCTACACCAGCTTTTTAACGCAGATGCCTACCAATTGCAATATAGAAGCCCTAACTAACAGCACCATCCATTATATCAGCTATGAGAAACTCAACAAATTAATTGCTCAGGACAATGCTTTTCTGAAGTTGGCCAAATACGTTTCTGATACCTATTTCATCAGGAAATGTAAGCGGGAAACCTCATTTTTAAAACACTCCGCATCGGAGCGGCTCGAAGCGCTATCCTCCCTGTACCCGGGAATAGAGCAAAGGGTTTCCCAATACCATATTGCTTCTTACCTGGGTGTAAAACCAGAGTCCCTGAGCCGGATTAAACTCTTAACATACATCAATAAATAAAGAGTTTTTTAGGCGGAGCTTTATACTTCATTAAATATTTGAAGTATGCCCATCATTAATTTAAAAGTAAGCGGCCAGGAAGATCCCGCTTTAGCGCAAGAAATCGCCAAAACTATCAGTAATGTTACCAGGGATGTTTTAAACAAAAAACCTGAGGTTACAGCAGTCACCGTAACCTTCGTACCGGATTACCTCTGGTTTGTTAATTCCGTATCCCTGGCCGAGTTAAAAACAAAAAGCTTTCATCTCGACATCAAAATTTCCGACTCTACCAACCTCAAAGCTGATAAGGCTAAGTATATTGATGCCGTACACAGTTCATTAACATCCATTCTTGGCAATATCCATCCGGTAAGTTATACCGCCATTCAGGAGATGAAAGCAGACGCTTATGGCTATGAGGGATTAACTATTGAATATAAATACATCAGCAATCAAAAAAAGTAATGAAACGCACCAAGCTACTATCCATCATACTATTGTTAACTGTTCAACAAGCCTTTGCACAGCAGGCTGCAGACAATAAAAAAGAAATAACTGACATCATCACCAAGTACACACAAAGCGTAATTGCCAAGGATTCTGTCACATTTTATAGCTTGTTTAATGACGGGCCTGTTATTTGGTGCGGAGCCGTTAAAGACAGATCGCAAGCCAAAGAAACAGAAAAACGGGGAGCCAAAGCGGCTAGGAGTAATTACTTTTCGGCAAGTTACAAAGGTTTTCTACGAGCCTTATTCAGATATAAATCAACCGAGGATAAGTTTGATAACATCCGAATAACGGAAGATGGAACCGTTGCATCGGTAACTATGGATTACAGTTTTTGGGCAGATGGAAAAATGACCAACTGGGGCGGCAAATACCTGGGCTTAATAAAACGGGATGGAAAGTGGAAGATTACCAGCGTAATATATTCTGCAGAGCTTACAGAATATTTTGAACAGCCAACGCTTAAAGAAAGACAAAAGCTTTCCTTATATCATACTGTACAATAACCTCAAAAACAGCGCTTACGAACAGAAGAGATCTTTTGCGCAAATGTGCATGGGTGATAGCATGCACATTTGCAGGTTTTAAATTAGCCCTTTTTAAAATATCTGCTTTTAATAAAGGACGTAAACAGGATACCCGCCACACTACAGGCAACCAATAGATAAACAATCAGGATGTGTTCTTGCATTTTGGTTTATAATTTCCATAAATGTAACAAGTATGATACAAAATATGCAAGCATTTTGAAAAATAATCTTTTAACCCAATGGGATAAAAAGTCAGCAAAACATCATTTGATAGCCTGCCCCAGGTCACTATTCAAGCCTATTTATCAACTGCTTTACAGCCAGTTCCATACTATCAATTGCTTTAGTTTTACCCTCATGAAACATCGCTGTATGTTTATCGGCTATTCCAGATAGGACTCGCGTAACCACCGATTTATCGTCTGCATGAATTTCGCACAGTACCATTGAAGTTACTTTACCTAACAGCGTATTTAAATGGATCAGGAGATCGCTACCTTCATTAGTCAGCTTTATTAAGCGTGCCCGTTTATCGGCAGGATCTACCTGCTCGCTGATGAGACCAACTTTGAGCATCCGGTTTAAAATATCGATGCCTGTGGTAGGTTCCAACAGGAGGTTAAAACTTACAATTTCGGTTTTACGGAGTTCTTCACCGGCCGCTATCGCCTCTAAAAGGTAATACCACTCGAGTTCAAAACCGGGTATTTGCCGCAGAACCAGTTTATAATAAACTTTCAAAATACTGTTGGTTTTGCCCAGTTGCCTGGCCAGCTGCAGATCGGCCTGATTATTATTTGAAGCATGACTTTTATTAGCCGATAGATAATGATAACAAAAACCTTCTACCCCAGCATCCGGAACCTGTTCTGTGTATTGCTGCCATGCGGTAATGAGTTGTACTAAAGGTTGCATGTACAAATATACAATTAATTATAAAATCGTTGTATTTATATCGATTTCGTTTTATAATTGTAAAAAAATAAATTAGTTATGAAAAATTATATTGTACTATTTAGGGAGCCCGATGGTCGTGTTGATGAACATCAGGACGAAGCTGTTAAAGTACATCAGGAAAATTGGGCCGCCTGGTTTAAACAATGGGGTGCAGCAGGTAAACTGGCAGGCGGCAGCGGATTAACACTGGAAGGCCGCATCATTAAAGAAAACGGCAATATTATAACAGATATTCACCGGGTGGGTACCGAAATAATTGGCGGCTACCTGCTGCTCAAAGCTGATAACCTTGATGAGGCCACGCAAATTGCCGCCTCCTGCCCTATTTATGAATTTGGCGGTTATGCCGAAGTTCGCGAATTGCAAAATCAATCGTAGAATCGACTCACCCGGTCTATGCTTCGCTGGACCACCCTCTCTTCGCCTACGGCGGAAAGAGGGAAAAAGAAAGAAAACTCCCTTTATGCGCGAAGCGGAGAGAGGGTGACAAGCGCAGCGATGGCGGGGTGAGTCGATATATCAGGTTTTGATCTAATGTCTCTACTCGATGCCGTTTCCTCACCCACTCTGCTTTTTTCTTTGAAATGTTTAACTTTGCGCATGTCAACGTCTGAGTTAACCCAAAACACCATTTATAGCCACGATACCATTACCAGCGAAGCTGTGCAGTTCAGGGTTTCTGAAATTTGCCAGAGCAGCTGCGAGTTAAGTTCTTATAACCGACGCGATTTTTACAAGATCACCCTATGGTTGGGCGGCAGCAGCCAATTAAACTACGCCAAAAGAGCTATTAACATTGATAAACCTGCGCTGGTGTTTACCAATCCGCTGGTACCGTATGCCTGGGATTGTGACCATGCACATAGCAGCGGATATTTTTGTCTTTTTACGGATGAGTTTTTGCAACCCGGCAACCGGATGGAAAGCCTCGAAGAATCGACCCTGTTTAAACCAGGCGGCGACCCGGTATATTTTTTGGATGAGGTGCAGATAGAATACATCCGCAGCATCTTTAACCGTATGCTGCAGGAGTTTGACAGTGAGTACACTTACCGGTACGAATTGCTGCGCAACCACCTCAACCTCATCATCCATGAGGCCATTAAAATGCAGCCTGCCATCGCTTACTTTACACCGCAGAATGCCGCATCGCGCATAGCTAAACTATTTTTGAGCCTGCTCGAAAAACAATTCCCTGTGGATTCGCCCAGGTATATGCTGGCGCTGAAAAAAGCCGGCGATTACGCCGATAAACTATCCGTACACGTTAATCACCTGAACGCGGCTGTACGCGAAATAACCGGTCGATCAACCACCACACACATTAACGACAGGATACTGGCCGAGGCAAAATCGCTGTTAACACATACCGATTGGAGTGTTGCCGAAATTGCCCGTAGCCTTGGTTTTGATTACGCATCATATTTCAATAACTTTTTTAAAAAACACACCGGACTTACCCCTATGGCTTTGCGCAAAACTCTTTGAAAAGTATAATTATTACTTTGAAACGTTTAGCAGGTGTTCAAGCCATCCGTCATAACTTTGTTTAACGAAAACTTCAAATCAACATTATTATGATACAAGCAAAAGCGTATGCTGCTCAAACGCCTGAAACCGACCTGGCGCCATGGGATTTTGAACGCCGTGAGGTAGGGCCTCATGATGTACAGATAGAAATACTTTTCTGTGGTGTATGTCATTCCGATCTTCACCAGATTAAAAACGACTGGTTCCCGGGTATATTCCCGATGGTACCGGGCCACGAAATTGTGGGCAGAATTGTTAAGGTAGGCGATCACGTTAAAAAATTTAAAATAGACGAACTTGCCGGTGTTGGCTGTATGGTTGACTCCTGTCAGGTTTGCGAAAACTGTAAAGATGGTTTGGAACAATATTGCCTGGAAGGCAACACCCAAACTTATAACAATAACGACAGAAGCGGAGTACCTACTTATGGCGGCTATTCCAGCTCTATTGTGGTTCGTGAGGAATTTGTACTGCACGTGTCAGACAAATTACCACTAGCTGCAACCGCTCCCCTGCTTTGCGCGGGTATCACTACCTACTCACCACTTAAACACTGGAAAGTAGGCAAAGGCCATAAGCTAGCCGTTTTAGGTTTAGGCGGTCTGGGCCACATGGGCGTTAAATTTGGTGCAGCCTTTGGCGCCGAAGTAACTGTACTGAGCACATCACCATCAAAAGAAGCCGAAGCAAAAGCTTTAGGTGCACATCACTTTGTGGTTACCTCCGATCCGGAGCAGGTAAAAGCCGTTAAAGGATCCTTTGATTTTATTTTGGATACCGTTTCGGCCGAGCATGACATGAACCTGTACCTGTCGTTATTAAGAACAAACGGCACGCTGATTGGCGTAGGTGTACCATCAGAGCCTTATTCTGTTAGACCATTTGCACTTTTGGCTGGTCGTAAAAGTATGGCAGGTTCGGGCATCGGCGGCATCCCTGAAACTCAGGAAATGCTTGATTTCTGCGCCGAACACAATATCGTTTCGGATATTGAACTGATAGATATCAAAGACATCACCGCCTCCTACGAGCGTATGCTGAAAGGCGACGTACGTTACCGCTTTGTGATTGATATGGCAACCCTTTAATTAATTAGTGAATTATTGATTTGGTGAATTATTGAATTTTCTTTCAACACCAGCAGATAAACATTTTAATTATTTATTAAAAGATATCGCAACACTGTAACTAATTAACTATCAACTAAACTAAAACAAAAAGCGCCTTTCGGACTTTCCGGAGGCGCTTTTTTAATTAGTGAATTATTGATTTAGTGATTTACTGAATTAGTGACTTCTTCTTCCCCGTCAGCAGATAAGCTTCGGGTGAAGGCGGGCAGAACAATGGTGGCCTGTGCGGTTGCAGGAGCATAGCGAACCTTACCCAAAGTGTGGGGTAATGAGCGAACGAAGTGGAGGTAAGGTTTAGCAGCCCGTGGTTCTGTCTGCTTTGCAGGGTAAAAACCACGTGCGCAAAGAAGCATTTCTGCTGACTTGATTTATTCGTTGTGGTTTATTTTATTGGTGCTCATTATCTCGCTACGCTCGGTCTTGGTTACTTTTCATCAAGGAAAAGTGACTGGCCCTCTCGCGGCCAAGAGCGGGTATACGTCATGTCAGCCGAAGAACAGATCCTTCGCTCCGCTCAGGATGACAAGCTTAAAACGAGATTGATTGGTAATGATGTCTTTCTTCTCTCCAAAAAGAAGATTCTCGCATAAACATCTGATAAAGAATCTACTTATATTTGTATATCACCTGCTTGAAACGACAATGAATTACCGCCAGTTATCACCACCCGATTACCTGAAAAGCTATATTCGCTATTTCTGGACGCTGGAAAGCGACGATGCGGATGTATTTTCCCGGTCGTTCAGAACTGTGGCTGAAGGTTGCCCCGGATTGATATTTCAGTCGCCCGATAAAGGACCTATGTATCAGTTTGATAAAAAACTGCCTCATATTTTTATATACGGACAATCCACCCGCCATGCCGAGATCCAGTTTGGTAACGTTTTCAGCACCATTGGTATTTGCTTTTTTCCCAACGCCCTCAAAACCATATTTGGCTTTGACGCCCATGAACTTACAGACGATTGTACCTGCCTGGACCTGGTAGCCCGGGAAGACGGATTTTTACTATCAGAACAATTGCTCGAAGCCGGTTCATTAGATCATCAGATGGAAGTAATGTGTGCTTACCTGCTTTTCAAACTGCAAAAAAACAACCGGTTTGAAGATGATGCTATGCAATTTGCCATAACCCGTATTGTTCAAAGCAAAGGAAATGTTTCCCTCAAAGAATTACAGGAATACCTGCAACTTTCAGAGCGAAGCTTCGAACGTAAGTTTAAGCAATATGTAGGTATTTCGCCCAAGCTATTTTCCAGGATCTCCCGTTTCCAGGCTACCTTAAACCAGATCCGCTTTGGCCAGCATGAGCGCCTTACCGATCTGGCCTATGAAAACGATTATGCTGATCAATCGCATTTTATACGTTCATTCAAGGAATTTGCCGGTTGTTCGCCCCTGCAATATCAAAAGCAATCCATGCAGCAAGTGGAGAATTTTTATGAGAAGGTGGTGTAATTTTTGAAGGACGATATTAATCATCATTTTTTGAGAAAGAATAAAGATCACCCCTATTTCCTTTGCAGTTTATAAAAAGGTCTTTAGGTAAACCATTGCTTAAATCAACACGGGTAATCATTTTTATATCGCAACCACTATCAAAATTATTAGAGTTAAGAAAAACTAACTGATTATTTACCAAACTGTTTGGCAAATCATAGGCCGTCCCCAAATAATACTGACCTATATATTGATTGGCTCCATTGTAGATCAATAACCGGCTCGTAGCTCTATGAGCGAGCCCCCATAGCCATATTGATGTAAGGATTTTATACCCGGAACCATCATGAGTTTTAGCTTTCCCAAGATATTTTAAATAAGAAACCGTCTTGTCATGATGAACAAATTTGTACTCCTTACCTATGATTCCCTTCCTCAATACTTTCTGTCTGATATCCTTGTCATGTAGTTGCCCGAATGCACTGATACCCGCAATGAGCAGTATAACTGTTAACCAAAGTGTTTTTACCATACCATCAAACAACTTATCCCACCTGCCCATAATAGGCTTTAACCAGTGTTGCCTTGCCATTTTCGTCCAGAACAGCTACATCGGCTACCAGAGCTCCGGTTTCCCGTTTATAAATAATGGTAATGCCATCAGTTCCGCTCAGCATATCAATAAATTCAAAATACAGATTGGGAGCCAGTTCAAATCCTTTTAAAAAATGCGCCCGCAGCTTTTCTTTTCCTACTATCTTCCCATCGGCAATACCCCAGCGTTTGGTAACCGTGAGCGAATAAAATACAATATCATCTGTGTAGTGCGTCATGATCCGGTTAATATCCCGTTTATTCCAGGCATCTATCCAGTCCAGCGCGATGGCTTGCGTATCCATTTGGTTTATTTATGATATATAAAGATACGTGTTTTAGCTTTTAAAATACTTCCGCAACTTCTTCTGATACCGGACTGTTTTTAATCCTGCTGTCGTTTATTTTAAAGATGAGCCCGGCGAATAAAATACATACCCCGATAACCCCCAATGCTACGGGCAACGTAAGCAACTGGGCTATAAAACCGATGAACGCCGGCCCCGCCAGTATACCGGCGTAAGCCATGGAAGTAACCACAGGGAGCGCATAAGCAGGCGAAAGTCCAGGCATATTACCCGCCGTTGAAAACAAAATGGGGATGATATTGGCACAACCCAGACCTACCATCAGAAAACCTACCAGGGCTAAGCTCACATAGGGGAAACAAACAGCCAGGAGCAATCCCGCCGAAGCGATGACACTACCCCATATGACTACTTTCAGCCGCCCTGCGGTAGCTATAACACTGTCGCCGGTTAAGCGCATGATGGCCATGGCTATTGAGAACATAGCATAACCTACACCGGCAAACTCGATACTGAAATGCCTATTGGTGGTCAGGAACACAGCGCTCCAATCGAGCATGGCACCTTCGGCCAGGGCTGATATAAAACAGATGGCGCCCAATATCAGCAAAGCAGCCGAGGGTAATTTAAATCCTTTTTGGGTTTTCTCCGGAGTCTCTACAGGATCATCGCTCATTAAGCTGGTGAACTGCGAGTAAGTGATAAGCACCAACAAAACAGATATAAAAATGATGGTACTCATGGCATCCAGTCCCGCTTTGAGTAGTAGTCCGAAGCCCAACGAACCTACTAAACCACCAATGCTGTACAAACCGTGAAAAGACGACATGATATGTTTTCCATATGCCCGCTGCACTTTGATAGCCTGCGCATTCATAGCTACGTTAATTCCCCCGGTTGATGCCCCAAAGATGAGCAGGCAGACACTCATTTGATAAGTGTGATCCAAAATCAGCAGCAAAGGCAGTATTGCCGCTATCAAAGTACCCGAAACCACAATAACCCTTTTACTCCCAAACCGGGCAACCAGTTTACCGGTAAGCGGCATGGTGATCATGGCGCCTACACCAAAAAACAATAGTAAAAGCCCCAGGCTGCCATTATCCAACCCAAGCCGTGTTTTGGCCAATGGTACCAGCGGCGCCCAGCTGGCCACACCCAAACCACAAACTAAAAACATTAAAGAATTGGCTATTCTGGCTTTTCTAAGATTGCTCATCATTCAAATTTTAAAGGTGATTGAATTTTACATTGCAATATTATGCAATAAAAAGCAAATAATTGCATTAATATGCAAATTTTTGCAATTATTTGCAAAAAAAACAATCATATAGCTCAGGTATGAATTTGACCGGTTCAGCTTCCCGATTGTCCACTTACCCTGTTTAGTGGTTGAACGAGGACCGCATAAAGCACAACTTTGTATCATCAAACAATAACTCAAACCATGGAAACTAAAAAAGACATTCTTGCCGGTATCATTATTATGGTTGCACTGGCTTTATTAACTATCTCAACCTCTGCCTCAGCGCAGCAGCAAGGAGTTAAACGTAATGATCTGCAGCGTCATGATCTCAGCATCCCGGGCTATGAAACCGTACAGGCACGCATCGACTTTGAACCCGGAGCCCTGGCGATAAAACACAAACACCCCGGCGAAGAGATTATTTATGTACTGGAAGGTTTACTGGAGTACCAGGTAGCCGACAAACCACCGGTAACATTGAAAGCCGGCGACGTACTGTTTATTCCTGCCGGAACAGCCCATTCGGCCAAAAATGTAGGTACCGGTAATGCTAAAGAACTTGCTACCTATGTAGTTGAAAAAGGGAAACCGCTTGTTGTACCGGTCAACTGAGTCACCCCTGGTTGCTGATGATTTCATCTATACCGGTGAATATTGCGGGAGAATCTCTCCAACTTAAAGCATAAAAATGCCTAAATTGGTCTGGTTATATATCGGTGACTATTAGCGGTTTCTTCAATCTGTGTATCATATGAATAAAGCATCGCACAACCCAGTTGTTAAACGCATCAAATTCGGCCTGGTTAAATTACTTTCCGTAAGCTTATTATGCCTGCCCTTAGTTTTTATTGCAAGCGGATGTGCCGCACAGTCAACACCTGCACGCTCCTTACTTGCGCTTTCCAAAAGCGACCATACCTTGTCTATTATTGACCCGATTAGTCTGAAGGTTCTCGCGCGTGTGCCGGTGGGTTCCGATCCGCATGAGGTTATTGCCTCGGCTGATGGTAAAACGGCTTATGTTTCAATCTATGGCGGCGGGAGCCTCCATGAACTCAGTGTGATCGACCTTGTTGCACAAAAGCCCCTGCCCTCTTTGGATACCCGGCCACTCATGGGGCCTCATGGCTTAACGTTTGCCAATGGTAAGGTTTGGTTCAGCGCAGAGGGCTCTAAAGCCGTTGGAACTTACGACCCGGCAACTGCTAAATTCGATTGGGCCATGGGAACCGGGCAGGACAGGACCCACATGATCTATGTAACCCACGACGGAAAAAAGGTTTACACCACCAACGTTAACGCAGCAACGGTGAGTATTCTGGAAGATAACGCTACCCCTCCGGCCTATCATGAATGGGTACAAACGGTGATCCCGGTAGCTAAAGGGTCCGAAGGTTTTGATGTATCGCCGGATGGCCGCGAACTGTGGACCGCAGGCGCCGCCGACGGAGCCATTTCTATTATTGACTTGACTACTAAAAAACTAACCGGTACAATCAACGCGAAGGCTGTAGGGGCCAACCGGCTCCAGTTTACACCGGATGGTAAACGGGTACTGATCAGCAGCCTCAAGACCGGCGACCTGTTTATTTATGACGCAGCATCGCACCGGGAATTAAAACGCGTAAATACCGGTCATGGCGCTGCAGGTATCTTGATAGACGATGACGGATCACGCGCCTTTATTGGCTGCACCGGCGACAACTATGTGGCCGTGGTCGACCTCAAAACCTTAACCGTAACCGGTCATATTGATATACGCGGAGCTGATGGTTTGGCCTGGGCGGTTCGGCCTTAAGTTTACATTTCCGTCGATTACCTAATTACTGCTTATCCATTTTTTCGAGCAGGGCCAGAATTTTGTCGAGCTTATCTGTTTCAATGGCGTTTAAGCGCAGTTGTAGTTCTTCAATTTCTTTTTTGGCTTCTACGTTGGTATGAAAATCTTCGTTGGCCTGGGCACGGTCACGTTCGTTCTGGCGGTTTTGGGCCATCATAATAATCGGTGCAGCATAGGCAGCCTGGGTAGAGAATAATAAGTTTAATAAAATATAGGGATACGGATCCCAGTGATCAACAAAAGCTACCAGGTTTAGCGCCATCCACACTACAACAATAATGGTTTGAATAATAATGAACCGCCATGAACCCATGCCCGTTGCCACAGAATCGGCCAGGCGCTGACCGAAAGCCAGCGATTCTTTATGTCTTTGATACCAATTTTTTTTACCGTTTATCATTTTTAAGAGATTAAGCTTTGTACGATAAATATAAAAAATTAATTGGCAGGCGTAGAGGTAGGTTAGGTAATAGAAAATCCTGTCACAAATGCCTTAAATATGCTGTTTAAAGGCCTTTGCGACAGGATTAAATATAGTCTGTTTTAATAAGACCTAATAGGCATTGTTCGCCGTTAACGGATAGGTATCAGCAGCGCCCTGTACGCCGCCTCCTACAGTTTGGCTTTTAGCTAAAACAACCGGTTGGGTTATGGATACATGATATTTCCCGCTTGCATCTACGGTTACATCTGCTGTAGCTGTGGTGCTGGGTGAATCATACCTGGTAGAACCCGTGTTAACTGCTGTACCAATTTGGCATTGAATATTTATTAATTGAGTACCGGGGCTGTTTAGTACAAGGTTAGATGTTGTTATGGTATATTTACCGGCACCGAGAGGGTTATAGGTAAAAATTAAAGCACTGCCCGAATAAGCGCCTTTATCGTTGCCATCACCTGTAGTTACAACCGTTACATTAAAAGCACCGTTACCGGTTTGTGACGAGGCTGCTCTGTTATAGGTGTAGGCTCCAAATTTCCAATTACTGTCGCTGTTGGTAACCGGGGTGGTATCCTTTTTTTTACTGCAGGAAAATAGGCTAAATGCCAATAAGCCTATCGCTGCGATTAATGTAATTTTTTTCATGATTTGATTGATTTTTAATTGATGGATAATAAATATACTCCTGAACGCTTGCGCGGGCAGGCGAACAACTACGGTTTGAACGGTGTGGTTAGAAACACCCTTTCTCCATTTTTAAAGGACGAAACGGCATCAAAGTTGATAGATTCTGAAACCCCGTCTTTATCATAAGCAACCCTTCCCTGCCCTTCATTGATAAATATGCCGGTTCCATGCGAATTGTCGATATTGATGATACCGTAAGTAACGTTTTTCAAAGTTGTACCATCTTTTGTTCCGGATAGCAGGATCCCAAAGTAGGCATACTTGGTTTTATCAGCAGAAACTGATTTTACCTTTCCGTAAACGGTAAAATTATTTCCACTGCCCGAAATGGCCGTTGTAATACTGGTATCTGCGGCATTAAGAAAATATTTTCCAACTAATTTTATACCGAAGTCGTTGGTACTTTGCTCAAAGAATTTTACGCTGGCATCATGAAAAACCTGACCGGCATAATCTGTTTTGATGTTACTGTTTTTTAATACCAGCGGCGCTATACGGAAGGCACCCTCTACATTGGGCGGCGTTGTACCCTGATTTACAACTAACCCTAGTTTTGCCAGGGTATCGATGTATTGCTGAGGTAGGATATCCGATATTTTTTTATTTAAAATATCCTGCGGGGAAGGATTTACTTTATCGCTTTTTGAACAGGAAACTATCATACCCGCACATAGTAAACACAGTAGAACTAAGAAGTTTTTCATAGGTAAATGAATGATGATTGAATGAGATATCTAAACGTCTTTAGGGAGAGTTCAAAAGTATACATGTTCCTACAATGCATCCATACCTACATTCTGGTATTTATTTATACCGGTTTTTTAATAATTAACCTATGAAGAGAGGAAGGTTTGTCATCTCGAACGAGACACGGAGAGAAATTTCTGGCAGTTCAAGCGTCCCCTCGCTACCGCAAGCGTCCCGCTTGTGATCATCGTGATGGTAACTGTAAACTAGTCTATCTTAAATAGCACAAGCGGGACGCTTGCGGCAGCGGGGGCCTGAATGGATAAAGCACCCGTTTTAATAATCTTTCGTAATTTTTTCTGCGGCAAATATGCTATCGGCCTGTTTCCTGGAAATTGCCCGGTTGTCACTACCAACACTGTAATAAAACATTACAGAATCTTTACCATGCGCCATGGCATATTTGGTGGTAACTGATATACCCCGGGATATGGTATCTGTAGATTTAAGGTGGTATTCATCATTTTCGAGATATACTTCACAGGAATGGATAAAAATGGTTTTACTTTCATGACCGATAACCCCTTCTTTTCCTTTCCAATCAATCGAATTATCATACCTACCCTCAGCATGCCAATCTGCTGGGATTTCAGGAATGCCAAGGGTTTGTCGCCTTTTATTAAACTCCCGCCCATACTTATCCTGACAAATATTCCTCCTATACTTAGTAATATCAGTATAACCAAGGAACGTTAACCACAAAATCGAAAAACATACCGTAAAAATAACAGAAGATTTACTCTCCTCCTTTTTATTGACCCTGATAAAAACTACACCGGCCATGATCAGGAAAAACCCAATCAATTTACCGCATAGCCAATAAATAGACTGCAATTCGATAAAAACATCCAAATACACCCATACTATCAAAAACAGGCACGTAAAGCAGGTGTGGAGTACATTAAATTTTTTCATTGTATAATTTGCCCATCCTACTCATAGAAACTCCCAAATGTGCCGCGGTCGATTTTCAAGGAGACTGTTTATTTTAAGATTGATGAATAAGATTTAAGATCTTAAATATAAATAAGATTTTATTACGGAAGAGATATTTATTGATTGACAGAATACACGCCGATTCAAGCCTCCGTCGCTTGAGTGGGCAAACGAAATTTTTGTTGCCATAAAGATGATATTTTATGAAAATTTCATTATAAATTTATATTACCTAAGCGGTTGTTTTGCCACTCAAAAACGGGATAACCTCAAAGAGCCAATACAGCGATTCCCTGCATAAAAACAATCATTTCACAATGAAAAAGCTATTTTACCTATCATTAATTTTGATGTTGATAAGCTGTAATAACAGGCAAAAATCTGTCGAAAAAAATATCCATTTACCTGGCCGGGCAACTTCCAAACCGGCAAATAATACACCACCTAAAAAAGTGCAGTATAGCGACCAGCAACTTGAGCAATTTTTAGATAGTATAGGTCATCTGCCAACACAAGCACTTGCAGATAAAGCAGCTTTTTGGGCCGATTCAATTTTTAAAAACCAGGCAAAAATTGATATTGTGATCTCCGCAAGTGATTTTAAAAAACTTAAAAAAGCGGTACATACTAAAGTAATTGATGTACTTACAGCCAGGCGTATTTTTGGGAACAAGGCAATTGACAGCGCCTGTAATGAAGCGAGTGTTCTTTTAACTCTTAAAGCCGGACTTATTCCTGTTGTTTATTATCCCTTTGATAAGCATAAATCAGATTTTAACGAATATGCCATCTGTATTGGTGATCCAACCCACTGCGCAAACGCTTATTTATATTTTTTTAAAGGGAACAAGATTATTTCCAAACATAACGGCTACAGTCGCTACGGGCTCGATTTAGAACATTATAAAGATTCAGATGGGAAAACAGTGGTATATTATAAAGAAGAATTTGATGACGGTTCAGGCATTTGGTGGAATAACTATTTCTTTTATAAATATGATGGCGATAAATTAATACCTGTTTTAAATGAACTTCAAAATGGGAATCTGCAATCATCAGAACTCCGGGCATTCTGGCTCGAGTCTTTTGTGCAAAAAACAAATCCCTTAACTATTAAAATGGTTTATTATGATCAATTTTCGATCCCCACTGACTCTGGAGACTTTGGGCCCAATATTATAAACGACTCCACTATAGTTAGATATAACTGGAACGAACAATTAAAAATATATCAAGGTGATTACAAAAACTCAAAGATCAATAAACCCCAGGTCTTGTCTTATTACCTTGCCAGCGATGATCTTTTATTTATAAACGCTTACTATAAAACCTTAAAGGCCACTTTATTTGATAAAGTAAAGAAAAAGCGCACACTGTATTATCTTAACCAGGTAAAGAACTATCAACGCAAGCAGTAGTAAAAAACATACCGCCAGTTCAAGCGTCTGCGCTTGAATAGGCAAAGTGCATTATTATTCAATCTTGATACTTGATACTCGCTACTTGATACTAACTACGAAAGCGTATTAATAGGTTGCTGTTCCAGCGTGTGCACCGTATCTTTTTGCAGATTGGTTTTGCGCAGGAAACGGAAATGCAGAAAGCCGATGATGAGGGCTACTATACCTTCCAGCATTACAGTATCGGCCGTACCTATCCATTGTGATACGGAACCTACCAGCAAACCACCAAGCGGCTGCATACCAAAAAAAGCCATGGCATAAAAGCTGATCACCCGGCCACGCATGTCCGGCGCCACCGTAGTTTGTATCAGCGTATTACTGATGGTGATCTGCGACATCATCCCAAAACCGGTAACCGCCGCAAACAGCAAAGCCAGCGGGTAACTGGGCATGTGTGAAAATATCACCAGTCCGGCGCCAAATATCAGCGTGTTAACCGCCAGTATCTTTTTAAGGTTATGACCCGGTTTAAGCGAGGCCAGGTAAATAGCGCCCGAAAATGCTCCCAAACCTATCAGGCTATCCAAAACCCCGAATGTGGATGCTGTGCCTTTAAAAATATCCTTGGCATACACCGGTATCAGCGTACTAAAAGGCAACACCAGTAAACTAATGGCCGCCAGCATAATCAATATAGACTTGATGGATGGCGTATTGCTGATATAAACAAAGCCTTCCTTTAATTCGGAGAAAATATTTTTATCGTGTTTTTTAGATGCTGTTTTGGGTAAGCGCATCATCAGCAATGAGCCTATTACAGCTATAAAGCTGAAGGCATTGGCTCCAAAACATACCGTATCGCCAAACTTTTCCAGCACAAGGCCAGCTATACCCGGACCAATAAGTCTGGATAAATTAACCATCGAAGAATTTAAGGCCAGGGCATTGGGCAGGTCGGCTTTGTTATCCACCATTTCATACACCAGCGATTGCCGGGCAGGTACGTCGAAAGCGTTGATAAAGCCCAGCACCGCGCTCAGCGCAATGATCTCCCACACCACATAATGCCCCCAGAATACCAGCGCGGTAAGCAGCAGCGCCTGTATCATGGATGCGGCCTGGGTGAGCAGCAGCAAACGGTAACGGTTATACCGATCGGCCACTACACCACCCAGAAACGAGAATAAAAACGACGGGAACAAGCTGGCAAACAGCGTAAGTCCCAGCATAAACTCTGAGTGCGTGAGCGAATAAATAACCCAGCTTACCGCGGTTTTCTGCATCCAGGTACCTACTAATGAGATGGATTGACCGCCAAAATACAACCGGTAATTACGGCTCTTAAAGGCATTAAATGTGCTTATATTCATCGATTTATAATGACTCAATTATTGATTTAGTGAATTAGTGATTTTTTTATCTTCAATCAAAATCAACTAATTTGGTTAGGGGGCCTATAGCCTGTTTAAGTAATACTTTTTCCTCCGCGGTACAAGTGGCATCCAATGCTTTGTTCAACCATTCGTTGCGCTCGTTACGGATCTGGTAAAGCAGCGTACGACCCAGATCAGACAGCGTGATAATAGCCTTGCGCTTATCCGTTTCAGAAATACGCCTTTTGATCAGATCCATCTGTTGTAGCTTGCTCAGTATTTGCGACATGCTTTGCGTAGTGATCTTTTCCATCGCGGCCAGTTCATTGGGCAGCAATTCCTGGTGCTTATCCAAAAGGGCGATGATGGAACGCTCGGTAAGCGACAGTTTATCGGCTGAGGATGATTGCTTCCGCAATTTCTTAATCAGCCGTGTTACTACGGTACGCAGCTCAGAAGCCAGCAGGGTATCTTTTTGCTTTGTCATAATTTATTAAGTAAACTTATAAGTTTACCTTACAAAGGTAATTATTGTTTTATCTGCTTAAAGTCATAAAGAAAAAGGAGGGTCGTTATCAAGAATTGGGGGTCTCCATAAAATTTCGTATATTGTATAAATCATAGCCCGATGCTCTTTTACCCAGAGCACCGGGCTGTTTTGTTAAGGATAAAACCAGGCTAAAAACCGACCACTTTCCGTGTATTAAATTAATAATCAATCATTTAATACTTTTTAAAGTTTTCAAAACATATCAAAATCAAGCTAAAATTTGTTAAAAAGTGTTAAAACGAGGTTTTTTTGAACAGTTTTAGGCGCTTTTTGCCCCGTTTTTGAGCAGAAAAATGTTAAAATTTAAGGTTTAAAAAGTTTTTGAGCAGGGTCGCGGTCCTGTCATCAGAAAAATCAAGGTCATCAAAAATTACTTCGGTGTTAAATATTTGTCGACACAAAACCACATTTTTGTAGTGCGTAAACTATGGAGCCCAAACACGACATAACCACCCTGGATGATATCAAACTACTGGTAGATACTTTTTATACCCAGGTAGCAACCGATGCCCTGCTGGCCCCCATATTTACCGAACGCCTGGGTGAGCACTGGCTACCGCACCTCCAAAAAATGTATACCTTTTGGCAAACCGTGTTACTGGAGCAGTATACCTACAACGGAGCCCCTTTTCCGCCCCATGCCAACTTACCGGTGGCCGAGCAGCACTTTGATGCCTGGCTTAACCTGTTCTCGGTCACGGTAGATAGTTTATTTCTGGGCCCAAAAGCCGATGAAGCTAAATGGCGCGCGGGTAAAATGGCCCAGATGTTCCAGCTCAAAATAGCGCACTTCAAAAACAACCCGCGGAATATATTATAGCGGAATTACCTGCGTATAAGGGCATTTTTTGTAAATTTGCATCGTGCCGCCTATCGAAAAAAAAGTTACTGAAATCCCAAATCCCTTCGTCCCGGTGAAAAAGAAAGCTCCCGCTAAAAGGAAAACCGTGACCCAAAAGAAAAAGGAGCAAAAAAACACCATATACTGGCGAATAGCCATAGCCGGACTATTACTTATACTGCTTTCGCCATTTTACTATGGGTATGTTTTACGGAGTTTCAGCGCTACCTGGCGTTGGGTACTGGATATTGGGCAGGATACCCGGTATCGTACCTATAAAAGCTTTAATGTGCGTATCCCGGCAGGTTTTACCGTTCATGGTATCGACGTATCTTCGTACCAGGGCAAAATAAACTGGCAAAAGGTAAAAGCCATGAATGATGATGATGTGCACATCACTTTTGCCTTTATCAAGGCTACAGAGGGCGTTTTAAGCGTCGACCCCTACTTTCAGCGTAACTGGCGCGAAGCACCTAAAGCCGGGATCATCTGCGGGGCTTATCATTATTTTCTGCCGCAAAAAAGTGGCATATGGCAAGCAAGGTTCTTCCTGCAGACTGTAAAAATAGAAAAAGGCGATCTGCCTATGGTGGTTGACGTAGAACAGCTTTACAGAACACCGCCGGCCAAAATGCGCGAACAACTGATGTCCTTTATTAATCACATTGAGAATAAAACAGGCGTAAAACCTATTATTTATACCAACATCAGCTTTTACCAGGATTACCTGCAAGGCTACTTTGATGATTATACGCTTTGGATAGCGCATTATTACCAGCCGGTGCTAAACATCAGCAACAAAACCAACTGGCAGTTTTGGCAACACTCTGATAAAGCACGTATTAACGGCATCAACCAAAAAGTTGATTTTAATATATTCAGGGGTGATAGCCTAGCCTTCCGGAAATTACTCATTAGTCAATGATTTTTTGTAACGGGGAAGCAACTGCAAACGTCAATAAAATAAAACCTATGAAAACACCGGCATACCGTTTCCTGATAGCTGCAGCTTTTTTAATATCCAGCATAATTTCAGCTCAAAACGTACAGGCTCAGGCCACCCAAAAACATGTTGACCAAAAGCTGTACAACACCATTTTACATATGGACAGCGTTTGCTTTGATGCTTATAATAACCACGATATACAAACGCTAAAAAAAGTATTTTCTGAAAATTTAGAGTTTTACCATGACCTGGGCGGTCTCACCAACTATGAACAAAACATACAGGCGTTTGAAAGGATTTTCGTTCAAAATAAAGTCTCAGGTATGAAAAGGGAGCTGGTAAAAGGCAGCCTGGAAGTTTATCCTATTAAAGATTATGGCGCTATTGAAGTTGGCGTACACCGCTTCACACATGTGGAAAATGGCCAACAGGTGGTTGGTCTGATGAAGTTTTTACATGTATGGCAATTCAAAAACAATGAATGGAAAATTACCCGGATAATCAGCTATGATCATTGATATGAACTAACGACTACACAATTCCTTATTACGCCTTATCTTTATAACTAAATAACCTTGTATATGAAGAAGTTCCTGCTGATCCTCATCATTTCAAACGTATCATCTGCCTGCGTGTGCTATGCACAACATACAGGCACGTCGCACACTCAGCTTAAAAAAGCCACCTGGCTATTAGGCGACTGGCAAAACAAAACACCAAGGGGCATAACTGTGGAGAGTTGGAAAAAACTGAACGACTCCACCTACCTGGCTAAAAGTTACCAATTAAGGGGACTGGATACTGTCTCTTCTGAACATGTGCGGCTGGAAGAGCATCATGGTAATCTTTATTATATCCCTACCGTTAAAAATCAAAACGATGGTAAACCGGTGATTTTCAAGATGACCGCCTCATCGGCTGATAGTTTTATTTTCGAAAATCCCGAACATGATTTTCCGCAAAAGATCACGTATAACCGTATCGGCAAAGACAGCGTGGCGGCCGAAATTTCAGGAACATACAAAGGGAAACAACGCGCCATCAAATTTCCGATGGGCAGGGTCAAATAAAGTATACCTCAGAACAATACAGCCATCAAGCGTACCGCATTGTTATAATTTATTTTTTTGAAGGAATGTCCAATTAGTGAAACCTCACTTGATATGATGGTATAATTCATTAATCAGATAACCTTTAAAAATTAAAAAAATGAAAGATTACGCATTAATTTTCAGACATGAAGATGGTCAAAAAGTGGCCTCTCCAGAACAGATACAAATCTGGATGAAACAAACCATGGATTGGATAAGCACTATTGCGGCTAAAAACAAATTTGTAAGCGGTACCGGGTTACCCTTTGATGATGCCCGGGTTGTGCATGCCAACAGAACGGTTACCAATGGCCCTTTCGGCGAAATCAAAGAAACCTTAGGTGGCTATATTATTGTAAAAGCCGACACCGTTGATGAGGCGGTTGAATTTGCAAAAGGCTGCCCGGTTTTACAAGGCGAAGGTAATACTGTTGAGGTTAGAACAATTGCCAATCACTAACCTTAAAAGTTAATTTGACAAGCTTGCTCAAAACAGAAAAACCGTTAGCGCTATGCCAACGGTCTTTCTGTTTCTATAAATTAAGGGAGATTAATTTACTTTATTTACCCTGCCCGAGCCGGTGTATTTGGTTTCGGCTATGGTAGCATTTCCGGAGTAGGTTACACCACCAGAACCAGTAATACGTGCAGATACGGTTTTATTGGCGATGACAGAAATACTGCCTGAACCGCTGATAGTAGCCGCAAGTGTTTCTGTAGTTAAGTTAGTACCGTTGATCTCGCCAGAACCACTAATGCGAAATTCAGCCTCATTGGTACTCCCTTTAATGTGTATACCTCCGGAACCGCTGATACGTGTTTCTAAAGTGGATGCTTTTACAGCCACACGCATATTACCGGAGCCGCTAAGTATTACTTTAACATTTTGACCTGTTAATGCACCATCCAAATCCAGATTACCGGAGCCGCTGTTGGCCAAAGCGCTGAGCGATTTAGCAGTTACATAAATATCTCCGCGTTTGATGTTATGATTACGTAAGGAAAAATTATTGCGGAAGCCTATTTTTAAAACTCCGCCTTCTACCTCGGTTTTAACGTCATTTACTACATCGTCATCCACATCAAGCCTAACACTTTCGGTGCCGGTAATTTTAACGTGTACATTAAAAGGGCCGCCCGATTCGATACTGCTAAATCCAGATACAGACCTGCTTTGCCCGTTTTGAGCGAAGCCATTTAAGGTCAGCATAGTCATGGCCGACATAAAGAGGATAAAGAATTTTCTTTTCATAATTCGATTGTTTTTTAGAAGACGTTATATTTTGCCAAATAGTTGCAATAAATAATAAGAGACGGATATTTTATTTCCAGAACAGGTTTTTTGTATTATTTTGGATGAAGTTAGTATATAAAGTTCAGCAATAAATGTCAGGTCGGCTTATTCATTTTAACAAAACGCGTATAGCTCCTACGCCAAGTGGTTTTTTACATTTGGGTAATGTTTTATCATTTACCCTTACAACAGCTTTGGCCAGATTGCATAGAGCTAAGGTATTGTTAAGGATCGATGATATCGATCAAACACGTGCTGACGAAAAATATATACAGGACATTTTTGACACGCTGAACTTTTTAGAGATCCCATGGGATGAGGGTCCACATAATGCCGGAGAATTTAAGGATAGCTACTCGCAAATGCACAGGCTGCCACTGTACCGGGAGGTTATTGAACAATTAAAGGATAGTGGATTGGTATTTGCCTGCACCTGTTCGCGGAAGCAGCTCGAGAAGGCACCTTGTACCTGTTTCGACCGTGAAATTCCACTGGATACAAAAGAGGCTGCCTGGCGCCTGCATACTTATAAAGCCCGGGAATTAAGCATTAGGAGCTATAACGATCAAACCGTGACTGCTGTTTTACCAGCTGATATGCAAAATTTTGTGATCAGGAAAAAAGATGCGTTCCCTGCTTATCAACTTACTTCGGTCATAGATGACCTGCATTATGGAGTTGATCTGATTATCCGCGGCCAGGATCTTTGGTCGTCTACCTTGGCCCAGCACGAATTGGCATTGGCCCTGGGTAAGAGCGAATTTCAGGATATTACTTTTTATCATCACCCTTTACTTACAGATGAGTTGAACCAAAAGCTTTCCAAATCAGCAGGGGCAACTTCTGTACTTTACCTGCGCCAAAGCGGCAAAACCCCGGCTCAAATTTATACCATGATAGCAAATATGTTGGGGTTGAATATGATTATCAATAATTGGGAACAACTTGCTGAAATAGTATTAACTTTTTATAAAAACAACCCTGCCCCGGCAATTAACGGGGCAGGATTGCATAAATAATGATTAATTAGTACTTATACGATGTACACTGAGATTATCATAATAGATATAATCGGTAGTATTGGTTTTCCAATAATCCTGGCTTCCGCCTCTGAAGGTATGCCAGGTTAACTGGTCAATCATCCGTTTGGAATCGTTGGTTGTCCATCTGATGTCCTGATCAAGTAAAACAGTTCCATCAATAACAATCTGCGCGTGACCATTGGTATTGCTGGCGGTATTGCTTTTAATGTATAAATGCACATGATACCATTGCCCTTTAACCAGGGCGCCGCTCGAAGGATAGGATTTACCAAATGTATCGCCAAAGTTGTTACCTGACGAAGGGCCGCCATTCATATCCTTATAATAAAGATAAGGTTGAAAATAAACCCTGTTTGGATTGGAATCAGGCGAGTACCACATCAACCGTAAGGTTCCGCCGTTACCATCCCAGGCAGCGTCTCCACCTGTATTGTGTTCGCCTATGCCGAAACCAAAACCTACTTTACCGCCGCGGCCCCAGTTAAACTGGCTGTGAAATTTCACATCGTAATCCATCTCATAAGCGGTACCAGCGCCAATACTGGTATTGGTTACCAAACCACCGGCGCCGGAAAGCTCATTGGGTAGCAGCGTAATCCTGCTGCCTACGGTATTATCTTTACCATTGGTGGTGTAAGCACGATCATTCCATGAACTGGTGTTCCCCAAATCGGCATTGGCTTGCGCCTGGGTGTAGGTAGCACCATTGGTACGATTGTTCCAGTTCACGGTAAAGGTATTATTAACCGCGTTGACTGCTAAATTAGGGCCATTTACAGATGGCTTTTCTTCAGCATTGTTGGAGTTTACATTCGCTTCCTTTTTGCAGGAGGTAAGCGAGAGACCGATAAGCATGATAGCTGCTCCCGATCTTAAAACGTTCTTTTTCATAGTACTGGTTTTAAATGATAAATTGGTTATAGTTAAAAGTTGATGATTTGCTGCAGCGGTTTTCAACTGTAAAACTCAAGTTCATCTATCTGCTTTTGATAAGGTTAAGCTGATATCAATGAAATGTACAAGCATGGCAATGCCCTGCGAAATGTGTTACTTTTTCAATTCCGTTAAATTTTTAATAAATAATTATTGATGTATTGATTGCGGTTTAAGCTCCAAATGAGTACTGACTTCCATTTGGCTAATTGGTATATCAAAACTATTTAACTAAAAGATAATATTGCAACAATACGCTGATTTTATTTGCGCAATCGTTTTCGCAAAGAATACCATAACCACATCACTTAAAGCTAATTATAGCAAAAAGCCTGGAGACTATTAAATAGTAACCAGGCAAATATTGAAGGGCGGGCGGATATCTTTTTAGTATTATACTGTTATAATATCGCTTTTAATGATTCGTTTTTTTCTGCTTCAGTTATCATGATATTTATTAATACCCGGCACATCGTATCTATCTCTTCTTCAGTATTGTAATAATGTACTGAGGCCCTTACTACGGTACTTAGCTTATACCTGTTCATATAAATGAGTGTTGATTTGGCTTTGCCTACCGATACATTGATCCGCTTTTCGGCCATTTTGTTTTTTACGGTCGCGCTGTCCATTCCCCGTACTGAAAAAGTCACAATACCACATTGCTGATCGCCTTTATCGTGAACTGTTACTCCTTCAATTCCTTCCAATTGCTTACGCATGGAGGCGGCTAACTGTTGTATACGGGGCCAGGTACGCTGTACACCGATATTTAATATATATTCAATGGCTTTACTAAAACCTAAAAAAACAGCACGGTTCTTTTCTGTAAGCTCAAAGCGACGGCAGTCATTTCTTATCTTATAGTCATTTTCTGTAACCCATTCTGCTGTGAAACCATCCATCAGTATCAATTTCAATTTAGCCTGAACCTCTTTCCGTACATACAAAAAACCAGTTCCGCGAGGCGCCCGTAAATATTTTCGCCCGGTAACTGCAAGCATATCACAATCTATTTCCTTCACATCCACAGGAAGCTGCCCAATACTCTGACAAGCATCAACCAGATATAAAATCTGGTGCTTACGCGCTATCTTACCTATTTCAACAACCGGAATGATAGTACCCGCTGTTGAAGGTATGTGTGTAACGGCAATCAATTTTGTTCTGGGTGAGATAGCATCCTCTAAGGCCTGTACCGGAAAATTACCTTGTTCATCTGTAGGTATCACAATTATCTTTACACCATGAGTTTTCTGCGCGGTTATAAAACCCATCAAATTACTTAAATATTCCATTTCTGAAGTAATGATCTCGTCACCTTCAATAAAAACAATACCATTAAATACCAGCCCCCAGGCAATACTTGCATTTTCCATAACTGCCACTTCATCTCTGTTGGCATTGATGAGCTTTGCAATCAGATCATAAGTATGTTCCATTTCCTTTTCATACTTATCTTCAGTTTCGTAACCACCATGGGTTGCCTCTTCCTGTAAGTAACTGATCACCGCATCAACAACCACATCGGGTGGTAATGACGAGCCGGCATTGTTGAAATGTATCCTTTCGGCAGTTCCTTTAGTTTCAGTCCTTAACTGCTGTATTTCCTGCGGACTTAATGGTGTAATTTCCATATCAAGTAATTGAATAATTTTATAATACAAAGTAAAAGCCCAGATCAACAACAAAACAGATGCAGAATTATTAATTTTGAACATAACAGATTTTATTAAATGGGAACAGCAGCGATTTTTACCGATAATGATTTTTTATATGCCAGGATCTCCGGCCGCATTGAAAAACAGATCAGAGAAGGGCTGCTCAAAACCGGCGATAAACTGCCCTCTGTCCGTGCATTGAGTCAGGAACAAAATATCAGTATAAGCACAGCTTTTAAGGCTTATGTAGAACTGGAAAACATGGGCATGATTGAAGCCCGGCCAAAATCAGGTTATTATGTTCGGTTTTCTCCATCGCTATTAACCAGGTCTCCGGAAAGTAAACCACCTATAAAAAGCCTGGAGCAGACCGATGTAAGCCAGATGATATCCATGATTCATATTAACATGACCAAAGAAAGTGTTTTACGTTTATCACAATCAGCACCTCATCTAAGTCTGATACCTGTGTCAAAACTTAGTCGCTCCATGATGGAAGCGTTGCGTAAAAACCCATCAGCAGGTACCAATTATGAGTATGGTCAAGGAAATATTTCTTTACGTAAACAGATAGCTAAGAACGCCTTTAACTGGGGTAGTCATGTTACCGAAAATGATGTAGTAACCACTCATGGCTGTATGGAGGCTCTGCTGTTTTGTCTGCGGGCCGTTACGCAACCTGGCGATACCGTAGCGATCGAAAGCCCTACTTATTTTGGTATATTCAACGTGATGCTAAGCCTGGGCTTGCAGGTATTGGAGATTCCTGTTGACCCGCGTAACGGTGTGGATATAGATTATTTAGCTCAGGCTATAGATAAAGTAACCATTAAAGCCTGCCTTTTTATACCCAACTTTAGTAACCCGGTAGGTAGCTGCATACCCGACCATCGCAAGCAACAACTGGTTACTCTACTAAGCAATAAACAAATACCATTGATAGAGGATGATATTTATGGGGAGATTTATTTTGGTAAGAGCAGACCCCGTACCTGCAAAAGCTTTGATACCGAAGGTTGGGTAATGCTTTGTTCTTCTGTTTCTAAGTCAATTGCTCCGGGTTACCGGGTTGGGTGGTGCATACCCGGCCGCTTTAAAGACCAGGTTATTAATATCAAGATGATGCATACCGTAACTTCTACCACGCCCACACAGGCGGCTATTGCCTTATTCTTTGAAACCGGCCGGTATGATTTACATATGCGCAAACTTCGTAAAGCCTTGCATACACAATGCCTCAGGTACACTCAAGCCATTACAACATACTTTCCGGCAGACATTAAAATAAGTCAACCCCAAGGAGGTTATACTTTATGGATTGAGCTTAATAAAAACATCAACGCATTGGAGCTTTACCATGCAGCCATAACCCAAAACATTAGTATTGCACCAGGACAAATATTTACTACGGATGCCCGGTTCAGCAACTTTATTCGTATCAGCTTCGGGATACCTTTTGACGCTGAGGTGGAACGAAGCTTCAAAATACTGGGTGAATTGATCAGAAGAATGGAATAGCTTATTTTATTCCTCTATTTCGGTTATTATTTTTTGTATCTAAATATTTACAAAATAGTTTATAGTTAAAACTGTATTTTTACAGCAGTTAAAATTTGTGTTTTGAAATCGCGGAAACAAATCATAAGGCAATGTATTGTTTTATCACTTTTAGTGATATTGCAGGCTGTATCTTTGATCCACATCGCGTCGATGCCCCGGTTCTATATCCCGATCAACAAATCCCAGTCATCTTCAAGTATAGATATCCTTCATAAAAATCAAAGCGCGGGTAGTGTAAGGACACCTTTTCAACGAGGTATCGAAAACAGTCGTAAAGCTTTAATAACTCCTCCAAATAAGGATCTTGTCCTTATTGTATCATTCTTTTTAGGTAGCCTTATTTCACTGGCTATAATTAAAAAACGTAACACTCATTTAATTCAACCAGGTGTGTTATCACCGAGTTCCTATCTGAGATTGTGTACGCTTAGAATCTGATCTTCTCCTGCCATTTCCTGCTCTAATTGATTGAAGCTTCTGATTGACAGGAGTTCCGATCCATGATATGTATGTATTCCGATTTCCATATGGAATAATACCTCATATCCCTGTTCGTTCAGCTGGTTTTTAAAATTTGTCGCTTAAAAAAACAAATAGATAATCATCGACCGAACCATCATCCTGATAAAACTAAATACGGATGTGCCACAAGGCACAAACAATATGTTTTGAAATGAATAGAATACATTTTAATATAAAACGCAACCTTTCCGTTGTACTCGCGGGTTTGTTATTTTTATCGTTAAGTGCTCATGCACAAAATGGTAAACGTAAACCTAAATCGTTCCCCGTTCCGGATAATATCCCGGACACCAATAAAGTTGGCTTTCCTGTCATGCCTAATGCTACTAATCCAGGTAATGGCAGCGATCAGTATATGACACTAAAGCAGTGCATCGATTATGCGATGATACACCAACCGGCATTAAACAAATCGCTGATTAATGTTGATATCGCCAAAACAACCAACGCCATTAATTTGTCGGCATGGTTGCCCCAGGCCAATGCAAACGGCAATCTCATCCATTACATACAGCAATCCAACGCCAATATATCAACTGGTGTAGGTACTGGTGGCACTACCACTGGCAGTACAGGTACAGGCACCGGCTCAACCACCAATGTGCGGTCGAGCTATTCCAATACATTTATCCCTGAACTGGCCATTACCCAGGCTATAGTAAGCCCTAATTTATTGTACGCCGCTAAAACTGCTCCCCTGCTGGTTAAACAGGCCCAGCAAGTAACCGATAGTACCAAAATATACCTGGTATCGGCAGTGAGCAAGTCATTTTATAATGTATTGCTTACACTTCAGCAGATCAATGTTTTAAAAGAGGATACCACCCGCCTGGGTAAAAACCTTCGTGATACGTACCACCAATATAAAGGCGGTATTGTAGATGAAACAGATTATCTGCAGGCTACCATCACCCTCAATAATTCCAGGGCACAGTTGAAGCAGGCCAATGAGAATATTGTACCTCAGTATGCGGCTTTAAAACAGTTAATGGGTTATGAACCGGATAAGGATTTTAATGTAAGTATCGATACGGTACAAATGATGAATGACATCCAGATTGATACTACCCGGCAATTAGAATATGAAAAACGAATAGAGTATCAACAGATTAAAACCCGGAAAGATCTCCAGCTTCAATTAAGTAGCTATTACAGGTATCAGTTTTTGCCCACCGTATCCGGATTTTTTAATTATAGTGCGCAATTCGCGAACAATAATTTTCCAAGTCTTTTATCCAAATCCTACCCAAGTTCGTTGGTGGGTTTATCCATCAGCATACCCATATTTACCGGCTTTGCCCGCCTGCATAATTTGCATAAATCGCATTTGCAGGAACAGTTGATCGGTTGGGATGAGGCAGATCTGAAACTGCAATTACATAAAGAATATGCCACAGGTTTAGCCGATTACCGGAGCAACCTTTACAATTTTAATGTTCAGCAAAAAAATGTGGCCATGGCCAAACGGGTTTACTTCGTGGTCGACCTTCAATACAAACAAGGTATTGTGGCTTACCTGAATGTGATCACCGCCGAATCAAACTTAATTACCGCAGAAATCAATTACACCAACGCGCTGTTCCAGCTGCTTTCGAGCAAAATTGACCTGGAAAAAGCAATGGGAGATATCACTTATTAATATAAAAAACAAACTCCATGAAAAGAGTATTTTTAAATGCCATTTTTATAAGCCTTACTATTCTGGCAGCATGCAACAAAAAACAACCACCTGTTAATCCGGAAGTTCCTGTTAACCTGTTTAAGGTTAAGGAGAAACATGTGCTGTATTATGATCAATATCCTTCAACCACGGCCGCGCTTAGCCAGGTTACGCTGTTGCCGCAGGTTCAGGGTGCCGTTACGGGTATATTTTTTACCGAAGGCACTCATGTAAAAAAAGGTCAAAAATTATACGAGATCGACAAGCGTATATACCAGGACAGCTATGATGCCGCGGTAGCAAACCGTAAGGTAACTGAAGGCACTTTAGTACAGTCGCAACAGGATGCCGACCGTTATGAGTATCTGAATAAGTATAATGCTGTTGCCAAACAACTTTACGATCATGCGGTAATTACGCTGCAAAACTCGCAGAGTCAGGTTAAATCGGCAGATCAGGCGGTAAAAACGGCCCGTACAAATTTAAACTACGCTACCGTGTACGCCCCTTTTGATGGCACCATAGGTTTTAGCCAGGTAAAGCTGGGCAACGTAGTTACCGTAGGTTCAACTGTATTGAACACCATATCTACAGATGATCCTATGGCGGTTGATTTTGTGATCAACGAAAAGCAGTTGCCACGCTTTGAGTTGCTACAACAGAGCAAACAGCAAATCACCGATTCGCTTTTCACCATTTTATTGGCAGATAATAGTCTTTACCCGATCAACGGAAAAATTTCGGTGATAGACCGCGCGGTTAACTCACAAACAGGATCTATTACCATCAGGCTCGTATTTCCAAATCCTAAAGGAATGCTTAGGGTTGGTATGAGCTGCGTGGTGCGGGTTCATAACCAGGAAAAGGGTAAGCAATTGGTAGTTCCCGGCAAAGCAGTTGTTGAGCAAATGGGCGAATACTTTGTGTATACCGCAAAAGACAGCCTGATGAATAATCCAAAAGCCGGTGCCGACTCAGCTAAGAGAAAAGTAAAGAAACTGATAGCCGTGCAGAAAAAGGTTCAGGTTGGTCAAACTATAGGGCCAAATATGATCATCAAAAGTGGTATTAATAATGGCGACCGGGTTATAGTTGATGGCGTACAGCTGTTACATGATGGTTCACGGATCACCACAGCTAATAAGATTGGTCCATCAGCAGGCGGCAGGGGCGGGCGTTAAAAGCCTCGTCAGAGAACACGATCCGAAATTTTTTAGACAAAGTATTGTATGATTGCTAATACCTTCATTAAAAGACCTGTAACTGCTATAGTTATATCTATTGTACTGATTATTACCGGTACAGTAAGTATACTGCTTTTACCGATAGACCAATATCCGGACATTACACCGCCTATTGTGCAGGTGAACGGTCAGTTTACCGGTGCCGATGCGCAAACCGTTGAACAAACCGTGGCCACCCCTATCGAAGAACAGGTAAACGGAACCCCAGGCATGGAATATATGCAAAGTAATAACACCAATAACGGGCAAATGACCATGAATGTAACCTTTAAAATGGGAACAGACATTGACGTTGCCGCGCTTGATGTTCAAAACAGGGTAAGTATTGCGACTCCCTTGTTACCAGCCGTAGTAAGCAGGCTTGGCCTTACTGTACGTGCGGTTAACCCCAGTATGCTGATGATGGTGGCCATTTATGCTCCGAAAGGAACGCATAATATCACCTTCCTGGATAATTATACCAACATCTTTATACAGGATGCCTTATTGCGCGTACCCGGTGTAGGCAGTATCAACCGCTTTACTGATGATTTCAGTATGCGGATATGGATGAACCCGGATAAAATGGCAGCTTATAGCTTAACCCCTCAGGATGTAATCACCGCCCTTAATGCGCAAAATGTGCAGGTAGCGGCCGGTACTGCTGGTGTACCGCCACAGGCATCAAGTCAGACGTATGAGTTGGGTATCCTGGTTAACGGGCGATTGAGTAAAGTATCTGAATTTGAAAAAGTTATTGTAAAAACAGTACCAGCAACGGGCCAACTGGTTTACCTGAAAGATGTTGCCCGGGTTGAATTAGGCAAATTTACTTTTTCAAGCAACTCCTTTGTTGATGGGCATAAAGCATCCTATCTGCAAATTTACCAGGCGCCGGGAAGTAACGCCTTGGAAACCGCCAATGGTGTATATGCGGCCCTGGCTAAATTGAAAACCAATTTCCCTTCGGATGTAGAATACAAAGTTCCTTTTGAATCGGTTACGGTAGTTAAGGTTTCTATGGAAGATGTGGTGGGTACCCTATTAAAAACCCTCGCATTGGTTGCCGTTGTGGTATACGTTTTCCTGCAGAACTGGCGCTCCACACTAATCCCGGTACTGGCTATCCCGGTATCTATTTTTGGTACTTTCTGTTTTTTTATCCCTTTAGGGTTCACCATCAACACCCTGACCATGTTCGGTTTTGTACTGGCCATAGGTATTGTGGTGGATGATGCCATTATTGTGGTGGAAGCCGTGCAGCATTACATCGACCATGATGGCATGTCGGCCAAAGAGGCTACTTACCAGGCCATGAAGGATATCTCGGCACCGGTAATAGCCATCGCGCTGATATTGGCTGCGGTGTTTGTTCCGGTAGGCTTTATCCCGGGTATTGTGGGACGATTATACCAGCAATTCGCTATTACTATCGCCATATCGGTGATCATATCTGCATTTATCGCACTTTCCTTAACACCAGCGTTGTGTACGCTTTTGTTAAAACCATCTCACCTGGATAAAGATGCCAAAGGTATTAACAAGTTATTCTTCAAGTTCAATACCTGGTTTGAAAAGGTAACCGCCAGTTATACCGAAGGCGTACGAAAAAGCATCAAGGCATCGCGTTTTGTGGTGATCATTTTGATATGCATTTGCGTTGGAACCTACTTCTTATTCCAGAATAAGCCATCAGGCTTTATTCCTTCTGAAGATGATGGTAACCTGTACGTGACCTTTCAGCTACCGCCGGCATCTTCCACTGCGGCATCTGTTGATGTGATGTCCAGATTGATGAAAGTTATTGGATCCACACCAGGTGTAGCCCACTACGCAGCCCTGTCTGGTCTCAACGTAGTAACCAACGCCAGTAACTCCAACAACGGCACCATTTATTGCCAGCTTGCCCCCTGGGATGAGCGTAGTAAATCCACTGAACAGGTACCAGGGATTATTGGAGAGTTGCAAAAACGTATTGCCGATGCCGGTATCAGAGATGCAAACGTAGAAGTTATTCAACCATCGCCACTGCCGGGCATTGGAGCAACCGTAGGCTTTAGTTTACAGATAGAACAACGAAGCACCTCTGATAACTTGCAGGACTTTGAAAAAGTAGTGAAAAAGTTTGTTGCCGAGGCCAATAAAAACCCGGTTATCAGCAAAGCATTTACCTTCTACACCGCTCATACGCCTAATTACAGTTTAACGGTAGATAGAGAGAAATGCGAAAAATTGGGTGTAAATGTGGCCGATGTATTTACCACCATCCAGGCATATATGGGTAGCCTTTATATCAATGACTTTACTACCTATAACCGGACTTTTCACGTAGTTGTACAGGCAGATACGGCCTTTAGAAAGGTGGTAAGTAACATGGACAAATACTATGTACGCAACCAAGCCGGTGACATGGTTCCGTTGGGTACGGTCATCAGTTACAAACCTGTTGACGCGCCGCCGCTGATATCGCATTTCAATATCTTCCGTACTGCCGAAGTCGATGGTTCTGCCGCTCCCGGTCATAGTAGCGGTGAGGCCATCGCTGCCATGCAGGATCTGGCCAAACGGATTTTACCACAAGGTTATGAATACGAGTTTTCGGGTTTAAGTTATGAGGAGATCAAGGCGGGTTCAACCACCATTTATATATTCATCTTCTCCATCACCTTTGTGTTTCTGTTCCTGGCAGCCTTGTATGAAAGCTGGTCGGTTCCTTTCTCCGTACTGTTGGCTGTACCGGTTGGTGCGATGGGTGCAATTCTTGCCCTGATCCTCGTGCCGAGTTTAACCAACAATGTGTACGCGCAAATTGGCCTCATCACCCTGATCGGTCTCGCGGCCAAAAACGCGATCCTGATTGTGGAGTTTGCCAAGGTGCGGGTAGATATGGGTGAAGAGCTCATCAAATCGACACTGGAGGCTGTGAGTCTTCGCTTGCGCCCCATCATCATGACTTCGCTTGCCTTCGTTTTGGGTGTATTGCCTTTGGTACTGGCAACAGGTGCAGGAGCAGTAGCGCGGCGGACTATCGGTTTTACCGTTTTAGGCGGTATGATCGCGGCTTCAACACTGGCCATATTTATTGTGCCGGTGCTTTTTGTGCTGATAACCCGCTTCTCCTACGGTAAAGAAAAGCTGGAATATTTACAGGCCCATAAAGAAAACCTGCGGGAAAAAGCAAGAAAAGTAGAAGCTCAGAACATTGATCCGGAATTGGAATATGAGATTTCAAAATCCCGTGAATTACATAAAAGCTAACAAGGATGGTTTCAAATACATTTATAAAAAGGCCGGTAACCGCTATTGTTATTTCATTAGTCTTAATGATAGCGGGACTGATCTGCCTTTTCAATCTGGCGGTTGACCAATATCCTAATATATCGCCGCCAAGCGTGTCGGTAAACGGTTCGTATACCGGCGCTGATGCTCAGACAGTTGAGCAAAATTTAGCTACCCCCATCGAAGAGCAGGTAAACGGTACCCCCGGCATGGAATACATGACCAGTACCAATACCAACAGTGGCAGCATGGGTATAAGGGTAACCTTTAAAATAGGCACCAACGTACATATTGCTGCGCTTAACGTTCAAAACAGGGTGGGCATAGCCACTCCCCTATTGCCTTCGGTTGTAAGTAAATTGGGACTAACGGTACGGGCTAGTAACCCCGATCAATTAATGCTGGTCGCGATTTACTCACCCAAGCGTACCCATAGCATTACCTTCCTGGATAATTATACCAATACGTTTATCCAGGATGCTATACTCCGTGTTCCTGGTGTGGGCGATGTTAGTGCACGTACCGACAATTTCAGTATGCGTATCTGGATGAACCCGGATAAAATGGCCTCTTATGGCCTAACCCCTGCCGACGTTACCGCTGCACTGAATGGTCAGAACGTTTACGTTGCCGCAGGTTCTGCAGGTGCCCCGCCGCAGCAATCGTCACAAACTTTTGAAACCGGCATCCTAGTAAACGGGATGCTGAGCAAAGTTTCGGACTATGAAAAAATTGTGGTGAAGAGCATTCCAGGAACCAGTCAGCTGGTTTACCTCAAGGATGTGGCCAGGGTTGAACTGGGTAAGTTTACCTTCTCCAGCAACGCATTTGTGGATGGCAACCGGGCATCAACTATACAGGTATATCAATCGCCGGGAAGTAACGCCCTGCAAACTGCTGAGAATGTTTACGCGGCATTGGCCAAACTCAAAAAATCCTTCCCAAAAGATGTGGATTATGTGGTGCCTTTTGAATCGATAACCATTATCAAGGTATCTATGCAGGAGGTAATAGGCACCTTGCTTAAGGCACTCGCCTTGGTGGCTATTGTGGTGTTCTTATTTCTGCAAAACTGGCGTTCCACACTGATCCCTATATTGGCTATCCCAGTATCCATCCTGGCAACGTTTATATTTTTTATACCGCTGGGATTTACCATCAATACGCTAACCATGTTTGGCTTTGTGCTGGCCATTGGCATTGTGGTGGATGATGCCATTATTGTGGTAGAGGCGGTGCAGCATTATATAGATGAGAAGCAGCTATCACCCAAGGAAGCCACGTATCAGGCCATGAAGGAGATCGCCGCGCCAGTGATCGCGATAGCTTTGATCCTGGCATCGGTATTTGTGCCGGTAGGTTTTATTCCGGGTATTGTGGGCCGTTTGTACCAGCAATTTGCTATCACTATAGCCATATCGGTTATTCTTTCGGCTTTTGTTGCCTTATCATTAACCCCGGCGCTTTGTACCTTGTTGTTGAGGCCAACTCCTCCGGTAACCGAAAAATCAAATTGGCTGACCAAGTTCTTCAATGCTTTTAACAAAAGGTTTGAAAAAATCACACTGAAATATACCAACGGTGTTCACCGCAGCATTAAAGGGGCGCGGTACATTGTGATCATACTGGTGTGTATTTGTGTAGGCACCTATCTCATGTTCAGGATCAAACCATCCGGGTTTGTACCTGCCGAGGATGGCGGGCGTTTGTACGTAACCTATCAATTACCAGAAGCTTCATCAACAGTTCAATCCGTTAATGTAATGGAAAAACTGATGAAAATAGTAGCCTCCACACCCGGCATATTGCATTACACGGCTATATCTGGTTTTAACATACTTAATGGCGGGGCCAATTCCAATAACGGCTCCATGTTTTGTATGCTTACCCCCTGGGACGATCGTACCACCCCGAATACGCGGGTGCCCGGCTTAATGAATGTGATCAAACAAAAGATCGCCAAAGCGGGTATCAAAAACGCTAACGTGGTAGTGGCGCAGCCTCCACCCATCAGGGGTATAGGCCAGGCAGCCGGTTTTAGTATGCAAATTGAGCAGGGAAACACTACCGACGATATTTATGCTTTTGAAAAAGTGGTTAAAAAGTTTGTGGCAGCGGCTAAGGCTAATCCTGCCACAGCGGGAGCCTATAGCTATTTTTCGGCGCATACACCAAGTTATGAGCTTAATGTCGACCGTGAGAAATGCGAAAAGCTGGGTATCAATATTTCGGATGTTTTTTCGACCATGCAAGCTTATATGGGTAGTTTGTTCGTGAACAACTTTACCTTATACAACCGCACCTATCACGTAGTTGTACAGGCCGACACCGCTTATCGGGCACTCATCTCCAATATGAATAAGTACTACGTGCATAATTCTGTTGGGCAAATGCTGCCTTTAAGTACGGTGATCAGCTATAAGCCTATCGTAGCGGCCCCGTTGATTACGCACTTTAATATCTTCCGCTCGGCCGAAGTTGATGGTTCCATACCTCCGGGTTATAGCAGCGGGCAAGCTATTGAAGCGTTAAAAGAATTAGCGGCCAAAACATTACCACGTGGGTACACCTATGAATTTTCGGGCTTGAGCTATGAGGAAATCAAGGCAGGTTCAACCACGGTTTATATCTTCCTCTTTTCTATCATTTTTGTATTTCTGTTCCTGGCTGCATTGTACGAAAGCTGGTCGGTGCCATTTTCGGTAATGCTCGCGGTTCCCATCAGTGCCTTTGGTGCCATCCTGGCGCTTACCGTTGTGCCTACGGTCACCAATAACGTATATGCCCAAATAGGATTGATAACATTGATCGGTCTTTCGGCAAAAAACGCGATCCTAATTGTGGAATTTGCCAAAATAAGGGTAGACCGAGGAGAGGAACTAATCAAATCGACATTGGAAGCTGTACGCCTGCGTTTGCGCCCCATCATCATGACCTCCCTGGCATTTATTTTAGGTGTATTGCCATTAGTATTGGCAACAGGTGCAGGCGCCGAATCAAGGAATACTATCGGGATCACAGTTTTAGGGGGAATGATAGCATCATCAACCATTTCCATATTTATTGTGCCTGTGCTCTTTGTGTTGTTTACCCGTTTCTCTTACGGCAAAAAACAACTAGCTTATTTGCAGGAACATCATGAAGAATTAATGGAAAAGGCCCGAAAAGTAGAGGCTCAGAATATCGATCCTGAGCTGGAATACGATATTGCCGAAGCCAATGCCAAACATAATGCCGACAAGCAAACAGCAAATGAAAATAACCAATAGCGTAGCGATCTATGAAACACACACAGCTGATATCAGAAAATTTAAGACTGATCAATTATTTATATAATAAAAACCTCGCCAAAGAATTATCATCAATTAAGGTAAATCATCATTTTGAGGTGCTATTAATTTTGGCTCAACAAAAAGGGCCGATCACGCAGAATAAGTTAGCAGAATTACTGCATGTAGATAAATCACGAGTGGTGAGTATTGTTTTTTCATTGGAACAAAGAAAGATGCTGACCGTGAAAACAAACCCTGCCGACAGGCGTCAGCACTATATATCTTTGTCTCCGCATGCACTAACCTCAATCCCCTATATCGAAAAAAAGATAAAAGAAGTAAATGAAGTGGCTAATACCGGCATCAGCGAAGAAAAACTGGACACTTTCTTTGAAGTAGCCGAAGCGATAATGCAAAACCTGACAAAAAACAAGCACTGAAGCGTACTACACTTTTCATAAAAGTATAATATTTTTCACGTCGCAGTCAGGGTAATCTGCTGTTAAATGTGTCATGGTTCAAAATATCTACCATGAAATATTTAACAGCAGATTTAAAATTCATCAAAAAGAGCCTGTCACTCCTGGCTTTAATAACTGCCCTCCTGCTTATTGAACACGCACAATTACAAGCACAATGTTTCTACTACCCCCGCGATCTGAAACAAGCTTTTAAAAATAAAACCAGATCGATAGATGGTAAGCCTGGGAAAAACTACTGGCAAAATCACGGCAGTTACAACATTACCCTAACCATATCGCCCCCAAATAGAAATATCCAGGGAGCCGAGCAGATCATCTACAGCAATAACAGCCCTGATACGCTCAAGGAACTGAACATGAAGCTGATCATGAACATACACAAGCCGGGTGCTGCCCGTTTTGCCAATGCGCAAGCTAACTATTTAACCCAGGGTGTTCAGATGGATAGTTTTGTGATAGATGGCCAAGCTGTAGCGATAAATAATCAGGATGCTACAACTAACCAGGCCATCACTTTGCCAAAACCGTTATTACCACATCAGTCTGTAAAACTGGATATCACCTGGCATTATGAACTGGCTCTGGGAGCAGGCCGTGAAGGAGCCATCGATTCAACCTCCTTTTACCTGGGCTATTTTTATCCCAGGATTGCCGTTTATGATGATTATAACGGCTGGGATAAACTTCCTTTTTTAGACGTTCAGGAGTTTTATAACGACTTTAATGACTATACCCTGCAGGTTAAAGTTCCATCAGATTTTTTGGTGTGGGCGACTGGCACCTTACAAAATCCCCAAGAGGTGTTACAACCAGAGTACACCAAACGCTTGGAACGCTCCATGAACAGCGACTCCGTTGTACATATAGTTACTCCGCTTGATCTCAGCCAAAAGAACATTACCACAAAAAACAAGCTCAATACCTGGATCTGGAAAGCGGATGATATCAGCGATATGGCCGTAGGGATAAGCGATCATTACGTTTGGGATGCCGCAAGTGTAGTGATTGATCATTCAAGCCGCAGAAGAGCAAGTATACAGGCCGCCTACCTGGATAATGCCGCCGATTTCCACTCCGCGGTTAAGTTTGGACAGTATGCTTTAACCTGGTTTTCGAACAATTTGCCAGGTGTGCCTTACCCTTATCCTAAAATGACCGTCTTCCAGGGTTATGCCGATATGGAATACCCCATGATGGTTAACTCCAGCCACAAAGACGATTTGAGTTTTGCTCAGCTTTTATTGGATCATGAAATTTCGCATACCTGGTTCCCATTTTATATGGGTACCAATGAAAGTCGTTATGGCTTTATGGATGAAGGCTGGGCCACTACCTTTGAACGGCTCATAGGCGCTACAGAAATAGGCCAGGAAAACACCGATGCCCTCTGGACTGAGCTTCGGGTAAAACCATGGATAAGTGATCCGTCAGCCCCCGAGGACCTACCTATTATTACACCATCCAGCGAATTAAGAGATGGCTTATCTAATAACGAATATGGCAAACCGGCTTTGAGCCACTTTGCATTGAAAGATCTATTGGGTGATGACCTGTTTAAAAAATCATTGAAGGGCTATATGAACAATTGGCACGGGAAACATCCGGTTCCGTGGGATTATTTTAACTCCATGAGTGACAAATCTGGCCGAAACCTGAATTGGTTTTTCAACAATTGGTTTTTCAGTAATAGTTACATCGATCTGTCCCTGCAAAAGGTAAACAAAATTAAAGATGGTTACTCCATCACCGTTAAAAATACCGGCGGGTTTTATATCCCCTTTGATGTTAAAATTACCTGCCAGGATGGGACCTGCAAAATTATTCACCAAACACCTGCTATATGGGAGCAAAACCCCCAAATTGTCTGTTTTAATTTCAAAACAGATAGAGTCGTAAAAGCTGTTGAAATAAATACAGGGATATTTCTGGATGCCAATGTTTCAGATAATGTATTCGTGGTTAAATAACGTCAGACAAGTATATGAAACGATAACTCAATATATTTCTGTACAATTAAGAAAAGGTTGTTCATTAATGGATAGCCTTTTCTTAATTCTTAAAATACCAGGTAATATGATCTGTGATTACTTTACCATCCCTATGGCCTTCTGCCCTTAACTCGTTGGCTCCTGGTTGCAGGCGCACATCTTTAAAAACAAAATCATACGAAGTAGTACCTATTTCAGGTTGATTCAATTTATTGTTATTGAGATACAAAGTAACATTTTGCAGATTGGAAAACACCTTTACCACCGTTGTTGCTTCAACCCGGACAGAGTCTCTGCGGCCGCTGATGTAAAGTACAGGATCAGGACTCCAATTAGCTTTGTACCAATAAAAAGCATCTTTTTTTACTTTCCGATCATAGGTAATCAAACCCTTCATATTACGGGCAGGCACGCCACCGCCATTTGCAGAGGGCACCGAAAAATCGAACATATTCCATACATATGAGGCTACCAGGTAGGGATGCTTCTCGATAATACCCCATTGTATTTCGTGAAACTTGGTTTGATAGGTTTCCGGCCAAAACTGGGCGCCCGGATCACCGGTTTCGCCTACATTTTCCTGTTGCTGATTTACGTTGGCCTCCGTTCCGTACTCAGAAAGCACTACTTTATGATTGGGATATTTTTTTTCCAACCCGGTAACCCAATCTTCCAGGTCAGATATTTTCCCTTCGTACCAGCCATAATATCTGTTGATACCCTGTATATCAGCGGCCAGGTTTGACGGGCGATCCATTTCACCATAACCGCTTACACTCGCAGTGAACCGACCAGGATCTTCTGTTTTAGCAATATCATTAAGTTCGCGTGTTAAAACCGGTACAAACCCATCTGCCGAGCTAGAATAAACTTCGTTATGTAAACCCCAATTGTAAATAGCCGGATGATTGTAATTTTGCCTGATCAACTCTGTAAGCTGTTGCTTCGCATTATCCCCTTCTTGTGTTGACACCGCGTTTACAAACGGAATTTCGGCCCATATTACAAAACCCATACTATCACATTTCGCATAAATATATTCGGCCTGCTGATAGTGGGCAAAACGGATGGAAGTTGCCCCGATCTCATAGATCATATCGAGGTCAGATTTGTGCTGCTCATTGCTTAGGGCGCTTCCATAATCCTGCCATTCCTGGTGGCGACAAACTCCATACAGGCGATAAGGTTGCCCGTTAAGGTAAAATCCTTTCCCCTGTACAATTGAAAAATACCTGAGTCCGAGAGGTTGGGTAACCTCGTCAATAGTTTTACCTTGTTTAATAATAGATGTAGTGAGTGAGTATAAATAAGGGTCTTTTCTGCCGTTCCATAAATGAGGATTGTTTAACGATAGTTGCTGACCGACTATATTTATGCCTTGTGGCTTTACCTTTGCAGGTTGCTGTATCTCTTTAACTATTTTACCAGTCCCATCCCTGATAACCGTTTTTACAGTTATCTCCTGTATCTGTGTTTCCTTGTTCTCAACTTTAGCGGTTATGCTTATGCTGGCTTTTTTTGCACTTACATCCTGTTTAATATAAATGCCCGGCGAGGCGTAATCAGTAGTACTGATATTAATTTTATTGGTAACAATTAAACTTACCGGGCGATAGATTCCACCATATACCCCAAACAGTTTATTATTGATGGGTATAACATCCGGGCGTTCCTCATTATTAACTTTTACCAGTATCGTATTAACTGTATCGTAACGTAGTGAATTACTGATATCAAAGCAAAATGCAGCGTAAGCACCTTTATGCTCCCCGATCAACTTATTATTGATATAGACATCGGTTACTGTACCTACTCCTTCAAAACGAATAAAAACACGCTTTCCTTTCCATGAATCACTTGCTTTAAGATCTTTTTTATAAAAAGCATCGCCCATGTAAAAGCCTTTTCCTTTCTGAATATCTTTATTATTCCAGGTATGGGGGACAGAAACAGTTTGCCAATCGGCGGTTGCCAATGCAATATTGGTTCTGTACGAGGCTTTTTTAAATTGCCAGTCGCTATTAAACGGTATAACCTGTCGCGAAGATGCCGGTGCATCTGTATCCCGGGCTTGTTGCCGGGCCTTGCTTTCTGCATTAATGCCAACAATTATCATGAGCAACAAAACGTATCTCACGTGGATCATATATTTCATATTCATTTGTGGTACAAATTTAGGTTTTCGCTTTTTCATACCCGGTTCCATTGCCTTTACCCGTTTCCAAAACAATAACAAAAGGTTTTTTGAGCGTTTGTTGATGTAAATGGATAAAATAAGTGGATGCTCCTATTTCTTCTGGTATATAAGTTTGCATTGCGTTATCCAGGTCATAAGCCTTTGTAATCACGGAGTGTAAAGGGGATGTTACGCGTAATAAGCCCGATACCGGCACATTAAATACCACCATATAAGTTTTATTAGTACCGGTATTTTTTATAAAATATCCCCAATCCTGTTTGGCGAAACCTGCGTATTCGCCATTGTAAATAGCTTTCTTATTTACGGCCATCCAGTCGCCAATGGCTTTGGCCAAATTTAGCTCTTCTGTCCTGAAGGTTCCATCGGGCTTCGGGCCAAAATTGAGTACAAAGTTACCATCAAGCGAAACACATTTCGCCAGCATCTCCAACAGTTCATCAGCTGTTTTTATATGCCCACTCCATCTTTTAGCATAGCCCCATTGATTTTCGGGAACAGTCATTACGCAATCCCAATCATTTCCGTGAACATCCTCTATCTTTTCGGGTATCTTACGTTCCCAGCCTTGTTCATAGTCGCCCATCAGATTACCATTCGAGTCGAAATGCCGCTTACCATATTCATCAGCGCGAAAACGGCTACCGATGATAAGGCCGGGGTGTACTTTTCGCATTTCCGTTTCAAGAGAATCGGCAAAGGCTGCTTGTTTAACCCACGAGCTATCCCAGGTTCCATCAAACCAAAGTCCCTTGGCAGTTGGATATCGTGCTAACAATTCGAGCAACTGATTACGGGTAAATTGCTTAAAACGGTTAAAGGCGATACTATCATCGCGGGTTTTAATATCGTAACGCCAGTCGGGGTTGTGCCAGTCCATAATAGAAAAATATAGGATCACATCTATTCCCTGCTTATTGTAGGCCTTTACCAGCGGACCGATGATATCCTTTTTATACGGTGAATTGGCGACTGTAAAATTAGTGTATTTACTAGGCCACAAACAAAAACCATCATGATGCTTAGTGGTAATAGTAACATATTTAACACCCATCTGGCCAGCCACAGCAGCCCATGAATCCGCGTTAAACTTTGTTGGGTTAAACTGGTAAATTAATGAATCATAGGCTTGGGGGGATACTTCTTTCCAAGTTCTGATCCATTCTGCAGCGCCGTTATAGATTTTACCATTCCATTCGCCCCCGGGTATGGAATACAATCCCCAGTGAATAAACTGTCCTAAGCCATAAGCCCTCCAACGGGCCATATCTGCATCATTTCTGCGGCCCAGTCTATGCGCCCCATGCTGTAACGACATTTCCTTTTTCGCTGTCGTAGCTGCCTGCTGGGCAAATGTCTGCCCGGCATAACAACAACTCAACAAAATAATTATGATCAATAAATTTCTTTTCATCACTGGCGATCGTTTTATCCCTTGCTATCACAAGAACAAATTATACCCGAAAGTTAAGCCATCAGTCATCTTTTTCGGTATATAAATACAGCGCAAACGTTTGCTTTATTCAACAAGAACAAATTTTACAATTTAAGCTTACCGTACGTGACCTGTCGCAAATCGCCCTTAATTTGTCGTTGTTACCGGTTTTACTGGCATGACATGCACGTTACTTTTGTATCATAAACTAACTATCATGAGGAACAACAACAAAACAACCATTACTGCAGAAGTAGAAATAGACGCCCCAATTGAAACAGTTTGGGCCCGATGGACTAAACCCGAACACATTATGCAATGGAATAATCCAACTGACGAGTGGAGAACTCCCAGAGTAGAAAATGATTTGCAGGCAGGTGGCAGGTTTCTATTTGTGATGGAATTAAGAGATGGAAGCTTTCATTTCGACTTTAAAGGAACTTATGATGAGATCAAACCTCATGAACTGATAACTTATACGCTTGACGATGGCCGTAAGTCGACAATAACTTTTACTACAAATAACGGAGTAAGAGTAACAGAAATTTTTGAACCTGAAAACAACCACCCCCTTGATATGCAAAAAGACTTTTGCCAGGCCGTATTAGATGGTTTTAAAAGATATGCCGAATCTGAAATTTAATGTCTATTGATAGGCTATTACACTAAATGAGTGGCCATTTTATTACAAAAGTGGGTTTACATGGTTTACACAATTTACGGTTTAAATCCATTTAAATAATTAATAATCAATTACTTAAATAAGTTTTATAATAATTTATGTAAACCATCATTATAAGCTATTTCATGCCGTCAAAGTAATGTGAATTTGATGCAAGGGATGAATGTAAAATATTAGTAAAGGGGTTAAATCCTCCCCCTATACGCAAACAAGTCGCGCTAATTAGCGCGACTTGTTTGCGTATTTTATAATAACCTCTAAACCATACGTATCACTAAGGATACCCCATTTACAGGATAGAGCCTTAGTGATTATACGGCTTGTCGGTACTAATAAAAACTCATCCAGGCCCGGGCATCAGTAGCATTAACCAAATCATAAGTTTTGGGGCCAGTTTGAATAACATAGAAGTTTTACTATCGATATATTATTAAAACCTATCAAGCTACATGTTATTCGAAAGAAAATACCGATTTTCTCCCCACATAATATAAAGCCCAGTATCCCCCATAAAAAACACCTTATTGAAGATAACGCCATCGAACATAAGCGGTTGATTTAACTTAATTGAATAATCAGGCCAATCTTCATCAAAATCAAAACTTGTTTGTTGCTGTTGAGGCAACCCTTGGTTGTCAATATAATTCAATACAATGTATTTCGAATCCAGATGAATACTAATTGAGGCTATAGGCGCAGTATCAGAAAGTTCCTGTATTTTTAATTCATAACTACCTCCAATTTTTTTCAAATAATCAGATATGGTCTTCGGGCTATTTAGCTTTGGATCGAAAATAACGGTTGGCGGTACAGTTGTTTTTACTGGAAGTAGTTTCATAGAGCTTGCCTGGATAGCCCCTATTAAACCTTGCTTAATTCGTTCATTTTCTCCGCTTTTTTGTATTCCACCTGGCTTTTTTGAGTCCTCATATACCGCTTTTCCCCAACCCCATATATAGCCCAGAGCGTCGGCTGCAATAACATTGGCTAAGCTCTTATCTGGGGGAGGAGGACCATTCACTGATTGCCCTGTGTTTAAATAATCAAAGTTAAAGTCATTTGATGATGAGGCTATACTTAATAACCCATTGAATAGCTCACCTTCGTTTGCGTTGTAAACAGTATTGGAATATTTGACTTTTATTGAGTTTAATTTCTCTTTAATTACGTTGTGATTCTCGGTGTTTGATAGTTGATTAGATGCATTTACCAGTACCTGCTCAATTTCTGCGACCATACCTTGTTCTCTCGTCGTAATTATTAATCCTGAGGTACTCACACTATTTACCGATGAGGTCCATTGTATTTGTAAATCATTGACGTTATTAATTGAAGCTGCATTTTGAAGGTTTTGTATAAGATTGGGGCTGGGCGTTGTTGCAAGAGCCAAGTAATCGCCTAAAGAACTTACATAAGCAGCGGCTTGTTGATAAACTTCTAAAGAAGTAGGTGCTTCAGCAGAGGTACTTGTAGTTTTTAAACGATTAGACTTGTTAAGATTACCGATAACATAAGCCATCCCACTATTATGATACTTACCGATGTTTGCAGTTGTTTTAAGCAAATCTTGAGTATCATCGTTTTTTGATGAGTTATTATTTTTTTTACAGGAATAGATAGCTCCAATAATTAACAGAGCACTAAATAAAAAGAATATTTTTTTCATTGGTGTGTGATTTATTATTAATAAGGTTAGTTTTTAAACATTTTTATACGAGTTAAACTCTCATGACGAATCCCAATAACAATTATTAAAAACAAGCATAGTATAGGTGCTATATGATATCCTAAAACATATGATCTCCAGCAAAGCCCCCATAACATCTTCTAATGAGTTTCCTCTGACAATTACGGAGGGAGTTAAATTATTGCCTTTGACATTTTATTACTATTCTAAACGATGTATATCACTAAGGATACCCAATTTACAGGATAGAGCCTTAGTGATTATACGGCTTGTCGGTACTAATAAAAACTCATCCAGGCCCGGGCATCAGTAGCATTAACCAAATCATAAGTTTTGGGGCCAGTTTGAATAACATAATAACCATTTGGATCCAAAAATTTATTGGTAGTTGCTGAAACTATTTGAGCCGAAGCAGCAGATGGAGCTCCTCCAAATCGTCCATAGTAGGTAAACACGATTTTTCCGTTAGCCGGTAATGATGCTACCAGGGCTGGGTCTCCGGCGCTATAGCTATTGGTAAAAAAGCCAAGCCTGTCATATACTGTTCCGGAGTCAAAACTTAACAGCCGATATACTAAATAGCTTAAACCGGGAATCGTTTTTATTTTGAATGCATCGGAAACATTATCCACCGTAAACCCTGCATTCGATAACCAATATGTATTACCGTTAGATGGCTTATTATGAAATGTAGTAGCGGCTGTCAAATCGTATTTTAAAGGTACAATAGCTTCTTTTATTTGTATTGCATTGTTATTTATCGTTAGGTTGACCCTGTGATTAACTGCATCGCCAGTTATTTTTTCTATAGTTGTTATTGAAGTTTTGCCAACTAAAAGAGGGGTACTAAGCACAATGTTATTAGTTGTACCATCAATATAAAAATTGCTGGAAACTGTTTTTAAATTTGTGTTGCCATCCAGATAAGAAAGATTTAGCACCTTATTTCCTTTATCAATATTGAGTTCGCAATCTATATCTCCTATGGCTATTCTTTTAAAATAAGTCCGTAAAGTGTTCAATGTATTAAACACTGTTGTGGTACCTGTTGTAAAAGAGGTGTATTCGGCCGTTGAAGCAGCTTTTATCAGGGTGAGCCTACTTCCCTTTTTATTGCCAATCAGGGTTATCGTATCGCCACTTGTTTTATCAAAAGAAAACTCAAAATCGGAGCTATAACCTGCGCCCGAACTACCACCAAGTACACTCGGATCAGGATCCGAAAGTAAATGTATATAGGAGTAGGTATCAAACACTAATGATGGTGCTTGCAGTTGTTTTATACTATAAGCGCTTTCCACCGCAGTAGTTGATGTTTCAGCATTTATATCAGAAAGCATGGTTGTTCTGTTGTCAGCTCCAAACTTTATTGAAAATAAATATATGCCGCCACCGCTGGGGTATAAAATAGCTTTCCAGCCATTTGGGGCAGTGGTTAATTGCGCCTGGTACTTACTAAGCGCTTCTGCGCTGCGCTCGGTAGGTGTTTTACCAAAATAGTCGGGATCATTTTTTTTACATGCCGATAAACCCGTTATCAGCAGCAGTAATAAATATGTCGGGTAAATATATTTTTTCATTGTATGTCTCAATTAATTTATTTCACAGTACACTCAACGCTTTGCGCGTCATTAAAACCGGTTATCATTTAATTGCTTATGGCTGCAATAGAAGCATGTACCCGTGTTTGTAAACTGTAAAAATCAATGTTAAAATTCTTCTTAAAATAATCTACTACAATAGCTTCTTTTTGCCTCATCTTAGCGATGCCGGCAGCATAAGCCGGATCAGGGATAAGTCGTTTTTTAGCGGGATCGGTAGGGTCAATGATGGTTTTGTTCAAATAAGCCTCATATCCATCCTTACCCCAGGTAAGCATCCATGAAACCATTTCGGCAATATCCTCGGTATATTTATCCCTTGCATATGCCGAAATAAAGCCCAATTGTAATGGGATCTCCTTGGCAGTAGCCCAGTTTCCGCTGTAATCCCCGGCAGATACCTTGGCATATTCAATTGGTATCACTTTTTTCTGGTTAAGGATGTGGGTAAATTCGTGGTTAATCACATGCACTAATTGTGTTACTGCACCTACATCTTTTAAATCTGTACCATTAACATTGGTCAATAAAATAGTGAGACCTCCCGATGCTTCACCCAGTACCTCGGTACCATCGGTATTTATTTCGGCACTTCCAGATAAGATTATTTGTTTAGGGGTATATATTTTCATGAATACATCGCTGCCGGTTTCGGCATTGTACGGATCAAGCCAGGCTTGTTTAACGCCCTCCATAAAAGGCATAATATTAGTCTCCTGAGGTGGCACCAAAACATATTGCTGGTCAAATAATGATTGATCCCATTTGTATTTAACATCAATGTTATAGGGTTTTACAAACTGAGTATTTAAATAGATATCAATAGCTGTTTTACCGGTAGTTTCGTTCCCTAAATAATTGTCTTGCAATACCAGTTTGTTATCCTTTTTACACGAAAAGAAAAATATCGTGAGCAAAAAAAGGACTAAGTATTTTCTGTCTTTCATCTTAATACTATTTTTTTATTAGAATTAAATATTGTTCAATGTTCTAAGCCTCATTATTAGATTACTCCTATTATGTAGCATCAACGCGGGTTAGGCGCAAGACCAGCCTGGCTTTGCGAGGTTTGCGGAATTTGCATTACCTTGCGCGGGTCATCGGCTGTAAGCGTGTAGCGTTCTACTTCTTTGCCTGAATTATCAAGTATGGTATGCGTTACCGGCAAATGATACCTCAAAATATCAAACCAACGCATTCCTTCATCTACATATTCATAGCGTTTTAAGTCAAGAATGGTACTGATCAGGGCATCTTTGGTAGAGCTTGTTTTATAATATGCCAGGGCTTTAGCTATGGTAAGGCTATTGGCAGCAGGGTCATAATTATTAATGATTGTACTTAAATAAGTGTTCAAACTGCTAACAGCAGCGTCATAATTTCCCTGCATAACCAATGCCTCGGCCCTGTTAAATAAAACTTCGCCGCTGCTTAATAAAGGGATATATATGTAGCCGTTGCCTATTTGAGTACTGCCTTGTACATAGATAAAGTTTTCCAAGAACTTATTTAGCCCTTTCATTTGTCCGGATGCTCCGTAACTCCTTATATCTACAGCCAGGGAGCCATTTACAATTCCTGGTATTTTAACAATATCAATCCTGATATTTGCATTAAGACCATATCTGAAATTTTGCCAATCTCTGGCCCAGTAGGAGGCTGTAGTAGCCAGCAACAGGTTGGCCTTTTGGGTTGATTTGGTGTATAAAGCCCTGAAGTCAAGGTCGGTGATTGGTTTGTAAACCGTATTCCAGGGTCTTAAATAGTTAATGGTCGTATTACCCGGAAAAGCCAGATCTGCTTGCTGAACCACTTTATCATACTGTTGTTTAAACAAGTAAAATCTGGCTGCAAAGGCATGCGCAGCCGTTGTTGTAAACCTGAAAGAAGGTACCTGATAAGCATTATCGTCTAGTAGTGGTATACCTGCAAGTATATCCTTCTCAATCATGTCGTAGACATAGGCCACCGTTTTACGATCATATTTTTTAAGCAATTGAGTTTCCGGCTCCGTTACATAAGGTATTCCCGGGTCAGTAGCTGCGGTAGCCGGGTTATAAGTTTTAGCATAAAGCGATACCAGCATAAAATGTGCGTAAGCCCTGGCCAGCAGAGCCTCGCCTTTATAAGGTTGATACGGCAGCGGGTTTGCAGCTTTATTACAAGCGTCAAGCGCCTGGTTAGCGGCGGCTATCGCGTTATAACAACCCAGCCAGTAATTGTCTGATGATCCTGAAATATTTGAAGGATAATCAATGTACTTGTAGGCATTTTCGTTTATAAGTGGATCAAGTGAACCCTGAGTAGCATATCCTCTGTCGCCGCTGTTATCAGACAGCGATTCACAAAAACTGATGTAATCAGCTGCAGGATATGCAGAAGTAAGTAACTGCGACACTTTGGTTGGGTTATCCAGTGTGGTACGGTTATCGGGTTGTTTATCCAGGTATTTATTACATGATGCCAATGTGATGGTGCTTACCAATGCAACAACGAGCATTAGCAAACTTCTCATAGATGTATTGCCACTTGCTTTTGATAACGCAGCAGCGGCGGTTCTATGAGCTGGTATATGTTGTTTTAAAACTAATTTCATAATGTTTGATGTATTTTTTAAAATCCAACTTTTAAAGAAAGTACCAATTGTTTTTGCAATGGCTGGGCCACACCGCCGGCGTTAAAAAATTCAGGATCCTGTCCATAAAGATTTTTATCGGCGAAAAGAAGCCACAGGTTTGTACCCGAGGCCGTAACCGAAGCATTACTCATGCCTATCCGCCTGGCAAAATCTACCGGAAGCTGGTAGGTGAAAGCCACATATTTTATTCTGACAAAACCACCGTTTGCTACCCTTGCCGATGAAAAATTATAATTATTATAAGGGTATGCATCTTGATTTACAGTGTAATAAGTTTCGGCATCAAGTATAGAAGGTACATTGGTTTTTGTTTCATCGCCAGGCACTTCCCATCTGTTGTTAAATTCTCTTGGAAAAGCATCCAGATCGGTGTATTTAGATTTAAATGCTGGGTTTAGTCGTATTTTATTACCCGCCTGGTAGGTGAGCTGTACTGTTAACGAAACAGGGCCGTAGCGGAAGCTATTGGTAAAACCACCTGTATAAGGCGGATCAACCGGACCCTCATATTTCAGATACTTAGTTACGTTTGATTGTAAATTAACAGCGTATCCTGTTTGTCCGGCTTCGTTCACAAACTTCGGGATACCGGTATAATGGTCGAGCCCTTTAAAATCAAGTGAGAACAGGGAGCTTACCGGATAACCTAGCTGATTAGCTCCCGCAGGCGCAAGCTGATCAAAAATAATTGGGGTATTTTTATAATTGGTTATTTTGTTGGTGTTGTAACTAAATATAAAAGTTGATTTCCATCCCCATTTTTTCTGCTTGATGATATCACCACCAATAGTAAACTCATAACCGTGTGAGCTAAGGTTGCCATAGTTTCCTTGTTTTATCTCCTGGCCGCCTATACCACTTGTACGGATGAAACCGATAAGATCAAACCCTCTCTTGCGATACACATCGGCAGTAAGGGTAAGCCTTCCATTAAAAAAGCCTGCATCTACCCCAATATTGCCCGAATATTGTTTTTCGAAAGTAAGATCAGAGTTTTGGAGATCTTTGATATAAATACCAGATTCAATATCCGAAGTATATTGTCTGAGTGTATTTTGGGTTTGCAAAACAACCGACGAATTTGTTGCCACTCCCGGAGCAGCAGACAAGCCATAACTTGCCCGCAATTTAAGAAGACTGATGCTGGATACATTTTGCATAAAGTCTTCCCTATCTATATTCCAGGCACCGCTTAGGCTCCAGGTTGGCAGCCAGTGCAGGTTACTTCCTATTCCAAACTGGTTGGAACCATCATATCGAATGGAACCGGTTAGTGTATAGCGCTCATTATAGGTATAATTTATATTTGAATAGTAAGATGCAAAGCGATCATAGGTGTAACCCATGCCAAAATATGGGTCATTTTGCTCGGTTCCTTTTTTAATAATACGTGAGTCAACCAAAACAGTACCTCCATAATCATATTGGTAGCCATAGCCATTGTTAAAGGCGTTTTGCCGCTCGGCATATTTTATTTCCTGTCCTAACAGGATATTAATGTTACTCTTCCCAAAATCTCTGACATAGGATAAATGATTTCTTACATCGTAACTCGATAATGAATTTTCTGTACGGTTATAAAGACCACCAGATGGCAGCACCACAACAGGCTCATTATTAGGAAAATCAGGATCTCTATAAAGAAAACTATTACCCTGAGCTATAGTTGGGTTGATATAAGCCCGGTAGGCATTGGCCTGGTTAGAGTTTTCGTTCACCAGGTTTTCCTGGGTAGTTTTTACATATCTGAACGCTCCCAGAAGATCATATCTTAAATATTTGCTTATCTGGTATGACAGATTGGTTTGCAGTTTAACATCAAGAGCAGTAAGCCTGATCTTGTTGTTCTGCAATTCATTAATAATATTAAAAGGAGCGTAATTACGCGTAAAATACTCCAGGTTCCCCTGGCTGTCGTATGGCGTAATAGCCCTGCTGGTAGTTAGCGCAAAATTATATGGATTAATATCAAAGCTTCGGGTTAACTGGCCATAAACCGGATCGGAGGCACGATTAACAGTACCGGGCGCATCCTGTTGCCTTAATGATGCCGTGGTTATGATACCAACTTTAACCTTATCAGAAATAGCGTAATTATTTTGTGAGTTAACCGTGTAACGCTTTACCTTATCGGCTATAGTCCATCCGTTATCATTTAAAAAACTTACGGAGGTATAAGATTGTGCTTTATCAGAACCGCTCGAAAAGCTAAGTGCATGTTCTTGCACTAAAGAGTTACGGAACAGCACTTTGAACCAATTGGTATTGGCTTCTGCATAACGTTTTAAAAAAGCGTTGCGGGCATCGGGGGTATTTAACAAACCAAAGGTTTTTGTGTCTGGGTCATACTGTAATGCATCGTACATTTTACCATATATACCCCTATCAGGATTATTACCGATATCACCCACATTGAGCATCCCTTTGCCGTACATCTCTGAGTAAACACTCATCTGTTCGGCCGAATTCATAATATTAAAGTTGTTGTAGCTGGGGCGCAATGAGGAGCTAAAATTACCGGTATAGCTTACTTGTAAAGGACCGGACTTGCCTTTTTTGGTATTAATAACCACCACCCCATTCATGGCCCTGGCACCATACAGCGAGGCTGCTGCCACATCCTTTAAAATATAAATGTCATCAATATCATTAACGTTTAAACCGGCAACAGATGAACCGAGAAGCGTAGAAGCATCACCACTGGATAGCTGGTCATTGGTCACATTGATTACATCCTCCAGCACAACGCCATCTACAACCCATAAAGGTTTATTGGCACCGGTAAGTGAAGTAACCCCTCTGATCCTGATTTTAGGGGCAGACCCAAATGTACCGGATACGTTTTGTACGGAAACACCCGCTACCTTACCCTCCAGCAAACGGCTAACATCAGTTGTACCATTCATTTTAATGTCTTCAGCCTTTAATCTGGCTGCGGCACCGGTAAACTTATTTTTGTCAAGTGTTTGATAACCAGTTACCACTACCTCTTTCAAAGCGGCAGCGTCTTCTTCCAGTCTAACAGACAATGTTGCGTTTTCCGCAGAAACTTCTATTTCCGCCTTTTTATAACCCAGCATCGAAAATAGCAGTTTGGCCCCCTTGTGAACCCGCAGCGTAAACTGTCCATTAGCATCGGTTTGAGTTCCGTTATTTAAACCTTTTTCTGTGATGGTTACGCCTGCGCCTTTTTCGTCTTTACCATTTTGCCGTCGCAAAAGCACTGTGCCCTTTACCGTAATTAGCTCATCCTGAACTAAAGGAGTATTGGATGTAACGATAATATTTTTGCCAATAACTTTAAAGCTAAGGGACATTTTATCGAAACAGTCATGTAAAGCTTTTTCAATAGTAGCGTCTTTTAAACGGATACTAATAGTTTTATTAGCCAGTTCCTTTTCATTATAAAAAAAATGATACCCAGATTGGTCACTGACCGATCGCAGGACTTTTTCAAGTGGAGCATTGGTTTCTTGTAAACTGATCTGGCTAAATCCTTTGGCGCTCGTCTGAAGAAGCGTAATAACCATCAAAAAGGTGGTTAATTTCATAACTTTTAAAAATTTGCGGAAATACCATGCCTTGGGCACAGCAAGAATAAACGAATAAAAATTCATTACATTTGTTTAGTTTGGGTTAATACATGGAATAGCGAAACAATTCTTTTTCCCGTAAGGGAGGGTTAATCCAACATTGCGCAGGGGTGCTCGAACACTTCTGCGCTTTTTTTGATTACCTTTTAGGAAGCTTGGTAGTTATTTTTCCATAATCTGTTTTTTAGTTTTTAATTAAGTTAATTGATCATTCGGTAACCGTTATTGTTATATCCTGGTTATTCTGTTTCATTTTGAAGTGTACCTTTAAATAACTTAATATATCCAACACCTCAGACATATTAACATTCCTGGTAATTTCACCAGAAAACTCAACGTCAGGTATCTTACCCTCATAATTCACATTCACATTATACCATCTTGAAAGCTGGCGCATTACTGTCGATAAACTGGCTTTATGAAATTTGAACAATCCATTTTTCCAGGCCAGGACTTCTGCCACATCGGCATTATCCGTAATTCTTATACCCTGATTTGTGGGCTGGTTTGGAAATTGTGATTGCTGGCCTGGCTTTAGGATAATGTTTTCTTTATTTCCACTGATCTTAACACTTCCTGCTATCAGCGTCACTTTTGTAAGCGGTTCATCAACATAGCTATTTACATTAAACTGCGTACCTAAATCTTCAATAACCTGATTTCCTGCTATAATTCTAAAGGGTTTAGCAGCGTTGTGTACCACTTCGAAATAAGCTTCGCCGGTAATTTCAACTTTCCTTTCGTCGCCATTAAAAGCTACGGGGTATTTTATGGAGGAAGCCGCGTTAAGCCAAACTTTAGTACCATCGGCCAGTACCAAACTGTATTGACCACCCCGCGGTGTACTGAGGGTATTGTATAACATGACAACTGTTGGATCCTGTTTTTCAGAAGCAGTATAAAGCACTTTTCCATCTGCTGTTCTGTCTACGGCTACGCCACCTTGTTCTGCCAATTTCCCAACCTGATTGGCAGATAGAACCACTTTTTTTCCATTTGCGAGTGTTAAAATCGCCTTATCACTTCCTGGCGGAACATTATAAGTATATTTTTCTACCCCCTGCGGTAAGCGGTGTTTATGCCATAAGAAATAACTGCCTATCGATAAACAAAACAACAAAACGGCAGCTGCCGAAGTTATCCAGGGGATTAATGATTTGATTTTTCGTTGAGGTAAGGCTGTTTGAATGGAAAGTATCTCGGCTAATTGATCATTAGTCAGTTCAGGCAATTTTTGGAATTCAAATTCGCTGTACCAGGATTCAAGCAACGTTTTTTCAGCCTCGGTGCATTTTCCGGCGTTGTATCGGTGTAATAATTTTTTAAAATCCTCGATATTCATTCCCCATTGGTGTAAAATATAACTGTAAGACAGTTATATCCCCACCCAGGGGCTAGTTGATTTAATAAAAATTTAACATTTAGTATAAATTCAATAAAATTCCAACCATAATTAACAGTTCAAATTTAGGCCGTAGCATTTTTAAGGCACTTTTGATGTGATTTTTTACGGTAAATACAGAAATATTTAATTTTTCCGCAATTTCTTTGTGAGAAAGATTCCCTTTTCTGCTTAAAACAAAAACTTCCTTCATTTTTTCAGGAAGGGCATTAATCTCTTTATCTATAAGAGCTACCAGCTCTTTTTCCCGTATCAAAAAGTCGGTTAAATGATTTTCGTCTGCAACAAATTGTATAAATGAAGAAGCATATTTCGATTCAACCTTTTTATGCTCAATGTAATTTAATATTTTATTACGAACAACGGTATACAAAAACCCGGCGAGATTTTTTGTATCAGGTATTTCACCCCTGTCTTTCCACAAAAAAGAGAAAGTTTCCTGTACTATATCTTTAGCCTCTTCAAAATCTCCAAGCTTTTTATAAGCATGTATAAGTAAAATGCCTTTATAGCGACGATAAATTTCGGTATAAGCTCCCCGATCTCCTGATCTAAGTAAAGTGATTAATTCAGTATCGTTCAAGGCTCTATATCATACTATTCTTTAAAGGCTAATATAACTTATAAATCGATTTAAAAAAATTTATAGGTGGAAAAAGCAGATCAAGCTTCAATAAATTTCACCATGCAGATAATGAATATCAGCCAACTAACTACATAAAATACCACCGTGACATGGCGAGAACAAGACAAGCATGTCTAATTTTCGGTTATTTCATTTTCCTACCGGTGATTATATAACATGCAAAGACTCGAATAGCTTATAAAAAGTAAAAACCAACCACTGTGGTTGGTTCTCTGTTGTGTTTACCTGTCCAGGTTACCACAAGCGGGGGCACTTGCGATAGTCGTGGAAGAATTATAAGCTATTAATATCGCTATTTTGATTCAGGTCAGCATCTGAAGAAATAACTACTGTTCTTCTTGTATAATCTAAAATCAGAACACCTATTATCACTTGTATAATATTAAATATAAAGCTGTTAAACTTTATTATTTTAAAATTATTATTAAAACCATCTAGTAAGTCAGCTATTGCGTCAAAGCCAAATGCGAAAATCAAGGCTATACTCACCCAAAGTATAATACATATTTTTGCATATCTATTTTTCATCAGAATTAAAACCAGCAATATAATATCAAAGCAAATTGATAATAGGCCCGACCAAAGAAAGAGCCTGATAGATACATAAGTATTATATATCAATAAAATACTTAAATAACTAATCAAAAGGGAGCGAAATGTTTTGTTTGTAAAAATTACTCTTTTCATCTGACGTTGATTAAAAACGTTTAAGTCCTACATAAAATAACACTACCCCCCCTAACATCATTACTATTGATGATAGAAGTAGATTAAAGTCATATACGCTAGAAATTTTGCTTCCATTATTGGTTTGTTTCATACTATATATGAATAAGGGTATTCCGAAGCCCAAACAAGCCAAACCTTCTAATATAATTTTCATTTATATATTGATATGCAACTCTTTAATTTTATTTTTCTTTATCTTCTATTTTTTCTTTCGCCTTATCCAATGCTTTATCTACCTTATCTCCAATTAATATCTTTTGTGTATCGTTTATAACTTTCTTCTTAACTCCGCCGTCTAACACCTTGTCCGTAACGGTTGATACACCATAAGAGAAAATAGAAAAAACTGCATTTTCATATTTTCCATCATAAAGTTGATTAAAAATATCCATTCCATTTGCAACGTTATCAGCAACGCCGACTGCGCCCAGTACAGGCACTGATACCTCTGGGGCAACAGGTGACACTGTCACCGCGGCTTTCTTTACAGGTGCAACAACCTGGTGAATGGCTAGAGGAACACCCTTTCTAATTACTTTAATAGCTCCCCTAACTACAATTGCTCCGTCTCTTGCTTCACTTGTAGTTTGAATTATTTTTCTTGTCTGATTACTCATTGGCACATCGTCTGGTACAGGCGAAGGTTTATTGGTTAATAATCTCATAAGTGCATTAAAAGCTACTTTATACCAAGGTGGATCACCTGGCCCCATCCCATCCGGGTCAACAAATCGTATCGGATTATTAAAACCGTAATTATACGGCGACCACCGTCTCATTTTTTCCGCCTTTGGATCTACACTCGTCCATCTGGCAATCACCGGATCATAGAACCTGGCACCGTAATCGTATTGCCCCAGTTCTTCCTGCAATTCCTTCTTGTTGTAAAGGTACTCATTCTTCGGACTCACCGTAGTACCCCTCGATATTTCCATCCCGAAAGGATAATAGTCATCTTGCTGTTTGATCGATGTTGCTGAGTTCTGATCGAAGCTTAAACGTGTATTCCCCAAATGATCTGTCAGGCTGTATTCATACAGATAACTGCTGCCGCTGTTGATCGCCCGCCCCTCTTCGGTTTCGATAAAGATAATGTTGCCATTTTCATAATGAATACCACTGATATAATCCGTTGTAGTTGCCCCGTTGTTTTTTCGTAACTTTTGGCCTGTTGCATCGTAGGTGTATGTCAGGTTAAAACCTGTTCCCGTTATATTCTGTGGCAGGTTCAGTAGGTTATAGGTGCTGACGGTCTTTTGGGTACGGGCATCGAATTTCACGTTACCATTGAAGTCATAGGTATAGATACCATTGGTTAACCCGCTTACTGACTGCAACTGGTTTCCTGCATAGTTATACGTATAAGTTGGCGGCGTGGGCAGTGAAGGTGCTCCTCTGGTTAAATGCTGAATGTTTCCCGCCAGGTCATAATCTATCCCCGATTCGCTATAATTGTCCGAGGAAGGGGTGTATATACCTGCCGTCAATCGGTTTAGTGCATCATAGCTGTAATTATACGTCTTACTTGCTCCACCCTGTATTTGCCAGGTCTGATTACTGATATTACCATTGAAGGGAGCTGTATTACCATTAGTGCCGCTGTTGTAAGTTAACTGCATAGCAAACAAAGGAGAGGTACTGCTCTTTAACCAGCCCCGTTCGTTATAGGTATAATTGATGTCTTGCAGGAATGGCGCTGCTCCAGAAGCTCCGTGCAGGTGCTTTGTCAGTACCTGACCGATCTCGTTATAATCGGTTTGGCTTAACAGCACATTCGGTCCTCCATTGATCTGTTCAAAGGTTTGTATTTTACGCCCCATATGATCGTATCTGTAAGTATTATTGATCGTCAGCTTGGGGGTACCGATCAGCGCTGAAGTAAAATGTCGCCGGCTAACGGAGGTATCCTGATTAGTAAAATTATAGGCAGTGAGCACCACATCAAAATTGGATACATTTGATGTTCCACCCAGGTAATGCTGTTGGTAAGTCCGTGTCTCTCTGCCCAGGTCATCATAATAATGTACCGTCCACAGGTAATCCGGAGTCGTATTGGTCGCCGTATTCAAGACCACGGTTTTACTTGCGGTTAACAACCCATCAGTCATCGTGCTCACGCCGCTGCTTACCTGGTAACCGGTCGGCAGACCTGGCATATTATTATAATTATCATAGTAATTTACCTGGAGTACCGTCCCCCTGGGATCAATGTTACTGTAACCTGTAGGTGTAGTTCCATCAGGACTTAACCATAATGTGGTCTGGGCATTGGCCCAGGTGATCAGCCAGTTCTTCAGCGTATGATCCGGCTTGCTTAGATTCGTATCTCCATTACTCCCGGAAGCTCCGGTTGAATTCCACAGCCCCCGGATCACTTCCCGGCCCACCCCATCATATTGCATATAGGTCCATATTTGCGGCGTTTGTGCACGCTGGTTTGCGTCCTGGGTAAAAATAACCTGATCCAATGTATTATATACCATAAACTCCCAGCCTTTGCCAGGCAGTTTTTTCTCTGTCAATCGGTTCCGTTCATCATAACAATACTGGTAGCACAGATTGTCCAGGGTGGATTGATTATTGGTACTATTTAGCCCGTTATCTGGGGTTGCACCTGGCGGCAATACAAAAGCCAGATTACCCAAATCATCATATACGTAATAGGTCGACAATACCTGTACAGTTGTACCCATCTGGTTAAAGGTCCTCTTCAGTACCACATGATTATCTTTATCCTTATACTCTTCCGTGGTACCTATTTTTCCGCTCACCCAGTTCTCATCTTTACTTACCGTTACATATAATTGGCCTGCGGCGTAGGTAGTTCCGCTTAACCAATTCAAGCTTCGGCTTTGGTCGCTATTGATTGTAACCGTATACAAGTTTGCCAGGTAACTGTTGGCATCTCCCAGCGCAGTGGTATTATTGGTGGTATAATCTATCTTATTGGTATGTCCGCTGGTACTGCCAGGCACCGGTTGCCAAACCGCTCCTGCCGCTCCCTGCTCTATTACCCGGTTTAGTGGAGAGGGCTCAAAGTTGGTCAATGCATACGGAGCTGTGATTTGTGACACGCCGGATCCAGATGGCGGACTATTATAAAATGTTCCCTGATCGCTGGTCGCTGTGCTTTTATAGCTCCCGTCAGCAGTACCCTGTACCACATAAGGCAGGTACTTCTGTACTTCCCGCCCTAACGGATCATAGACAATAGGTAGAACAACATCCTTGCCCAAGGCCGAACCCTTTACCTGTACGGTTTGCAGAGCACGGCCCAATCCATCAAAATACTGTACAGTTTGCATCAATTCACAGGTGCTTCGGCTGGCAAGATCTCCTGTGTTTGGTGTCGTACCTGTATTCTGCATCCCGCTTATACGCGGAATAGAAGTGACAATATAGTTCTGATTTGCATCAAAACTACTTGCCAGTGGCTGGCAGTCAGGATTGGCGATGTACAACCTAACACTTTGACCTGCTCCTGGTGTGACTGTTGTACCAGGGCCAAGGAAAATACTGCTATAATTATAATATTGGCCAGGAGCCACAGCGGTTCCGCTCAACTGGCTCGTTGTTACGTATTGTGCTTGGGAGCTAATTGCCGATAGCAAAAGAAACATTGCGATTAGCAAGCCTTTGAATCGGATTTTATATAGATGATAGATGATGATCATGTTGATAAGGTTTATGATGGATGCTTATTGGCCCTGATAATGATAATCTGTGTGTTTGATAATGTTCCCGTCTTTATCTTTCACATTAATCAATCGCTGAAAGCTATCGTATTCATAATATACGATCTCATTCTTCGTGTCTGTCATACTCGTCATTCCCACTAATGGATCGTAGGTATACGTGGTCATCTGCGCCCCCGCTGGGTAAAAACGCACATCATCTATTTGACCGCTAAGGTTAATAGTATAGGTATTATTTGTGACTGCTATATTAAAAAGGGTTTGCAGTACCCAATTACCCCCGTTCTTTTGCCAGTAACTCAGTTTATATGTCCCATTGTCGATGCCTGTTAACACTTTGGAATAACCACTGGCATTGTTAAAACTATAATGGCCGGTCTTGGCATCTCCAGAAGCTGTATTCCCGTCTCCTTCTTCAAATCCGGTATAAAAAATATTTTTCTTTAAAGCATTGCTTACCTGAACTGTTTGGTATTGTTTGTTATACCCCCATTGATAGGCATTGCTGGATACGCCTTTATTAGTTACCTGTTCTATATTATTTCCCGTATCATACTGGTCTAAGCTTTGGTCCAGATCGTAGTGGGCATCTTTGGAAATCCCGGAGGTTGAAACAACTGCCTGGGTAAAATTAGGCACTGCCATATTGGTGTGAAACACATAAGACATACTCGGAACCGGAAGGTCCGGCTTGTATGTAATAACGGTCCCGCTAACTGTGCTCAAACTGTTATCTGCATTTCTCTGTTGCGTGTAGCTCTCAACCAAAGAATTAATATTATTGCTGAACATATTCTGATAGCCCAGATAATCTACCTGGCTTGAGCTTTGCGAGAGGTCTATATCTTTTACAAAGGTCCGATGAGTAACCCAATGCTTACCATTGCTTTGATCTGATTCTTCAACATTTGGATTTAAGCTATTGTAATTATAAGTATATGATTTAGAAGTTGTCACATTATTATTGGTATAAAACTCTGTTACCGTTTCGCTTGACGGTACTTTAGCTACCTGGGTGATGGTCTGGTATTCAGCAATAACGTTGTAATGCGGTATTCCTGCGGTATAATTAACTCCGGGGTTGGCCTGATGGAAGAAAGCATAATTCCGTAATCGCCCCCTTTTGAGACCTCTGACCCATACAGGGCCTGTATTTTTTGGGGTAAATAGCTGATATTGGAAGGCATGTTCTTTAAGTTTAGTTCCCGAAGCATTAAAAAAAGTCTCATCGAGCAAAAGGCCGCGGTTCCAGTCATAGTTGGTATTGGGTGCAAACGGAAAAGTATTGGGTACCCCCTCATCCCCGGTATTTAATAAGCTAAATAAGACAGCTGGAGAATTGGGGTTATAGATATCATTACCATACACCTGCAAAGGCATGGGCGCTACAGCGGTAAACAGCCCATCACATGACCCGGACTGATCAACCAAACAGCCATTAATACTATAATCACCTAATATCCCGAAACCTCCGGGTACGCTATATTTTCTTATCGTTTTGCTATTATCAGCCAGGGTTTCGGTAATTTCCCGATAACCTACATTAACCCCGTCAAAACCGCTTAATACGCTATTTGATATATCCGAGCGCATCGTATTGCGCTGGTAGGTATTGATGGTGCCGTCATCGTAATGAGTAATCATTTCGTTATAAGCAAAAATGGGCATATTGAACAAAACGCCGCTAGAATTTACATTATCTGATGAGTTTAAATAACTATAGGTTTTTATTATATCATTGGCGTGATTTACACCATCATAAGCAACGGATTGCTTTAGCCGCAAGCCACCACCAGTAATATTATGGCCATTATAATTAAAGGTATGTGGTTCGAAGGTAAACTGTGTATATCCCCCTGTCGGAAATGTTATACTCTTAAGTGTGCCGGAAAGAATGGCCGCTGCATTTGTGTTCCTATCCGCTCCCGGAAGAACCAGTTCTGATCCCCAGTGATCCTGCTTAAAGATACTATACTGGTTCTCAACTGGTCCTCCATCCTCCGTGCTCGCGTTGGGATAAATATACAATTTGGGTATTGGGGTGCTGCAGCTATTATTGTTGAAATAGCCCCAGAAATCTTTTTGATAAGAAAAACGATCAGGCAAAGGAATGGTTTCATTATAGCCAAAAGAATAATATGAAATAGGGGTTCCGGAATTCCCCCCAACAGAAAGCGTATTTAGTAAAAGGTGAAGCCTGGAATCACCATATTTTGCAGCATTTACGGTGTCTCCATCAAATACCTTTTGAGGTTTAGTTAAGTCGGCCATAACGTGATAAATCAAATGAAATTCTTTGATTGGGTTGGGGTTCAATTGCCCGTTTGATTTGGAATAAACATCGATATAATCAAGGGAGTTCATCCCATTTACATCAGGTCGCGCGTTTTCTCCCGTAAAAGTTATTTTAAAACTGGTTCCTTCTATCGCTGTCAATCGCTTTCCAAACACATGTGAGGTAACCCGTTCCTGACCAAAGTCGACTCCATTATTAAAATCAGTTGGCTTGATGTTGCAACCATCGGCATCAGAGAGATTAATTGGCGAATTAATAGCCTGGGTATTGTTGGCAAGATCATAAATATACGTTTCATCGGCGTAGGTAAAGTTAACCGTGTCTTTTTGAGCAGTAACTATCTTGGATAGATACCAGGAGGATGTATAGATAGGCCCTTGGGACTGGTAATAATCTGAGCTAACACTGGCGGTTCCGCCACCTGACTCTTGATCTGTAATATCATAGGGATCGACATTGAAAGCCCCGAGATCTACACCTTGAACGGGATCTTCAGGTGTACCAACTAACTTTCCAAAAACATGCATGAATAATTTTTCAGGCACATCAAAATAATACCGATCTCCATTGGTATCTGTAATTATAAATTGGGTAATCGAGCCGTAATTATTATCCTCGCCTCCATAACCGTCCTGGGCCATACTATATTCTATTTTGAGGTCCTGATAAGGTATCATCAAAACCTGCCGGCCATTTGGGCCAGTGACATTATCATCCTTTGGCTTCAAAATGAACTTACCTGCTCTCCCATTAAAATTGAAACAAAAGATATCTGGTTCAGTGTCAAATCCAAAATTTCTAATAAGATTAACATCGGCGGACATTTTTTCCGGCTGTGTAGTATTGATATCTAATTTGGCCACTGCAAACGTAGGCGGAGGAGGGTTAACAAAGCCCGGTTGGTAATAATTATAATGAAGCATACCTGTATTATAATCGATGGTATGGTTACAATCATCCGCTATGTTAACGACACTTCTGGTAACCACTCCACCACAATTCAGAGACCAACCCAAGCCCACCCAGCTTGCTATTTGATCTACCTTAATACCGGAAGCATCATAGCTTAGGCTAAGCGGCAAATTCGTTTTTTTTAATTCGATATCAATCAAGGGAATATTGATGGCAGGCACACCCCGAAAATCACTTACTGGATAGTTGCCATAGACACCTAATGATGTGGCTGTCGGACCAGGTGGCGTGGTTTTCCCAACTCTGGAGTATATAGCTTGTCCGTGACCCTCTTTTAAAGAACAAAGGAGCGCTATCGATAGGAGTATTTTTTTCATTTTTTTACAAAGCGGTTTTATGAAACATGAGTGGTATTGTTGCACTTTTATGAGTAGCAGATGATATATGATTTAGTGGTTTCTAGTCCCCTGCTACTATTTCCTGTAACTGATATTTAATATTCTTAATTTATTTTCTTTGACTTTGATTGATCTGATGTTCTGCTTCTAATTATTTTTGATTTTCTATGAGATACAGTGCCAACCATCCACTTTCATCTCGCTCATATCCAATTTCTTTTTTATCATTTTTTGTTCGGACGGAATTTCTGGTAAATGCTTGTTTATTGTTATAGATATGGTTGCCTGCAGTTGTTCATTGAACATGAGAAATTTGTTCAACGCCGAGCCTTGTGTGCGTGCTTAATTTTCATGATTTAATCCAAAAAGGCTTAGTTTAACTGCATCAAGGTTGTTGACATCAGCCCAATTCATGGTCACTGATGAGGTTCCTTTGTTATTGAGTTATAGCTATCACATTAAAAAATATCCTGGATTATTTAGCTGTGAAGCCACTATTAAATGTGATGATTTTGAGTAAAATCTAAGGGAAAAAAGATTCATATCGTTGTGATAGGTTTAGTTAGATATTAGGGTTTAGATTATTTAATATATTGTCGATAAGTTGATATAAAACTATGTTCTTTAAGTACAAGAAACAATATCAATACCTCAAAAATGTTACATCTTCACAATTTCTTCACAATTTCTCATGTCCTTTTATGGACTAATATCAATTACGAAATTTTTATCGGGTGGAGGCAAGAGATTTGCCAATCGAGTTACATCCAGATGTATGGCATGCCATCCAACACAAGCAATTTCATTCGGTATTCTGCAATTTCGGTTTAAATCACAGAAAGCAAAAACTTGTCTTTTACAGAAAAGTCTTTTTCAAGTTGCTTTTCCCAGCAAAATAATTGATGGTAATGTAAGTTACTTTTCTATTGTGAGTCAATCGATACTTGATATTATAAGTACTGTCTCCTCTTTTGTGATGTCTGAGAACCAAACCTTTGATTAAAGTCGTACTAAATAAGTTCGATGTAAAACATTTTCGTCAAGATGGGCAATTTTTCGTCTTAAACACAACGCATCAGCTTACAAGTGACGAACATTATTTTTTATCAGAAACCTACCCAGAGGGCATAAAAAAAGCCCTTTTACTACTGTAAAAAGGCTTTTTAGAAAAGGGTAAATGATGGGGCTCGAACCCACGACCCTCGGTACCACAAACCGATGCTCTAACCAACTGAGCTACATCTACCGTTTGGAGAGTGCAAAAATAGAAATCTTACGGCTATTTGCAAACTCTTTTTAAAATTACATTCGGCTTACCTGTTTAATTTAGAACGATTTTAATTAATTATTAGATTTGTATTTATGGCTGAGCAATTAATTGAACTGAATGTGACAGGGATGCACTGTAATAATTGCGCCTTATCTGTGCATAAACTACTCGAAAAAAAGGGTTTACATAATATCCTGGTTGATTTTGCCAGCGAAGAGGTAAAATTTTCTACCAGCGATAGCTCCAAATTACCTGAGATAAAAAAAGGAATAGAAAACTTAGGTTTTAGAGTGATTGACGATATTTCACAACATCACCCTTCATTTTATGATAAAGTAGAGAACAAATTTATCTTCTGCGCGCTGTTTACCCTGCCCCTTTTGCTCAGCATGTGGCTGCCCTGGCACGTATTACAACAGCCAATAGTACAATTACTATTATGTTTACCGGTATTTATTGTAGGCTGCCTGCATTTTGGTAAAAGTGCCTGGAGTTCGGTTAGAGGCGGCGTACCCAATATGGATGTACTTATATTTATTGGTTCAACATCGGCATTTATATATAGTCTTACAGGTACACTGCAACACCTGGGTCCTCAATATCAGTTTTATGAAACTTGTGCTACCATTATTACCCTGGTATTATTAGGCAATGTGTTCGAGAAACGCTCCGTAACTCAAACCACATCGGCAGTAAAAGATCTGATCAGATTTCAACAGGTAGACGCCAACCGTGTTGTTAATGGCGGCGTAGAAGTGATCAGCGCTAAAGAAGTACGTCCGGGGGATACTTTACTGGTGAACCAGGGCGATAAAATACCCGTTGATGGCGAAATCCTGTCTGGCAACGCTTCTGTTGACGAGGCCATGCTCACTGGCGAAAGTTTACCTGTTGAAAAGAAAAAATATGACAGGGTAATAGGCGGTACTATATTAGTTAACGGCAATTTTCACATGCTGGCTACCAAGGTTGGTTCCAATACTATCTTGTCGCAGATCATTGAACTGATGAAGAAAGCCCAGGCCGCCAAGCCACCTATCCAAAAACTGGGTGATAAGGTTGCTTCCATATTTGTGCCGGCTGTACTGGGTATCTCCCTGCTCACTTTTGTATTGACTCTTTATGTTGGCCACGCCGGTCTGCAGCATTCCTTGCTGAACGCGATAGCGGTATTGGTGATATCATGTCCTTGCGCGATGGGTCTGGCTACTCCTACTGCAGTAATGGTTGGTCTTGGACGTGCGGCCAAAAATGGTATCCTGATCAAAGGCGGCGATACTATTGAAGCCGTGGCTCATACCAAATATGTGGTATTTGATAAAACAGGCACCTTAACAACGGGAAAATTCAGCATCAATGAGATCAAAGCCGAACCTGGCGTCGATATTGAGTTGATCCGCGGCATCATTATCGCCATTGAAGAACGATCAAATCACCCGATAGCACGTTCATTGGTTAATGGGTTAAAAAGCCTGCCCAAACAAAAGGTGATACTCAAAGTAGCCAAAGAAGAAAAAGGCCTGGGCATGCGTGCCGAAGACGTAGAAGGCAGCAATTACTTCCTGGGTACAGCTAAACTGAATAAGGACGATCATTTCAACCTCTCCCTGTATAAAAACCAGCAGTTACTGGCCCAGATAGCGCTCGACGATGAAATAAAGCCCGAAACTGCCACACTGATAGCCCAGCTCAAAAAGATGGGTATCAAACCCATACTCCTTAGTGGCGACAAAAAAGACCGTTGTACAAAAGTAGCCGCCGCCATAGGTATCAAAGAGGTACATGCCGAAAAACTACCCGACGAAAAGTTGAAAGTAATCGAGATGTACAAACAAAAAGGCAAAACCATTATGATAGGTGATGGCATCAACGATGCTCCTGCCTTAACCAAGGCCGATGTGGGCGTATCCATGAACGATGCCAGCCAGGTAGCCATACAATCGGCCAGTGTAGTATTGCTGAATACTGATCTCCATTCGGTGATTAAGTTTTTACAGATCAGCAAGCATACGCTGCTTACCATTAAACAAAACCTGTTCTGGGCATTTGCTTACAATATAATCGCTATCCCCGTTGCCGCTCTGGGCTTTTTAAACCCAATGGTAGGTGCGTTTACGATGGCTTTTTCTGATGTGATAGTTATTGGCAATTCACTGAGGTTGAAAATTAAAAAGGTAAACTAAGTCGAGCCCCCTAGCCCCCTGAAGGGGGAATTTTTGAAAATCTTATCGGCAATTAATGTAACTTATGCTACTTTTGTTCCCCCTTTAGGGGGTTAGGGGGCTTATGATAGAAATTTACACAGACGGTGCATCAAGCGGAAATCCGGGTCCGGGTGGTTATGGGGTAATTTTGCGTTCGGGCAAGCACTATAAAGAGCTTTCCGAAGGTTTTCGCAAAACCACCAACAACCGCATGGAACTACTGGCTGTAATAAAAGGATTAGAGGCGCTGAAAACCCCTAATCAACAGGTGATGATCTTCTCCGACTCTAAATACGTGATCGATTCCATCGAAAAACGCTGGGTAAACGGCTGGGTGCAAAAAGGTTTCGCGGGCAAAAAAAATAAAGACCTTTGGCTCCGCTATCTCGACATCAGCAAACACCACCAAATCAAATTTACCTGGGTACGCGGCCATAACGGTCACCCCGAAAACGAACGCTGCGATGAACTGGCCGTAGCAGCCGGGAAACAGAAACCGCTGTTGATAGATTCGGTTTTTGAGGTAGAGAATGGGAAATAATTAGTATCAAGTAGCTAGTATCAAGTATCACGACTTTTTTCTTTTTATATCGAAGAGGCATAGCATCTTGATACTTGATACTAGCTACTTGATACCCAACCAACCTACCACCTTCCCGCCAGCTCAATTACCTGCAGATCCTGTATTTTATCCCCATCAATGTTAAAACGCATGAGGGTGCGTACCTTGTGCCAGCCTTGCTGCCCCGCTGCGCCCGGATTCAAATGCAGACAGCCTATCGTTTTATCGGGCATTACTTTTAGTATATGCGAATGGCCCGAGATAAACAGCTTGGGTGGATTCAGGTAAATCTCCTTTTTTACCGCTGGACTATATTTGCCTGGGTAACCGCCAATGTGGGTCATCCATACATCAACACCTTCGCAATTGAAGCGCAGATTTTCCGGATACACCAATCGCACATCCTTACCGTCGATATTGCCGTATACACCTTTTAATGGCTTAAAAGCTGCCAGTTTATCGACCAGTTCCAGCGTGCCAAAATCGCCGGCATGCCATATTTCATCGCAATTTTCAAAATGCTTAAAAACAGCCTCGTCGAGGTAGCTGTGGGTATCGGATATCAGGCCTATGCGGGTCATGAGCGCAAATATAGATACAAGAGGTAAGAGTCAAGAATCAGGGAGTTAATAAATCCGTCATTGCGCGCAAAAATTCCCGAGAAAAGCCTAAAAGTGGGTTTACATGGGTTTACACTTTTTAGAGTTAATATTGATTTAATTTATTGACAATCAATACTTTAAATACAAATAGACCTTATTTTGTGTTAACCCACTTTTGGGGCTATTTTTGGTCGAATGTCATAAGTCAATTATTTCCTACATCAGCAACACAAGGTGCACGAAAACGCACAAAGATAAAATTTGTCATGCTGAACATAGTGAAGCATCTATTAGTCGACAGGCAAAGCTCACGAATACATCCTTTGTCCCTCAGGATGACAAATAAGAACTAAAATAGAGATTAAAATATCGTCAAAAAGTTCTCCAATACTTTTTGGTATTGCCTGCTGTAAACTTTAGGCGAATCGTAAATCACTAATTGCTCTACTTCTGATTTGCCTTTGTCAAAACCCAATGCCAGTATCTCCCGGTGTGCCTCATCGTTTTCAAACGAATGTATACTGATTACTTTTTGTAAATGAAGCTGCTGTTGCGCGGCCAAAGCTTTAACCACCCCCGCAGTATCTATAGGCAATACCAGCCAGCAAATCCCATTCTCCGTTAGATGTTCAGCCACAGCAGATATCAAACGCTCAAAAAAACCATCTCCGGCATGTTTGGCCAAATTCTTCTTTACTCCCGGTGATTGCAGGGAGTTGATATAGAATGGCGGGTTGGATACGATGAGGTCATATTTTTTATCGGGATGAACAGCAAAAAAATCTTCAAAGCCGGTTGCAAACAACGTGAGCCTGTCAGCAAAGGGCGAGCTCTTAAAATTACTTTCGGCGGTTATAGCTGCACTTTCATCAATCTCGACAGCATCTATCCGGGCATCGACAAAACGCTGTGCCAGCATCAGGGCAATTACGCCAGTGCCAGTGCCTATATCTAATATGGATAGCGATTTGTCGGCATCAGCTAATGCACCCAGTAAAACACCGTCGGTATTGATCTTCATAGCGCAACCGGTTTGGTCGACACTGAATTGTTTAAAACGAAACATCGATGCGAATTTATTATTAAATGTTAAAATGCGCATCAACGTTGACATTTACCGGGCGTATATTTGTTGGTGACAACACCAACAAAGTGCGGTTTAAAATAAAAATCTTCTTGTCGCCCGTTGTTGGTGTTGTCACCAACAACTTTCACCAACAAGCATAATTACTTTTCATAAAGCTCCAGCGGTAAACCATCCGGATCGGCAAAGAAAGTAAAGCGTTTGCCGGTGAATTCATCAATACGAATAGGCTCTGTGATAACGCCGTTAGCCTGTAAACTACCTACTGCCTCATCAATATCGTCAACCTCAAAAGCCAGGTGACGTAAACCTGCAGCTTCGGGACGGGAAGCTCTGGCAGGCGGCCCGGGGAAGGAGAAAAGCTCGATCTGGTACTGGTTGCCCACTTCCAGATCGAGTTTATAGGATTGCCGCTCTTCGCGATAAACCTCCAATAATATTTTAAAACCCAGTATCTCGCTATAAAAATGCTTCGACTTTGGGTAGTCGGAACAAATAATGGCGATATGATGTACCCGGTTTAGCTTCAGCATTATTCGCCTAATATGGAGTGTAATACGTTGCTGTGAACCATTTTCAAGTCGGTAACATGACCAAATGGAACTTCGTCAACAGTAAGGGAGCCATTGTTTACGGTACCCAGCAGGCTGAATTCTACATCGCTGGTAGCCATAAATTCAACAAAGCGTTCCTGCTCTTCGGGGGCTACGGTTACCACTACCCTGCTTTGTGCTTCACCAAACAGGAAGGCATCCTTACGAATGTCGTCATCAGTTTCGATGTCAAAGCCTAAACCATTTGGCATAGACGATTCCAACAGCGCGATGTATAGACCACCATCAGCCACATCATGTGCCGATTCGATTACGCGGTGTTGGATCAGTCCTTTGATAGCTTGTTGTACCTCGTATTCTTTGTCGATATCAAAATGCGGAGCTGGTGCTTTTAATATTTTGTGCCATGAAGCCAGGTATTGCGACGAGGCGATATCATTCACTGATTCACCGATCAGATAGATCAGGTCGCCGGGTTGTTTAAAGTCGGCTGTCATGATGTTCTCTACATCGTCCATTACACCCAGCATACCGATAGTTGGCGTCGGAAATACCGAACCACCATCTGCCGACTGGTTGTAAAAGCTTACGTTACCACCGGTAACCGGGGTTTCGAACTTGCGGCAAGCATCACCCATACCTTTTATGGCGCTTACAAACTGCCAGTAAACTTCAGGGTTATAAGGGTTACCAAAGTTTAAGCAGTTAGTGATAGCCACAGGCTCGCCACCGGCGCAGGTAATATTACGGGCAGCTTCGGCAACGGCAATGGCGGTACCTTTATAAGGATCGGCATATACATAGCGTGAGTTGCAGTCTGTTGTTAATACAATGGCTTTATCAGTATCCTTAACCGCTACAACGGCTGCATCGCAGGCCAGGTTGGCGGTCATGGTTTGTACACCTACCATGCTGTCGTACTGGTCGGTTACCCAACGTTTGGAAGCCAGGTTAGGATGTGCAGCCAGGTGCTCGGCTACTTCAACCAGGTTTTCAGGCTCTTTCACATCATCGATGTTGAATTTCTGGTTTTCGGCAAAGTAAGCAGGCTCACGGTATTCGCGCTGGTAAACCGGTGCGCCACCACCTAAAACAAGGTCGTCTGCAGGTACATCGGCAACCAATTCGCCGTTCACAAAATACTCCAGGCGTTTGGTATCGGTTACCTCGCCTATTACGGCGCAATTCAGGTCCCATTTGTCAAAAACAGCCTCTACATCTTTTTCGCGGCCTTTATGCACCACGATCAGCATACGCTCCTGTGATTCGGACAGCAAAATTTCGTAAGGCTTCATATGATCCTGGCGGGTTGGTACTTTATCCAGGTGGATACGCATACCATGCTCGCCTTTGGCGCTCATTTCGGAGTTGGAGCAGATGATACCGGCAGCGCCCATATCCTGCATACCTACTACAGCACCGGTTTTAATTACTTCTAAGGTAGCTTCCAGCAATAGTTTTTCCTGGAAAGGGTCGCCTACCTGAACGGCAGGAAGATCATTTACCGAATCGGCGGTGATATCTTTAGATGCGAATGCCGCGCCGTGGATACCATCCTTACCGGTTGCTGAACCTACTATATATACCGGGTTACCCACACCGTAGGAGGTTGCCGAAACGGTTTCGCCCGCTTTTACAATACCTGCCGACATGGCGTTAACCAGCGGATTTACATTATAACAATCGTCAAAAAACAGCTCGCCGCCTACGGTTGGGATACCAAAAGCATTACCGTAATGACTGATACCTTTTACCACGCCTTTTACCAGCCATTTGGTTTTATCCAGGCTCAGGTCGCCAAAACGCAGGGAATTTAACTGCGCGATAGGACGTGCACCCATGGTAAATATATCCCTGTTGATACCACCTACACCTGTTGCAGCGCCCTGGTAAGGCTCTAATGCTGATGGGTGGTTGTGCGATTCGATCTTGAAAGCGCAGCCAATGCCATCGCCCAGATCAACCAGACCGGCATTTTCTTCACCGGCCTTAGCCAGCATCCGCGGACTATCCTTAGGCAGTGTTTTTAGCCAGGTGATGGAATTTTTATAGGAACAGTGCTCGCTCCACATTACCGAGAATATAGAAAGCTCGGTAAAGTTGGGTACGCGGCCCAATATTTCTTTTATACGTTCAAATTCTTCGGGTAATAAGCCTAAATCTTTGGCGGTTTCAACGGTGGTTAATTCCTGGTGCTCCAATGTACTATTGTTTTATTTGAAAGGATGCGCAAAAGTAGGAAAAAAGGCTGAAAGCTGAAAAGGTAAAAGGCGAAAGGTTTTGACTCGTTCTAGGGTCGGGTTTCGGGCTGCGTGGTTCGGGTACCTGAATAGTTAGCGTACTTTCTTTACCTGAAAATGAAACCTATAAAATTCAACGTATGAAAACTTTTTAAACCTTCGATTTTAACACTTTTCTGCTCAAAAGGGGATAAAAAACCGATCAAAAACAACTCAAAACTTAATCAAAACCATCCATTTTAACACTTTTTAACAAATTTTTGATGGATTTTTAAATTTTAAAAAGTATTAAATAATTGGTAAAAAAGATTCAAGCGAAGAAGGAAGTTTGAATAGGCAGCGCTTCCGGCCCGCTTTCATCAAATTACTTAGTTACAGAAGCGCAGACGTTCTCGTAAAGAAACATTTAGCCAGTGGCCAGTGTTATTTACATAATACTTTATCAACACAATAGAAATTATGCTTTTTAATAAATAAACCTATGGCAAAAAGTAAATTACTGCGGATGGACAATATTGGCATCGTTGTAGAATCTCTTGATGACGCTATCTCTTTTTTCACGGAGCTAGGCTTAAAACTCGAAGGGCGGGGCACGGTTGAAGGAGAATGGGCCGGTCGCGTTACCGGACTGGGCCCGCAACACGTAGAGATTGCCATGATGGTTACTCCGGATGGCCACAGCCGGCTAGAACTTTCGAAATTTCTTACTCCACCCACGATCTCAGATCACCGGACTGCTCCTGTGAACGCACTGGGTTATCTACGCGCGATGTTTGCTGTTGAGGATATTGACGAGGTGGTATCCAGACTCATCAGGCATGGTGCTCAACTCGTTGGCGAAGTGGTTCAGTACGAGAACTCCTATAAACTCTGCTACATTCGTGGAGCCGAAGGACTTTTGATCGGCCTGGCGGAAGAACTCGGCAATAAATAACAGATATTTTAGCCCGGTGCAAATGTAAATGCTTCAAGCGTAATCAGCCCGAGCTAAGGTTTAGAGAGCGTATACGCTAATTTTTGTCCTCTCTGGAGACCCTGAGAGGACAAAAAATCAAGGATAGGCAAACCTTAAACTCCATAAGTGGCAGCCAGGAACTCTTTTAATCCTGATGCTTTTCTTCCTAATAACTTTTCCAGATCGCTTCGATGGGTATCAAACTCTCCGTTGGCTATTGCTGTTCCGAATCCTGCAAGGAAAGAAGCATTTTCCCGGGGAACTCCCGCCTTTACCAATTCATTAATATAAGTTTCTGTATCGGGCTTATGATATTTGATACTTTTACCTGTAACGTCTGAAAGTATCTGTGCAATATCTTCAAATGAATAGGTTGTATCGGCAGCCATGGCATATGCTTTGTTTTCGTGTCCCGGAGTTGTTAGTACAACTGCCGCAGCCTCTGCCATCTCTGTCCGGGCAACAAAAGGCGTTTTACCATCCCCGGCAGGGAAAAAAATACCGCTTTCGGAAACCTTGTCGCCTAAAAACAAAGGGATCACATCAGCATAAAGCGTATCGTTTAATAGCGTGTAAGGAATACCAACTTCCTGAAGATAATCGGCCGTGTCGCGATGAATATGACTAACGTACGGAATAGCGGTTTCTTCAAAGCTTTTAATATCTATGCCCGTATAAACTATATGCTTAACGCCATTCGCTTTAGCGGCATTGATAACGTTTTTATGCTGAACAAGTCGATCCACCATTTCGTTGGAAGAAATAAGCAATAGCTTGTCTACACCCCGAAAAGCGTTTTTAAGCGAGTCGTAATCATTATACTGACCGATCTTTATTTGCACGCCTTTATCTTTTAAATGAGTTGCCTTGTTTTCATCTCTAACTAAAGCGGCAATTTCATGAGCCGGAATACCTTTGTTTAAGAGCGATTCGATTGTCGCATTTCCTAAATGTCCTGTTGCACCTGTAACTAAAATCATCATTTGTATACTTAGAATTAATACTTATTTTTGTTTGTTACACAAAGTAACTAATAATGATTTCAAAAAGTAACTTGTTACCTTTTGGTAACTATAAAAATAGTGGTAACCTATACGTGACTAATGGATAATAAAGCAGAAAATAACCCCTGCCCATTTACGGCAACCATCGCTTTAATTGGGGGAAGATGGAAAACAATAATCATCTATTTACTTTTAGATCATACCCGGCGCTTTGGTGAAATAGCAGCACGAATGCCTTCTATTTCAAGAAAAGTGCTAACCGAACAACTGAAAGAGCTGGAAAGTGACGGACTAATTAGCCGGAAGCAATACAAAGAAATCCCACCACGTGTAGAATATTCACTAACAGAGTTGGGCCAAAGCCTTAAGCCGATATTATCTGATATGGCAGTCTGGGGCCAGGAAAAGTTATTAGATACGGTGTAATACAGCATCTTACTTATGGTGATAACGCCAACCATACGCTAAAAAATTACAGATCTAAAATATTTTAGCCGCTCAATCGTCATCAGGTTATGGTTATCACTCATTTACTTTTTGTTACGGCTTTATTTGTCCTGATGTTGGTTTGCGGTGTTTTCTGGGGCCTTTATTTTGCCCTGAGCCGTTCTTACCAGGTATTTACCCCAGCTGAACTGGCAAAAATGGCGCGCACTATCATAGCCAATCTCGAAGTACCGATGCGCAATATTTCGCTGCTTTGTCTCGCCCTAATGGGTCTGGCTATTGCTTTTTATCCAAACAAAAGCAGCTGGGGACTTTGGGCAATGATTGGCTCCCTTTTACTGATCATCTGTTCGCTCGTGATCACTACAGCTATCGAAGTACCCATAAATAACCAGGTAGTAACCTGGACAAATGAAAAAAAACCAGCCAATTGGGAACAACTGCGCAGCCGCTGGCAATATTATAATGTACTGCGAACCGTTATGGCGTTAATCAGTTTTGTTTTATTTACTACTGCTTTGATTATCGCTTAATTTGATTCAACCTGTGTAGTCGCTCGGCTCTTTTCTAACAGTTTCCTCTTGATTCTTCACTCTTGTATCCCCCTCCCGCTAAATGACAATTCTATAACCATGTATATTTGTTTAGAAGAACATTTGGTCCGATCTTTGAATTAGATGTTTAAACATTTATTAGGAATTGCAAAATGGAAATAGGAATAGATAGCTTCGCTTCGGCGATGTATGGCAGTAAGGAATTGAGCAGCGTTGATGCCATGGAACAATTGCTTGACCGCATCGCATTTGCCGATGAGGTTGGCCTGGATGTGTTCGGTATCGGCGAGCATCATAAAAAGGAGTTCCTGGATTCGGCAACAGCGGTGATCCTGGCTGCTGCTGCCGCGCGAACCAAAAACATTAAATTAACCAGCGCGGTAACAGTACTGAGTGCTGCCGATCCGGTACGGGTATACCAGAGTTTTGCTACATTAGACCTCATATCCAAGGGTCGCGCCGAAATGGTTGTTGGCCGCGGATCATCTGTTGAAGCCTATCCCCTGTTTGGTTTTAACCTGGACGATTACGACGCGTTATTCAAAGAAAAGCTGGACTTATTGCTCAAAGTGCGCGATAATGAGTTTATTACCTGGTCTGGCAAATTCCGTGCGCCTTTAAATAACCGGCCCGTATATCCAAGAGCTTTACAGGAAAAACTGCCCATTTGGCTGGGCGTTGGCGGCACACCGGAATCATTTGCCCGTGCCGGAACATTGGGATTACCCTTGATGGTAGCCGTGATAGGCGGCGAAACACACCGGTTCCGTCCACTGATAGATCTGTATCGCGAAGCCGGCAAAAGAGCAGGCTTTACACCCGATCAATTAAAAGTTGGGCTGCACTCGCCTGGCTATGTGGCAGCAACCAATGAACAGGCCATTGCCGATTATTACCCCGGTTATGCCGAACTTTGGACAAAACTAGGCCGGGAACGCGGTTGGCCGCCGGTAACCAAAGCGCAGTTTGACAGCCTTGTAGCCCCAAAAGGTGTACTGGTAGTGGGCGGACCAGAACAGGTAGCCGAAAAGCTATTACGTCATAGCGAAGCGCTGGGCGGCGTGGATCGTTTTACTTTCCAAATGGATAATGCCGGTTTAACGCATACCCAATTAATGAGCTCCATTGAACTGATTGGTAAAAAAGTTATCCCGCTGGTGAACGCAGTATAAGCTAAAAGAGACAAAAAGGGCTGTCAGTCTGAGCTCCGTCGAAGACTCGCGCGTAGAGGCCTGCCCACCATGCTTCGACGGAGCTCAGCATGACAGTCTATTTTTTACATTAACAATGGTGCCGCCATAATATCGGCCATAGACCAATAAATTAAAAAGCTATCTAAAAAATACAGAAATTGTGATCGAAAAATCGATACATGGAAATATCTGTACAAAATTTTCTTACTCCACCGCAGCTTCAAGCGGCTTATCAATTATGGAATGAGGAATATCCCGCGAAATTGCAATATCATAGTATCAATGATTTCAACAATTACCTGGACAATCTGGAGCAAAAAGCCTATTTCCTGTTAAGTGATCAGGATGGTGTTCTTTTAGGATGGTCAGCAACTTTTTTACGGGATGGGGAACGATGGTTTGCCATCATTTTAAGTAGTGCTGTTCAAGGGAAAAAACAAGGGACCAGGATATTGGAAGAAATAAAAAAACACGAAACCCACTTAGCTGGCTGGGTGATAGATAAAGAAGGAGAATTGAAGGCTAACGGAAACCGCTACACATCGCCACTGGCATTTTATATAAAAAATGGCTTTACGGTACTTAATGGCCAGCGAATTGAATCAGATAAGTTATCGGCGGTAAAGATCAGCTGGCGAGCTGATAGTTGAGGCGATAATACCGGACATAGGTTAAAAAAAAACGTGTCATTTCTCCTCGTACCTCGTTCGAAATGACACGTTTTTTATTCTTTTATCTTGATTCCTGACTCTAATCTCTTGACTCTCTCCCCTCACTTCATTACCGAAAGCACCTGCGAAACCGGTAAATAAGGAGCTAAAACTTTTCGGACAAACTTGCTAAAGAAAGTCGTCGCTTTTTTTTAAAGCGTTGATTACCTCGGCGGTATTTAATACGGTAGCAAACTCCTCGTTTATTTGCGCCAGGGCTGTTAAATGAATGGTTTCGGCATCATAATATTCACCATTGATGCCTGTTTTGGCGAATGCCGCTGTTGCATTGGCTACCACAAAAGTGTTGTAGCCCAAATTGCCGGCCATTCTTGCTGTGGTTGATACACAATGTTCGGTGGTGAGGCCCACGATAACTACGGTATCAATGCCGGCAGCATCCAGCCGTTGTTGCAGATCAGTATCGATAAACGAACTGTTCACCGATTTTTTGATCACCGGCTCGCCGGGCAAAGGTTTTACAATTTCTTTGTGCGCATTGCCGGGATTACCTTCGGCCAGCATAGAATTAGGGTTGGCGGAGCAATGCTGAATGTGAAAGAGCGGCAGCTTATTTGCCCGCCAGTAATCGAGCAGTTTACGGGCATTTGCTTCGGCATCGGGGTTATTGCGTTCGCCGCCCCAGTAAGGGATATTGTCAAAACCCTGCTGTATATCAATCAGTATCAGCGCCGGGTTGGTATTTGTTAATGTTTTCATACCTCAAAATTGCAGCTTTGCCGGCACCCGAATTTTGCTGTGAGGCTTTATTTGTTTGTTATGATAATATCTGTTGGTTACGCGCGCAACTGGGCGGAGCGCCAAACTTTTGCTTATACACTTTTGAAAAATGCGAAATATTCTCGAACCCGCTGCTATAAGCTATCGCGGATACCGGATGATTGGAGTTTTTGAGCTGATATGCCGCATATTCCAGCCGCCGGTTGATCTGCCATTTTACCGGTGTGGTATTAAAACGTTCGGTAAATTCCTTTTTAAAGGCGCTTACACTTCGCCCGGTCAGTTTAGCCATATCGGGTAAGGAAAGCTGCCGGTTAAAGTTTTGTTCCATAAAATAGGCCAGGTCAATTTTATTTTCGCTCACCAGGTGTTTTAAAAACGAAACAAAGGTTTTGGAGCTATCGTTCGACAAAATTTGAAGCAATACCTGGTGCGTAACAAATTTCACAATACAGCGTGAATAATCCTGCGGATGTGCAATATGCTGAATAGCCTGCGCAATGTTGGCTTTTATAAATTCGGATGTTTTAAAAACGAAGGGCGGCAGGTCATCAGTCAGTTTTTCCTGCCTGAATTCCGGCACATGACTTTCTATAAAGTAATCCACAAACTCATTTTCCATAAAAATGAGCATGCTGGTATAATCGTCAGATGGAAATATCTGATAATTCCCTCTCCTCCTGAATTGGATATCGCCTGCACCAAGATGCTGTACATGCCCGCCATACCAAACATCAATAGATCCGGTTAAAACCACCTCGAGGCAATGCATCGTTTGTAAGGTATCATCACAGCTGAAAGGCTGCTTTTTATCAATAACAATACCATACATATCACAAAAGCGCATCCTCATATGCACGTGATGTTCAAGCAGATCCTTTGGAATTTGTATCATCTTTAAAGATTATCCTACTAAGCTACGGACTGTGCGGCTATCTTTTTAGTTTTTGGACTAATTGTAACACAACGATGATAAAAGATGCGGGTAAAAAGAGAGCCCTCAGGGTCCCTTTCAGGAGACCCTGAGGGGACGAAATGATGATAAAAGGTCATTCCCAGATCCCCTCTTGAGAGGGGGCGCATGGGATGGTGTGGCAGCGGGGGTGTGTTCATGAAGCAGCAAAACACACCCCATACACCCCTCTCAAGAGGGGAATCGCACAAGCTCCCGCTTTTTTTGATCCCCCAACCTTTCTCTGCCGAAGCTGAGCGGCTGCCTGGGGCTGTCAGTCTGAGCCTGTCGAAGACTCGTGCGTAGAGGCCCCTGCCCACCATGCTTCGACGGGCTCAGCATGACAGCCATTTTTGATTCTAAAATTATCCCATCACTGCGTCACTCATCGCCAGATCTTCAATTACACTGAGCAATTGTTCCAGGTCGTCCGTTTGAGTAAGCGGGTTCATGAGCGTTATCCGCAGGTAAAACTCCTGTTTAATGGTGGTACCTACTATATAAAAGCGACCATCTTCTATCAAACGCTGCAGCACATCACGGTTCAGTTCGTTAGATTCGGCACCTGCTTTCAGTCGGAAACAAACAATATTACTTTGAGGTTCGCAGGCCAGCTCAAAATTTTCGTGCTGCTGTACCATACGGGCAAATTCTGCAGCCATGCCATACAATTTTTCAATATGCTGTTGGTACAATTGATCGCCATAAAGCCGCATAATGGTATAGGTATGTAAAATGGTCATAGGCTTGGTGCATTCAAAGGTTTGCTTGCCCGAGTTATACCATTCATCGGCCTGCTGATCCTGCCACAGATATTCGGCCTTTTGTAGGAAGGTTTTACCAGCCTGCCTGGCCGATTTAAATAACACGGCCGTTGATAAGGAGGGCGCCATCATCATTTTATGAAAATCAACCATTACAGAATCAGCCTTTTCGATCCCTTTGAGCAGATGGCTATAAACCGGTGAAAAAACAACCGGGGTGCCATGCGCACCATCTACATGAAACCAAATATTATGTTTTTGTGCAAATGAACCAATAGCATCCAGATCGTCGTAAGCTCCAATAGAAGTGGAACAGGCGCAGCCAACAATACAGAATACCTTTTTGCCTTTTGCCGCGGCCTCTTGATAATAATGCTCCAGCGTATCCGCACGCATCTGGAAACGGTTGTTAACCGGTATTTTGATGATATTTTCGGGAGGTAAGCCCATAATTCTTACGGCGCGTTCAATACTGTAATGTGCTTCTTCGGATACCATAATGGCTAACTGCCCGTACTCGGGCTTACCTAATACATTAGGCATAGCGGCGCGAGCAGCCAACAAGGCCGTCAAGTTACCCAAGGTACCGCCTGAAGTAACAATGCCCGATGCATCCTCGCCAAAACCAAATCTGGCAGCCATATGCGCAGTGACTACTTTTTCCATCGCATTACCGGCCATACCCATTTCATAAACAGCCATGCCGTTATTAAAAAAGGAAATCAATGCCGATGTTAAAGCCGTTACAGGCAAGGTTGTTGCTGTTTGGTGCCCGATATAACCGCGACTATGCAAATTAACCGACCGCGATATTACCGAACGGAAAAGCCCCTGAGGGTTATTAATTAAAGGCGAATTAAAATCGTTTTGCCAGTAAGCCAGCTGCTCTGCCGGGCTTTCCCAGTTGATGGTAGCTTTTTTTTGAGGGGCGGTATGCGCTTTTTCGAGCTCAGTAGCTAATAGCTCCACTAATTGGTGTGCCTCGCTCCGGAAAGTTTCGGGCTTAAATGCTTTGTTGATCAGATCTTCCATGGTGGTGGTGGTTTATTACTAAAGCAAAGGAAGTGTTTGCTACTAATAATAAAAAATACTTATATTTCATTAATTGATAACAAATTTGCATAAGTATGGATATTAATGTGCTCAAGAATTTCCTGGTACTGGCCGAAACATTGCATTTCACCAAATCATCTGATAAAGCATTTATTGCTCAACCTGCGCTGAGCCGGCAGATTAAACAGTTGGAAGAATCATTAAATGCGCAATTATTTAAGCGCGACAGGCGCAATGTGGAGCTTACGCCCGCCGGTAAATATTTTAAAACCGAAATGGAGCGACTGGTAAATCAGTTTGACCATGCAGCCAAACGTACTGCCCAACTGCATCAAGGCGAAGCCGGCGAGATCAGAATAGGTTATACTTATTCTGTTATGCAAAGTTTTTTACCGGGAATGATCAGGCATATCAATGAAATTTTGCCCGATATTCATACCGTATTGCTGGAGATAAACAATAAGCAACAAGCTATCGACCTGAAAAATAAAGAAATTGATATCGGCTTTTCTACCAACCCGGTTATTAGTGATGATTTAAAAAGCAAGGTATTACTGCGGGATAATTTCGCGGTGGTGCTGCCGCTCGATCACCCGGTGAGCCCGGAAAATTTCGAGGATTTATCTGTATTTGCCAATGACCGTTTTATTTTGCCGCCACGCTCTGAGGGATCATTGTATGTGGGCACTGTAGAATCTATTTTTATTGAAGCCGGTTTTTTACCCAACATTGTTCACAAAACGCCTTTTGCCAGTACTGGCATCCGCCTGGTTGAGGCTGGACTGGGCATTACTGTCGAACCTATGTCGAGCCTGCGCAACTATCCGGGCATTATTAAATACATTGAATTAAAAGATACCCTCCAAAAGGCCGAACTCACCATGCTCTGGCACCCCGAACTGGAAACAGACATGCCCCGGGTAATTGACCTGTTGATGAATTTTGGCATATAGGTGAGTGACTTTAAAAAATGAAGTGCAGGCCCAGTGCGATTCCCTCCCCACGGGAGGGGCAGGGAGGGGTTTATCCGTTATGTCTATCATAGAAACCCCTCCCTGCCACAACACCAGGCACCACACCCCTCCCGTGGGGAGGGAACTTAATTTACACAACAAAAAAGGGCAAACGAAAAATATTCGTTTGCCCACGGTGGTCATTTAACGATTTCTGTCCCCCCGGAGACGCTATACAACCACTTTATCTTGATTGCCTATGGCTATATACACCCATGGGCAACTTATGGTAACACTTCTGCTAGTTTTTTATTCATGGCCTCTTCATCACCCGATGCCAAAAGCACTTTTCCTTCTTTATCCAACAGCACATAAAAAGGGATAGTTGGGCTTGGAAATAACTCGCTCACTTTTCCTTTTGAATACTTCGAAGAACGTTCATCTATCACCTGCACCCATGGCATTTTTTCTTTATCCAAAGCGGGCAGCCAATTCTTCCAGGAATCGTCAATGGATACACTTACCATATTAAATCCTTTTGGATGGTATTTGGCATATACTTTTTTCCAGTTAGGGATGGCGGCTCTGCAAGGCACGCACCAGCTTGCCCAAAAATCTATCATGGTATATCCACCTCGTGTTGTGGAAAGCGTGAATTTTGTTTTATCCCTTTTTTCCAGCGTAAAATCGGGAGCAACGGTATTAGCTTCGTTATTTTTTAAATTTCCTGTCAGATCTGCCAGATCCTTATAATAGGCAGAAGCTTTTGCCGCACCTGAAAATTGAACAAGAACCGACTGTAAATAACCAGATGGGCTTCTGGATAATGCTTGCTCATAAAGCTCCTTAAATATAAAAATCCCAGCCACTGATGTGGGATATTGATGGATATAATTTTCGATCCATGCTTTTTGCTTTGGCCCCATCGCCTGGCGAACAGAATCCAATTTGGCACGTATAGCTGCAATATCCGATGCGCCGGTAGCCGCGTTAAGTTGCTTAAAAAGAGTTATGAAGTAAGTCGGGCCTGTTTCATCCTCATACCTGGCATAAACATCCCCCATCTTCGATCCTGTTTGTTTAATTTGCCATATCATCGGATAATCTTTGTTACCTTTACGCTGATGCATGGCCCCTGCGGTGTCTATTTCAAATGTCAGCAACGTATCCTCCACAATACCCCGAAATATCCAGTTCCCTGGAACAACCGTAAATGCCCTGATATTAGACGAGCCGGTTTTTCCCCGAAAAGTAAATTTCCCATTGGTAATAGTAGCACTATCTACCGCATTGAGCCCACCCCCAATAGCAAGCATACGCACTACACCCGAGTCTACACCTTTTATAGTGCCCTTAATCTGGAAGCCCTGTTTGTTATCCTGGGCATTGGCCCGCACAATAAACAATAATAAGAAAACGCCAATAGCTGTACCTGATAGTCTGGTCATATGATTTTATAAGGTTAATGTGGACAAAACACTTTTTGGCGTGTTCCCCCGGGCTCCGTCTACCAGCAGAACCCGGGTTAACACCTTGCCGAACTTGCATTTATCTATTGTTCACTTAGCTGAAAACTCATAGGGATATTGTACCGTACCCGCACCGGCTGACCGTTCTGGATACCAGGCTTCCAGGCTTTGGCCAGCTTGAGCACGCGCAGGGCTTCTTCATCAAACCCATACCCTGCGCCACGCTCAACTTTTATATTGGACAAAGAGCCGTCTTTCTCAATAATAAAACTCATGATCACCCTGCCTGATACGCCCTGCTCCTGGGCCACGCCCGGAAAACGAAGGTTCTTTTGCAAGAATTTAGCCCAGGCCGCCGCGCCACCTACTGGTTCGGGCATTACTTCAAGACCGCCATCCCCAATATTACGTACTTCATTATCAGCAGGCGCCGTGCCGGTGCCAGTCCCAGTTTCAGTTTTGGCAGTGACATTATCACCACCAGCCGGTCCTTTAATTGTTTCGGAACCTATAGCTCCATGAATATCTTTAATCACAGGAGGATCAACCGGAGGATCTGTTGGAACAATATGCGGAGTTGTAAATGCTGTTGTTTGTATGGGTGCAGCAGGTTTTACTGGAGCCGCAGGTTTTGCCGCAGGTTCAGCAGGTTTAGGCTTCGCTTCTACAGGAGGTTTCACCAAAGTTGGAGTGATATCCACCGGTATCATTTTAACCACTTCCTGAGGTTTTACCCTGAATACAAAACTTGCCACTACCAAAACAGCAACAGCAATAAAGCTAAGCCCAATGGCTTTGCTCATGGTGCGGCCATAATTCTTTCTCAGATCATAAGCACCGTACTCTTTGTTACGATGGTCAAATACAAGGTCGAGCCACTCGGCGTTGTACAAATCAAATTTGGCAATACTCATAATTTTCAGAATTAAATTTCTTATAAAACGAATATACATATATAATATTTTATAAAACAAGAATTATTTTAAAATAAATTTCATCGATAGTATAAGCCGCCAAATGCGGAGAGCTTTAAATTTTGCGCAAAAAGCCCATCTACTGAATTGGTTTAGCAATTGAAGACATTATTATTTATCCAAAAAATAATGTCATTTCGACGAGGAACGAGGAGAAATCCTTTACGTCAGGCTTTATAAATGAATTTATTGAGAAACTTTTCGACCATTAAGAGTAAAATCACAATATATATTCATTTATTGATTTTTATTTTGTAATTTTTAAACTAAAGTAACAATTTAAAATTATTTTAACTACATATTTATCACATAAACAAACAAAAAGTTAAAATATTTATAAAAAAAATGTATTTATTTTAATTTTTTACTACTTTTAAACATGATCAACAGGCTTTATCAATTTACTGCCTTATTTTTTTTCCTTTTTTTCGGATTTTCAGCGTCCGGACGGGATAGATCACACCATATTAACTATCAGGACGAAAAAAAAGCCTCTTTTAAGACAGCAAGTCCAAATCATCGTCCATCTAATTACGAATACAGCCTTAACAATGTACCTCTTCCGGTTATTAATGTACAGCAACATCGTGGAGCACATTCGCTGCAAGGCTTTTATCACAACCCTAATTTTTTCTCGATAGGGATAAAATACATCACTTTCACTTGCGGCCACGACACAAGTCAGCTGTCACGTTTCCGCAAACTCATCCTTTTTCCGTTTCACGCTTTTTGGTAGCAGAAAAAACAATGCTATCCCGGTGCCCTGATTAAGCATCCGGATCTTATTGTTTTTAAAAATTTAGTTTAATACCTCCGGCATTTTGATTGGATGCCGGGAGTTATTTAAGAATCAAGAGATAAGAATCAGGAATCAGGAATCAAGACAAAAAAAACAAAACAGTTGATCGTTAACCTCTTCGTTTGAATATTTATCCTTCAGATCAGGGACAACACCAAATTCATCACTGTTTTTCTTTTTGTCCTGATTCCTGGCTCTTAACATCCTGACTCCCAATACTGCCTGGTATTTTGATTGGTGCCAGGCAGTATTGATCAAACCTTACTAACACCCTAAAACCCGAAACATGAAAAAATTCATACCCTTTGGCGTACTTATCGTCGTAATTATATTGGCACTTGTATACCCCTCCGTTACCCTCACTACCATAAAAGACAGCAAAATTGATAGCGGCGATACCGCCTGGCTGTTAGTAAGCACCGCCCTTGTACTCATCATGACACCCGGTCTGGCCTTTTTTTACGGCGGCATGGTGAGCAAAAAAAACGTACTATCAACCATGCTGCAAAGCTTTGTTTGCATGGGTGTAATCACTGTTATATGGGTAATCTTCGGCTTTAGCTTGGCCTTCGGCGATTCGATCGGTGGCTTCATTGGCGATCCGCGCACCTTTTTTATGATGAAAGGCACACTGGGCAATGCCACCTGGAAATTGGCGCCAACCATACCGTTGGTATTATTCGCCATGTTCCAGTTAAAATTCGCGGTAATTACCCCTGCACTCATCACCGGAGCTTTTGCCGAGCGCATCCGCTTTAACTCCTATGTAATTTTCCTTTGCCTGTTCATGATATTTATATACGCCCCACTCGCCCACTCTACCTGGCACCCAGATGGATTCCTGTTTGGTAAAGGCGTATTGGATTTCGCTGGTGGCACGGTAGTACACATGTCGGCTGGCTGGGCTGCATTGGCTTCGGCCTTATACTTAAAACAACGCAACGATAAAGCACACGCGCCGGCCCGTATCAGCTACGTACTATTAGGTACCGGCTTATTGTGGTTTGGCTGGTTTGGCTTTAATGCCGGTTCAGCTTTAGGCTCTGGCACATTAGCCGCAACCGCTTTAGCTACCACAACCACCGCATCAGCTGCTGCTGCAATGGCCTGGATGTTTTTTGATATCCTGCGTGGTAAAAAACCTGGCGTTATGGGTGCTTGTATTGGCGCAGTTGTAGGCCTTGTTGCTATCACACCGGCAGCTGGCTTTGTAACCATCCCGCACTCTTTAATTATCGGTATAGTTGCCGCGGTAGTAAGTAACCTGGTGGTAATCTGGAGAACATCAACCAGCATTGATGATACCCTTGATGTATTTCCTTGCCATGGTGTAGGCGGCATGGTGGGCATGTTATTAACCGGCGTATTCGCGCATCAAAATGTAAACGCGGGCAATACTACCGGCAACGGTTTATATTATGGCGAAACCCATTTATTTTTCCTTCATCTCATTACATTGGTAGGTGTTTCCGCCTTCGCATTTTTTGGATCCCTGTTATTACTGAAGATCACAGACATGATCAGCACCTTACGCGTAACACCAGAACAAGAGTTGGCCGGTCTTGACGTAAGTCAGCACGACGAAGAGCTTTAAACTCCACCGTATTATTTATTAAACCAAACAACAAGAAAAAAACTAAAGCTGCATTTTTAAAGATGCAGCTTTTTTAATTATTGAATTATTGATTTAGTGAATTAGTGAGTTTTTTGTCTGAATCAGAATTTTCAGAATTAAAGAATTAACTCGGTTGAGGGCTGCGCCGTTTTCAGAATTTATCTAACTTGCTTACCAATTTTTCACATCTCACATCTCACATCTCACATCTCACATCTCACCATTCACCATTTAAACTACCACTCCTTCGTCGATATTTTATTGATTTTTTTCTGCTCTTTGGGCAAAGCCGATATTTTGAGCATATATGACCTTAATACCCCACCTACTTTGCGACTATTCTGCAATATACGGTTCAAAAACTCCGTAACATCACGCTTATCCAGCTTGTCTTTGGCTTTTTCCATGGGGATGGTAACGCCCGGCACAGGCTCATACACATTGTAACGATTGCGCTGATAGGGCACATATACAAAATCGGTAAACCAATAGCGATATTTATTATCCTTTACCTCCACCCGCAACGTATAGGTTATCTCGCCATCTTCATGAGTAGTTACAAATGATTTTTTCGACACCAGGAAACCACTGCTGCCTACCAGCACACCCTGCGCTTTATCGGTAGTTGATAGCTTTAGTTTATCTTTAGGATAGGCCGACTTAAAAAAATAGAACCCCCTGCTATACAAAGTATCGGCGCTCAGGCCTTCCTGGGTAACCGTTTGATAATAGATATACTTATCATTTTCATCAAAAGCCAGCGAATCTTTTTGAGCCGAAGCACTTTTCGCCAACAACACACAAGCAAACACTATCAGTATATTCTTCATTTTATAATTTATTAAGTTGAGTAAGGATTTGGGGATCAAGGAGCAAGGATTGAAAAAAATTAAAATCCGAGCAGACAAAAGTCCTTATTCCTTGCTCCAAAAACTCTTGTTCCAAAATCTTTATCCCCAAAGATAAAAGCCGTTCCGGTAATAGGAACGGCTTTTACGAAAAGATTTGAAATCTATTTTTTCTTAGAACGCGTAAACCGCTGCTAACACAAACTGCGAAGCCTTGTTTGTTGATACACCGCTGCTGTTAACAAAAGGCGCGTAGAATTTATCGCTCTTGTTGTCAAACCTCACCTCAGGTATCAGCGTTAGCGGGCCAGCCTTGATATTTGAAGTTACGGTGATCGCTTTTACATCACCGCCATCATTTTTCACTTTAAAGTACTCCCCTCTTAAACCAAAGCTTACAATTTTTGATACCGCTAACTGAGGATACAAGGCCACACCACTAAAGCCGCCACCATCATGTGGAGCAGAGAAAGTAGCACCGTTTAATCCTAATTTAAAGGCATCAGTTATTTGGTAAGCTGTGGTTAAATCAAACTCTGTTCCGGAATAAGAACCGGTTAACAAGTTCAGGTAAGCCGTCCAGCCTTTAACCGGGGTTACCACCAATTGAGCGCCAAAAGTTGATACATCGCCCGATGTTGTAGTAGTAGCCCCTACGGTTCTGTATGATGAGTAAGCATTCCAGTAGTTATTAAAAATACCAGCCATTAAACTTACTTTATCAGAAAAAGCATAAGTGGCTTTTAAACCTGCATTTTGGAACGGACCATTGGTAAACAGATACGAAGTGGAATAGTTATAGTTACCTGATGGCGCTATTACTTCATACCCAACAAATGTGGCCATATAACCCGCTGTTAAATTAAACTGATTGGTAACATCATATGAAACATACAGGTTTTGAATATGGTAATTAGGGTTTGGGATTGACTGATCATTTCGCGGACCAAAAGACAATTCGCCCACAAACGAAGCTTTGCCTACTTTTTTCTTCAACCCGAGATCAACCATACCTATCGAAACCGAATTCTGATCAGATGCGAAGCTGGTTGGTATATTGGCATGTTTAGAAAAATCATACTTATAATAAGCATCAACAGACCCGGTTATGGTCAATGGCGGATCTGCCGTTGCCGTTTTTGTGGTGTCTTGTGCTTTCACTGTAAAAGCCGCGATAGAAAAGAAACATAAAAGTAAAGCTGTTTTTTTCATGATAACGATTTAATTGTTAATAAAATTTGGTTTGTTAATTTTTTCGATATAAAATATTGATAATCAAACAATTAATACCATAAAGGACTTTTTATTGTCGGCATAAAAAATCCCTGTGCAGTTGGCGATGCCATTGCATTAAAGCCACACACCAACCACACAAGGTATTACAGGCCCCCGACCGGGGACCCACATTGTTATTTATTCGTCCTAAACTTCGGTAGTCGATTTAACCCCTTTGTCAAAAAGACCGCTTAAACTGATCTCTTCTTCTTGTTGAGGGTAAACCTCGATACCGTGATCAAACACATCGATACCGCCTAAACCTGCTTCGCCATGTTCTTCGATACGTAGTTTCCATGGATTTGGTAGTTTATTGATGATAAACATCATAACAAAGGTTACTACAAACACAGCTGCAGTAATAGCAAAGCTACCGATGGCCTGAGCTTTCAATACACCAAAACCACCACCATATAATAAACCGGTTACCGGTGCTGAATTATCGGCTCCTGTTGGGCCTGTAGCACCAAACTGACCTGATGCGAATAAGCCTAATGATAAAGTACCCCAGATACCGCAAAGACCGTGAACAGAAACTGCGCCAACCGGATCGTCGATACGGAACCACTCAATAATATAAACACCTGCAAATATCACGAAGCCGGCAACCGCACCTAATAAGATAGCACCAAAGGGACTAACCCAGTAGCATGGGCAGGTAATAGCAACCAAACCACCTAAAAAGCCATTGATGGTAAAGGCCAGATCGAACTTGCCTTTTGTCGGGCCCCACCAAAGGGCAGCCAGCATAGCGGCAAAACCACCGGCGCAAGCAGCAAGAGTAGTATTAGCAGCCACGCGACCAATACCCTGCATATCCATTGCAGACAGGGTTGATCCCGGGTTAAAGCCATACCAGCCAAACCATAATATAAAACCACCTACTGCAGCAACCAATAAGTTATGACCGGCAGGTAATCCGCCTTTTTCTTTATCGTCGCGGGCGAAAATCCTTCCTAAACGTGGGCCTAACACCATAGCACCGGCCAATGACGCCACACCACCAATAGTATGTACCACGGTTGAACCGGCAAAATCACGAAAAGGCTGACCTAATGTTGGCAGGAAACCACCTGTAGCTCCCATGGTAGCCAGGAAACCATCCGGACCCCAGGCCCAGTGACCAATTATTGGGTAAATAAAACCTGTAATACCTATACTGTATAAAATATCGCCACGGAAACTTGTACGACCAATCATGGCACCAGATACAATAGTTGAACAGGTATCAGCAAAAGCATACTGAAATATCCAGTGAGCCAAAAGCGGGATACCGGTTGCACCATAAGTAGCCGGAGTATTTTGTAAAAAGAACCAATTAGTAATGGTTTTGCCATCGGCGCCTAAACCACCCCAGCCAATAAAGCCATTACCGTTACCAAACATAAAGGCGTAACCTATTGCATAAAACAATAACCCGCACAGGCATGTATCAAAAATACACTCCATTAAAACGTTAACCGTTTCTCTTTTACGGGCAAAGCCAGCCTCAAGCATCACAAAACCTGCCTGCATACCAAAAACCAAAAAGGCAGCAACCAATGTCCACACCGTATTAACGGTATTGATGAGTGCTGTTTCATGAGCGGTATAAGTGTCGGCAGCGTGAGCAGATGAGCCTAATAAGCCAGGCAAACTGATCATGGCCACCAATACCAGCCCTAAACCAATCATTTTTCCTGTTAAAATGGTGGCTCCCAGCGCCCATTTTTCACGTGACAGTTGTCGGACTGCACTCAGGAGGTTGTGTTTTGTTGAACTTACTTTCATTTGTCTTTAATTTAGTTTGATTGTTTTTAAAAGTTTAATTTAGTTTGATTGTTTATATAATTAAGCTTGATTGTGGGTTAAATTTTACAAATTCATCAAATTCACTCAAAAATCCCCTCTTCTTCCCTTTAAATTATTGTTATTTTTATAAAAAACACAATAATTATGATGTTTCTGTAAATTATTTTCTGAAATTATGTAGTTATTTTAATAATAACAAATTTTTAACAAGAAAATAACGTTACAAAATACAATATTTATGAAAATTGTAAATCAAAACTAAAAATCAAGTCATATTTTGATGATTTTGAAATTTAATTCACTTAGAAATTGATATAAATTGTTTCAATGGAAAAAATTCAATCATTTTTTATAAAAAAGTCTGATTTTTTCATTTTTTAGAACAAAAAACAGGCAAAAAACTTTCAAAAGTTCAGTTTAAATCAAAATCAAGACATCAAAAGGGCATTTTTCAAAACATTCATCATTTTAGGATCATTAACTACTTACATCATATTTCCTTTAATTTTTGTGTATATTTTAAATGATAGTTCTATTTTTGAAAGTTGACCTTTATTTTAACCTCATATCTTATGTCTAACATCCGATTTAAAGCACTACAGGACGTTCTGAGCAGAACCATCCCGGAAGTGAAAGCTCCTTCTTCAAAAATTTCAGATTACTTTGGCGCCAACGTTTTCGATAAAAAGAAAATGAAGGAATATCTTTCTACAGAAGCTTACCAGGGTATCATTAACTCTATTGAAAAAGGAGAACCAATTCCGCGCGACCTGGCCGAGCAAATTGCTGCCGCCATGAAATCATGGGCATTGGGTAAAGGAGCAACACATTACACACACTGGTTTCAGCCCCTTACCGGTACCACTGCCGAAAAACACGATGCTTTTTTTGAACCTACCGCTGACGGTGGCGCTATTGAGCGTTTTTCGGGCGATGCCTTATCACAGCAAGAGCCGGATGCATCGAGCTTTCCTAGCGGCGGTATCCGCAATACATTCGAGGCCCGTGGTTATACCGCCTGGGATCCGTCATCACCTGCATTTTTGATGGCCCGTACCTTATGTATACCCACCGTATTTGTATCCTACACCGGCGAAGCCCTGGACTATAAAGTACCTTTATTAAAAGCGCTGAGCGTTTTAGATAAGGCCGCAGTTGATGTTTGCCATTATTTTGATAAGGGTATTGAAAAAGTAAATGCTTCATTAGGTATCGAACAGGAGTATTTCCTGGTTGATATTGCCTTATTTAATGCACGTCCAGATCTGTATTTAACCGGGCGTACATTGTTTGGCCATATATCGGCCAAAAACCAGCAGTTAGAAGATCACTATTTCGGGTCGATCCCGGAACGTGTATATGCTTATATGCAGGATATGGAAGCCGAGGCCTTATTATTAGGTATACCTTTAAAAACACGTCATAATGAGGTTGCGCCATCACAATTTGAGTGTGCACCTATTTATGAAGAAATAAACCTGGCCATTGATCACAATCAATTGCTAATGGACCTGATGGACCGTGTTGCCCGTCGTCATAACTTTAAAGTTCTGCTGCATGAAAAACCTTATGCCGGCATCAATGGCTCAGGCAAGCACAATAACTGGTCGTTGATCACCAACACAGGTAAAAATTTGTTGTCGCCAGGCAAAACGCCTAAGAATAACCTCATGTTCCTTACCTTCTTTGTCAATACCATCAAAGCGGTTTATGAACATGCCGATCTGTTAAGGGCATCTATCGCTTCGGTAAATAATGATCACCGTCTGGGTGCCAACGAGGCTCCACCGGCTATTATCTCTATTTTCCTGGGCAGCCAGTTGAATGATGTATTGGATGAAATAGAAACTTCAAGGATCAGCAAAAAGATCAAAGAAGATAACCTGCTATGGCAAGGCATCCCGAAGATTCCGCAGATATTGCCCGATAACACCGACCGTAACCGCACCTCGCCTTTTGCCTTTACCGGTAACAAGTTTGAGTTACGCGCCGTTGGTTCATCAGCAAACTCTGCCAGCCCGATGACGGTGCTGAACCTGATCGTTGCTGACCAGCTTAAAAAGTTCAAGTTTGACGTAGATAAGCTGATCAAAAAAGGTGAGAAAAAAGATGTGGCCCTGTTAATGGTGATCAAAAAATATATTAAAGAGTCGAAAAGCATCCGCTTTGAGGGTAATGGCTATAGTGATGCCTGGGAAAAAGAAGCAGAGGTAAGAGGTTTATCCAACATCAAAACCACGCCAAAAGCGCTGGATGCTATGTTATCTGAAAAAACCGATATCCTTTTTGCAGAAACCGGCATATTTACTCCGCGCGAAGCGCATGCCCGTCATGAAATTTTACTGGATGCCTTTTATAAGAAACTACAGATCGAGGCACGTGTTATTGGCGAGCTGGTACTGAATGTGATCATTCCATCGGCTATTGCCTACCAATCCAAACTCATCGAAAACGTAAAGGGCCTCAAAGACCTTGGTTTAAGCAACGACACTTACGCCGCCCAACTGGATATTATTACTAAAATATCTGAACATGTGAACTTTATTAAATCCAACGTGGAGCAAATGGTTAATGAGCGCAAAAAAGCCAATGTGATTGAAGACATACGCCAACGCGCCATTGATTATGACGAAAAGGTAAAATCATTCTTCCAACCGATACGTTACCATGTAGATAAACTGGAGCAGCTAATAGATGACACCTTGTGGCCACTGCCAAAATTTAGGGAGTTGCTGTTTATTAAATAAGCACTAATTGTTACGAATTAAAGCGAATTCCACTAATTTTTTGAAAGAGTCGGCTATGGCCGACTCTTTCTTTTTTAGCCCCTTCTTTCCGCACGTCATTGCGAGGCACGAAGCAATCTCTACAAAGGCAGGTCAACTATACATACTTGCTCTGTACAGCATAGAGATTGCTTCGTACCTCGCAATGACGCGCTTATAATTATGGATTTAAATTCATTAATCCGTATCAATTAGCACCTCTTTAAATTCGTGTAATTAGTATAAATTCGTGACAATTCGTGTCAAAATCATTAGTTTTGCGCCATGGTTTCTTCACAACGTTATGATCAACGTGGCGTATCTGCCTCTAAGGATGATGTACACAATGCAATAAAAAATATCGACAAAGGTATTTTCCCTCAAGCTTTCTGCAAAATTGTACCCGATATATTAACCGGCGATGAGGAATATTGCAATATTATGCATGCCGATGGTGCAGGTACCAAATCATCATTAGCTTATACTTATTGGAAAGAAACCGGCGACATTTCGGTATGGCGCGGCATAGCCCAGGATGCTATCATCATGAATCTTGACGATCTGCTTTGCGTGGGCGCTACGGATAATATCCTGCTGTCATCAACCATCGGCCGTAACAAAAATCTGATCCCCGGAGAAGTGATTACCGCCATTATCAACGGTACTGAAGAAATATTGAGCGAGCTGCGTGATGCAGGAATCGGCATCTACTCTACCGGTGGCGAAACCGCCGATGTGGGCGACCTGGTGCGTACCATCATTGTCGACTCGACCGTTACCTGTCGCATGAAACGCGAGGATGTAATATCCAATCACCGCATCCAGCCGGGTGATGTGATTGTGGGCTTAGCCTCGTACGGACAAGCTAATTACGAAAAAGAATATAACGGCGGCATGGGCTCCAATGGACTGACATCTGCCCGTCATGATGTATTTAACAAAACCATAGCTGATAAATATCCGGAAAGCTATGATGCTGCCATTCCTTATGAGCTGATCTTCAGTGGCAGCAAAAACCTGACTGATAAAATTGACATAGGCAACAACCAATCGGTAACAGCTGGTAAACTGGTATTGAGTGCTACCCGTACCTACGCTCCTATTATCAAAAAAATGCTCGATGCTTACCGTAGTCAGATACATGGCATGGTACATTGCAGTGGTGGCGCACAAACCAAGGTGCTACACTTTATTGAGAATCTACATATTATTAAGGATAACCTTTTCCCCGTTCCACCGCTATTTAAGCTCATCCAGGAAGAATCAAAAACCAGCTGGCAAGAAATGTACAAGGTTTTCAATATGGGTCACCGCATGGAGCTTTATGTGCCCCAGGAAATCGCTGCAGAGCTGATATCCATATCTCAAAGTTTTGGTGTTGACGCGCAAATTATCGGTCGCGTTGAAAAAGCTGATACTAAAAAAGTAACGGTAACATCAGAATTTGGGGTATTTGAGTATTAAAGGAGAAGCAAGATAATAAGAGTCAGGAATCAAGACAGAAAAATATCTATGCATAAAAACATGCTTCAATAGTTGTGTTTTTAAAGACCGTCAACTGTTATTGCTTTTTTCTTGTATCTTGACTTCTTGGTTCTTGACTCCAAAAAAATTCGCCTATGCTCAGGTTCTTGTCGGCACAATCATCTTTTAATCTTTGGGTGATATTTTTGGCCGAGAATCTACTCGTCACTGTACTAGCGTTGCTATTCGGCTGGTTGGTGCTTCAATTTAATCGCAAGCCCATCAAAGCAGCTTCCCGCAAGGAGGTATTCATCTGTATTTTAACCAACGTAATAAATACTGTGATAACCTATGCCGGCTTTTGGCTTTGGAAACATGGTTATATCCTGTTAAGCTATACCTTATCCTGGCGTATCCTCTTTGACTTTGTAACGCTTTTTATACTGATGGACCTGGCCATGTTCCTGTTCCATTACGCTATACACCGTTCTGTATTGTATAAAGCTATCCACCGGTTCCATCATCATTATGCCGATCCTATCCCTATTGATTTGTTTGTACTGCACCCGTTGGAAACAGTAGGTTTTGGCTCATTATGGCTCGTGATGCTCCTGCTATTCAACTTTAATTTTTACGCCGTTTTTATTTACCTGATGGCTAATGTATTCTTTGGCATTATGGGACATTTAGGCATAGAACCTATTCCTCAAAGCATCCGGAAGGTTACTCCCTTTAAGTACCTGGGAACGTCGTCTTTTCATCATCAGCATCATTTAAATATCAATCACAATTTTGGCTTTTATACCAACATTTGGGATAAACTTTTCGGAACTTATAAAGGGTGATTTGGGGAGTAAGGATTTGGGGAACAAGGAGCAAAGATTTCAGGACTATAAAAGAAAAAGCCCGGCCAAATTGGCCGGGCTTTTTCTTTTATAGTCCTGTTTCAGGAGCAAAGATTAGTTAAATATATATCTAACACCTAGCTGAGCCTGGAAACGTGAGAACTGGCTGAAATCTGTTTTGTATGAGTTAGTAACAGGTATCTGGTTATTAGCATCCAGATAAGGGAATGAGTAAGTAGCTCTGCCTGTAGTGGCATCTTTACCCATATACCTTAACACGCTTGCTGCACCAAAATTGTTACCGCTTATTGCTGATACCTGGTAGTTACCCCAGTTACGGTTCAATAAGTTAGTGAAGTTAATTACATCAAAAGTAACTTCAATGGTATTTTTGGTTTTGCCTGCTTTTACAAAAAAGTCTTGTGCAAAGTGCAAGTCAACTCTTTTATAAGTAGGCAATATAGTACCGTTTCTTTGAGCATACTGACCTCTGTGCTGGCTCAGGTATGGATCCTGATTGATAAAGTTGTTTAACTGAGTCCAGATTTGGGCTGGTGTACGTGTATCAACCTGACCATTTGCTGCCTTAGGAGCTGCAACCAGGATAAGATCACTTTGATTTTTAGGAATATACATCAAATCATTCGTAGCACCATCACCGTTAGGGTCATTGGCAGTAAGGTATGATATAGAACCATTGTTTGATGCTTCAAATACTAAACCAACAGTAGTAGCTAAGTTTTTAGCGTACTCTTTACGGTATGATACGGTTGCAATGATACGGTTTGGCTGTACATATGAACTGTTCGACAGGTTATCTGCATTTGGGTTACCTGCAACATAGCGGGTATTCCAAATGGTTGCAGCAGTTGAACCACCGTCGTTAACATCTTTTGATTTGGTGTAAGTGTAAGCTACACTGGCAGCAAAACCATTGGTAAAGCTTTTTTGTAACTGACCGGTAACAAAGTATGAGAAACCTTTGCTGGTGTTTTTCATATAATACAAACCGGTAATTGATGGGTTTTGAGCGGTTGCCGCTGCTGCTGCTGGTGTAGTGTTTTTAGAATCATACTGTATTTGACCTTCAACACCCGGAAGTGTGGTATAGCCATCAGACAATACTAAGTTCTGGTGATAGATAGCACGGATATCTTTGGTGTAAGCACCTTCGATAGTACCGATGATACCGCCAGGCAATTTTTGGTCAACAGCCAAGTTTGTTCTCCAGATTTTTGGATATTTCAGGTTCGGATCAGCCACATCTAGTTCATAAGATGTACTGGCAGCACCTGCAGCAGGGCGGTTTGCATTAACATTTGGGTTAAATATTAATTGTTGGTTTTGTGCCGGAGTATTTCCTTTAGCACCATTTACAATAGTATTTGCACCAAATAATAATCCGTTGTTTGAAGCCTGGTTAGATATCCATACAAATGGCACCGGACCGGTAAATAAACCAGAACCACCACGTACCTGGGTAGAGCCATCGCCATTTACATCCCAGTTAAAGCCTACACGAGGTGAAAGTTGCACTCTGTTTTTTGGCAATTTAGATACATCAACATGTGTACCACCCTGGAAAGTAAGCGCAGCCGCATTAGCGTTAGGGGCTAGTGAAGTTGGGAATACGTTATAATCGGCCCTTAAACCATAGGTTAACCTAAAGTTATCGGTAACATGGTATTTATCCTGTACATATACGCTATAGATAGATGCTTTGATTTTAGCAAACGGGAACCCGCTGCCTACCGCTGAATAACGTAAGGTGTAAGCCTGAGCCGGTAATCCATTGATAAAATCAGAAGCTGAATTATAAGTATATAAACCATTGTAATCCGGAGCAAAGCCGTTAGTGTAGCTTTGGATCTGGTTGCTGGTACCAATAGTGAACTCATGCTTACCTGAATAAATGGTAAAGTCATCAGCAAACTGCCATATATTGGTATTTAATACGTTACCAGCAGTATAAAGCTCAGAACCAAAACTGGTTGCTGTGGCATTTGCCGGGGAAGTAACTACACCATTAGCATCAGAAGCGCCGTTGCCGATATCAACCATTGGTAATGTACCATTCCCCAGGAAATTACGATAATCTCTTAATGCCGAATAACCTACAGTAAGTTTGTTCGACATAGAGTTGCTGATACGGGTATTTAACTCTACTATACCAATATTGAAATTATTATTAATGGTGTAGCCTGAACCGTAGAAAGGCAGGGTATTAATTCCCGGCGTACGGGTTGTACCATAACCTATACCAGCATTGGTGATACCTGAGTTACTGGCTGGCTGATCTTTAAATGATTTTAAGTAGAAATATTTCGCACTTAAAGTATTATTTTTATCAATGTTCCAGTCTAATTTAGCGGTTAATTTATTGCTTGAAGTTCTGTAAACATAGTTTTCATAAGCTCCCGGATCATAACCATAGCTGGCTAATTTGGCTTTAATAGCATCTAAAGTGCTGGCCTGAACGTTTGAAACGTTTGCACCACTTAAGCCCGGACGACCGGCAACATAAACGCTTGCAGGTGGCTGGCTGATTCTTTCCTGCTCACCGGATACAAACAAGAACAATTTATTTTTGATGATCGGACCACCTACGGCAACACCATCTGTATGATAATCAAACGGAGTGATTGGCACATTGGTTGTACCTGCATGGTAACCGGTTAATTTGGTACCACGACCATAATAATAAACTGTACCTTTTACCTGGTTGGTACCTGACTTTACTACAGTGTTAACACCAGCGCCGGTAAAGTTACCCTGACGTACGTCATAAGGAGCAATATCAACCTGGATCTGATCGATCGCATCTAATGATATTGGTTGTGAACTGGCCTGGCCCCCCAAAGTACCTGATAAACCAAAAGAGTTGTTGAACAAAGCACCATCAACAGTAATGTTGTTATAAGTACTTGCACGACCACCAAAAGCTAAACCATTAGCAGAAGGTGTTAACTTGGTAAAATCCTGTAATGAACGGGCAATAGTAGGCAGGTTTTCAATTTGCTGACGGCTAATGGTTTCGCGCGCGCCGGTACGTGATGAGTTGATCACTTTACCTTGTGAACCAGTAACTACTACCTCTTTTAAAGAGGTTAAATTATCCTCAAGTTTGGTATTGATCTTTTGATCCTGACCAATTGAAAGCGTGATACCTTCCTGAACAAAATTTTTGTACCCAACAAAACTTACTTTATAGGTGTACGGCCCACCTACTCTTAAGTTTGGAATGTTGTAACGGCCATCTGCGCGGCTTACTGTAGAGTATACAGTACCAGTTGGCACGTGGGTAATGGTTACGGTAGCGCCCGGAATGGCACCCTTGGCATCAGTAATGATACCGTTTATATTGGCGGTTGTAACACCTTGTGCAAAGGCATTCCTGTTAAGGAACATAAAACCAGCCAATAATAATAAAAGAAGTAAAGGCTTCCTCATAAATTGCTTTTTTAATTATACTTTAAGTTGATTAGCGGCAAAGATAAGTAATAGCCTGATTGCCAATGTTAATTTCATGTTAACAATTGTTCCATTTTTTTCAACATTGTCATCAATTAATAATATTAATAACAAGTAAACAGGTAGATATTCTATATCAATTTACCATTATGATATGATTATAAACACAATCCATTCTCATTATAAAGCATTTTTCATATTTATTCTAAAGTAATAACTTGTTAATCAATACGGCAAAGATCAAAATCTTTGCCGTATTGATATTTGGATACATATCTTTGATGCTATATAAATAAAGTTAATTTGACTTAACTTTTAGTCTGAATGCTTTTATTACAGCCACAACAGGACCGCCATTGTTAGGTACCACATTAAACGATATGCGCAGTAAGGGAGTAGACAATATAGTACCACTATTTACAAGTTGTGGTGGCTCAGGTGAAACCGATGACCATGTGCCTTGTATGCCGCCAGGGGTAGTACTTTGCGGCGACCAAGCCTGATATGTTAATTTTTTGTCATAAGGAAAAGCATATAACTCCAGATTATCTACATTTTCTTTTCGGATAGCGGAAGCATATTCATTAGGATAATCAGACAGTAGTTCCTGCTTTAAATTTGTAATAGCTGCTCCTGTAGGCGAATTATTAATTACATCTGGATTAAAAATGATTGAATATGAATTTTTCTCCAACTGGTAACTTACCAAATCATAATAAGTCATATCCTGTACTGCTCTATCATCAGTTTCACCCGGTGAACTATAAGACCATGCACTTTGACTAAAAACGCCGTCGATAACAGGCGGATTACTTAAACAAAAAAGCCCCATGGGTTTGGAATATAACGACAAAAATCCATTTACACTTGCGGTATCAGTAATCCTCGCCCCCGGCATAATTAAACTTGGGGAAAATATTAAAGAGTTATTTTCAATGCTACCTGTTAGATTAATCTGCGCGGAAGTTTTTAGACTTACATTTGTTACAGTTGAACTACTTTTTTCCCCTGAAGAAAAAATACCGCTCAAAACTGATTTGATAATGGATCCTGCCCCTCCTACTACTTGATTTAATCCTGTGGTTAAAATGCCTGTTAAAAACCCATCTAGCTTCAATTTTCCAATATCGCTTGCTACCGAATCTTTAAGGCCTTTATTAGCTACTGACGAAATACCGCCAAAAAGTAAATTACCAAAAAAATTACTAGATGTAGGCGCCTTAGGTTGTGTCAAAGTCCCGGTTACCGTACCTGAAGATGTTCCATTAATAGTCACATTACTGATATTAACTGAATTTACATCCCACTCTAACAAATTTGAAATTGCATCCAATCCTTTAGTAGCCGGATCATATGCCACCTCAAATTCGGCAGCATACCATGTTCCGCTTGCTGATGTTCTGTAAGGTTGTATCAAATTTCCAACAAGTTGTTTATTGGACATATCAACGGCATCACTCGTAGTATAATTTAATAATGATGTCGCGCCATTTTCTTTCAGTTTAAGTGTATGTGATACATAACTACTAGGTATCGGACTGGTTGGCTTCAAATAAAAAAAAGCTCTTAACAAACCCCGGTATTCATTATAAAGCGCAAAAAATTTTGGCGAAACATCGCGTTTTGTACTAAACGTATTATATACGAGTTGCCAGCCATCTGATTGTTTCTTATCGGTAATAAAGGCAGCCGGAAAAGCCTGATTAGCACCAACTGCAAAAGGAGACAAGATAGTTTCAGTTCCGGGTAAAGTTGGCATTACATCAGCTGTTTCCCAATTAAAATTATCAGGCTTAATGGCCAGCGTTTTAATTAAATGCTTGTCTGGATTTTTTTTATTATCATTAACTACCGACGACTTCTTGCAGCCTGGAAACGATAGTAAAACATAACTTACAAATAAGGAGCACAGGAAAAATAATTTTAAAGTTTTCATAGTATTGATTAATATTAAAAATCACAATATAGATATATAATATATTTCAACATATTAAAAAAGTGTTATACTTTCTTTAACAAGGTGAGCTATAATCGCTTATATACAAACTTTACTATAAAGCGTAAGAATATCTTATTCATACAATAAATAATATAAGATAAGACACTTGTAGCTAGAAAAAGTATTCATATTGTATAGCTCAAGAAAACTTAACCTTAATTTAACAGTACCTAGGAACAGCTCTAAATGACATTCTATTGATTTTTCCTTTTCAGCCCTTTTACTTAGCTTTGGGCCATTAAAATTAACGCCTGTGTGCAACAACACAGTTTAGCTTTAATCCGTACAAAGCGAAAATTTAAATTATACATCATTAAAATATGGATTACGATTTAATTGTTATAGGATCAGGCCCGGGTGGTTACGTAGCAGCTATCCGCGCTTCCCAACTTGGTTTAAAAACTGCTGTTATTGAAAAAGAGTCAGTAGGCGGCATATGTCTTAACTGGGGTTGTATCCCTACTAAAGCCTTATTAAAAAGCGCCCAGGTATTTGAATACATCAACCACGCTTCTGACTATGGCATCAATGTAAACGGTACCGGTGAGGTTAATTTTGAATCGGTTATTAAACGCAGCCGTGGTGTTGCTGATGGCATGAGCAAAGGCATCCAGTTTTTGATGAAGAAAAACAAGATCGATGTAGTTGCCGGTTTTGGTAAATTAAAATCAAAAGGTGTTGTTGAAGTAAAGGCCACTGATGGCTCAACCAAACAGATCACCGCTAAACATATTATACTGGCCACTGGTGGCCGCTCACGCGAATTACCAAACCTGAAACAGGATGGTAAAAAAGTGATCGGTTACCGCGAAGCTATGTCGTTACCAAAACAACCAAAATCAATAGTGGTTGTAGGTTCTGGCGCTATCGGTATCGAATTTGCTTATTTCTACAACTCTATCGGCACTAAAGTTACCGTGGTAGAGTATTTAGATAACATCGTTCCACTGGAGGATGAAGAAGTTTCAAAAGGACTGAACCGTATTCTGAAAAAACAAGGCATCAACATCATGACCAGCGCTAATGTAGAGTCTGTTGATACCAGCGGCGAACTTTGCAAAGTGAACGTTAAAACCGCATCAGGTGTTGAGGTATTGGAAGCCGAAGTTGTATTATCAGCCGTAGGTATCTCTACCAATCTTGAAGGTATTGGTTTAGAAGAGAACGGCGTTAAAACCGATAAAGGCAAAGTACTGGTTGATGATTTTTACCGTACCAATGTAGAAGGCGTTTACGCTATTGGCGATATTGTAAAAGGTCAGGCCCTGGCGCACGTAGCCTCTGCCGAAGGCATCATTTGCGTAGAGAAAATTGCAGGTCAAAATCCTGAACCTTTGAACTACAATAATATGCCGGGTTGTACTTATTGCTCACCAGAAGTAGCATCTGTAGGATACACCGAAAAAGCAGCTAAAGAAGCCGGTTACGAAATCAAAGTGGGTAAATTTCCATTCTCGGCATCAGGCAAAGCCAGTGCTGCCGGTAATAAAGATGGCTTTGTAAAACTGATATTTGACGCCAAATACGGCGAATTCCTGGGCGCGCATATGCTGGGCAATAACGTTACCGAACTGATTGCCGAAGTTGTTACAGCCCGTAAGCTGGAAGCTACCGGTCATGAGATCATCAAATCGGTACACCCGCACCCAACCATGAGCGAAGCTGTAATGGAAGCCGCTGCTGAAGCATACGGTGAGTGTATACACTTGTAGTTGTAAGTCAAAATTCAAAAATAAAAAGTCAAAAGCCGGTCGCTTACATAGCAGCCGGCTTTTGTTTTTATATCAATCGGAATGGAGATTTTGATTTTTACTTTTGATTTAATCAGCCGGAACAGAATTTTTGAATTTTGATTTTTTACTTTTGACTTAGCGAAGCCTGAACTTTTGAATTTTGACTTACCTACTATGAAACTCCACACGATAGATACCGGTTTTTTTAAGTTGGATGGCGGCGCCATGTTTGGCGTAGTACCCAAAACTATCTGGAACAAAACCAATCCTGCCGACGATAATAACCTCTGCACCTGGGCTATGCGCTGCCTGCTGGTAGAGGATGGTAAGCGGCTAACCCTGATCGATACCGGCATCGGCAATAAACAGGACGAAAAATTCTTCAGTCATTATTACCTGCATGGCACTGCCACTATGGATAGTTCGCTGGCAGCCCTGGGCTTTCACCGCGATGATATTACTGATGTATTTTTAACGCATCTGCACTTTGATCATGTTGGTGGCGCCGTATTGCGTGATGGCGATAAATTGCTCCCCGCGTTTAAAAATGCGGTTTACTGGAGTAATCCGCAACACTGGGACTGGGCGGTAAATCCTAATGAGCGCGAAAAAGCATCGTTTTTGAAAGAGAATATCATCCCCATACAACAAAGCGGGCAATTACAGTTTGTGGATAGTACAGATGGCATAAAATTTACAGAAAATTTTCATATACGCTTTGTTTATGGCCATACCGACGCTATGATGCTGCCATTGATCAATTATAAAGACAAAAAGATATTGTATATGGCAGATCTGCTGCCATCTGTCGGGCATCTGCCACTCCCCTATGTAATGGCTTATGACATGTTTCCGCTTAAAACACTGGGCGAAAAGAAACTATTTTTAAATGAAGCCGTAGATCAGGAATATATTCTGTATTTTGAACACGATCCTGTTAATGAATGTTGTATATTACAACAAACAGAGCGTGGGCCAAGGCTAAAAGAGGCGTTTAAATTAAGCGATATTTAATAAGTGTTTTAAGAACACCGCAAAAATCATACCGCTTGCAGGTTTAAACAATTAATAATGTAAAAATGAACAATTTGTTAACATTGAAATAGCTAGTCATTCATAATCAACCACTTATAATTGCAATTTGCAGCGTATTTTTTTTTCAAATACAACTTGCAATTATATTTTTTTAGAACAATTTTATAACTTTGCACGTTCTGTACTAAATAGAAAGTACCGAAGGTTTATTAAATAAATGAGACAACTCAAAATAACGCAATCCATTACCAATCGCGAGTCACAATCGCTGGACAAATATCTTCACGAGATTGGTAAAGTTGATCTGATAACTGCCGAAGAAGAAGTAATATTAGCTCAAAAAATACGCGAGGGCGACCAGGCGGCTTTGGAACGTTTAACCAAAACCAACTTACGCTTTGTGGTGTCTGTTGCTAAACAATATCAAAACCAGGGTTTAACCCTGGGCGATTTGATTAATGAGGGTAACCTCGGTTTGATCAAAGCGGCTAAACGTTTCGATGAAACCAAGGGTTTTAAATTCATCTCCTACGCGGTATGGTGGATCCGCCAGTCGATCCTGCAGGCTATTGCCGAGCAATCACGTATTGTGCGTTTACCGCTAAACCAGGTAGGCTCATTAAGTAAGATCAGCAAAGCGTTCTCCAAACTGGAGCAGGAATATGAGCGTGAACCTTCACCGGAAGAACTTGCTGATATCCTGGAAACAACTGTCGACAAGATCTCTGATACGCTGAGCAATTCAGGTCGTCATGTATCTATGGATGCGCCGTTTGTACAGGGCGAGGAAAACACCCTGCTCGACGTACTCGAAAATCAGGAACCTAACACCGACTCCATACTGATCAACGAGTCATTATCGGAAGAGATCAAACGCTCACTTTCAACCTTAACAGAGCGCGAACGTGAAATCATCGTACTGTTCTTTGGTTTAGGAACCAACCATCCGCTTTCATTAGAAGAGATTGGCGAGAAGTTTAACCTTACCCGTGAACGTGTACGCCAGATCAAGGATAAAGCGTTACAACGCTTACGTCACACCTCCAGAAGCAAAATCTTAAAATCATACCTGGGTTAATCTATAAACCCGCAACATATTTAAAAGCCACCGGTAATACTGGTGGCTTTTTTGTTCTTTATAAGAATGCCTGTTAGAAGACGCAAGTATGCGTCTCTACAATTTTTTCCCGTAGAGACGCATACTTACGTCTCCCCACAAATACCACCTGAGCTTTTCAACACATAAACATGAGCTATTAAACACAATCAAATAAGCTGTTTATGCTCAACTTTGTTTCATCAATTCAAACAAAAAGAAAATGAACAAAGTAATTTTAATAACAGGCGCTTCATCAGGTATCGGAAAAGAAAGCGCCAAATATTTCGCCGCCAAAGGCTGGCATGTCATAGCCACCATGCGCAATCCCGAAAAAGAAACAGAATTAAATACTATCGATAACATCCTGGTAACCAAACTAGATGTGCAGGATACCAGCTCAATAGCCCATGCCATTGAAACCGGCATCAGCCATTTTGGTCACATAGATGCACTGGTAAACAATGCAGGTTACGGCCAGATGGGCATTTTTGAGGCCATGAGCAAAGAACAGGTGATCAATCAGCTTGAGGTAAATGTTTTTGGGGTGATGGACACTGTTAAAGCCATCTTACCTCATTTTCGCGAGCGTAAACAAGGCACCATAGTCAACGTAAGTTCCGGAGCAGGTAAATTTACCTTACCCATGTTATCTATGTACTCGGCATCCAAATTCGCGCTGGAGGGTTTTTCTGAGGCATTATCCTTTGAGCTGTCAACACTTAACATCAAGGTTAAAATAGTTGAACCAGGTGGTACTACTACCAATTTCGGCAAGACCAGCCAGGATGTTTTTGCCGCGGGCATTGCAGATTATGATCCGTTTTTGGCTGCCGCAGGTAAAATGTTTGATGCCATGCGCAACGGGTTGGTAACCGCCGAAGATGTGGCTGCGCTGATTTATGAAGCCGCAACCGATAATACCGACACGCTGCGTTACGTCATAGGCAATGATGATTTTATGTTACGCATGAAGGCCCGCGAAGAAATGGCAGACCAGGATTACATGAATTTAATGCGCAGTAGTTTTGAAAAACATTTAAGTTAAAACCTGACTTTCAGAATAGCTGTAATACAGCTATTCTGCTTAACTTTAATTGATCATGAGCCAGGAGAAATTACCGTATATAGTTTACTCGTGTTATTTTAATGCCAGTCGCGGTGGTGAGCACTTTATAGCCGATCATATTTTCAGTTACCAGATTTCGGGCTCCATTGTGACCAACGACGGGCAGCGGGAATATGTTTTTGCCGAAGGCGATTTCAGGTTCAGCAGACGTAATCAGCTTACCAAGTATGTAAAGATCCCGCCACCAAATGGTTCATTTAAAACCGTCGCTATATTTTTTGATCAGCAAACATTGCGCGAATTCAGCGATACCTTTGGTTACACTGCTTCAAAAAAAGAGCCGACACCCGGGCTTATTAAACTCCCCGCGAGCAAGCTCTATAAAAATTTTATCGACTCCCTGCTCCCCTACCTGGAATCAGAACAACTGCATGACCAGGAACTATTTAAACTCAAAGTAAAGGAAGCCCTACATATCCTGCTCAAAGTAAACCCTGAATTAAAAAATATCCTGTTTGATTTTACCGAACCCGGAAAAATTGACCTGGAAGGCTTTATGCAAAAGAACTTCCATTTTAAAGTAGGCCTAAACCGTTTTGCCTATCTTACCGGTCGCAGTTTGGCTACTTTTAAGCGCGATTTTGAAAAGATCTTCAATACCTCACCCAGTCGCTGGCTCACCAGGCGCCGCCTGCAGGAGGCCTA